>CAYHJO010000144.1:0-11365 GCA_964356715.1 uncultured Turneriella sp. | reverse complement strand
ATCGTCACAGCATTGCGCGTGATATCGCCAATATCGTGGCGCGTGGAATTAAAGCCGAGCACGTGGTTGATCATGACGCTGGCGAACGTCAGCAGCAACGCGTAACCGGCGTTGCGGAACAGAATTTTCATGACCTGCATTTTATTTCTCCGCGGGCGTCGCTTCCCTGAATTCTGCGGCAGTGAATACCGCGAGTAATTCGACGCCGTTCTGTGCCAGAGCTTCACGCCCGCCCTCGCCGCGGTCGAGAATGCACACCGCGTGCTTTACAGTAAAGCCCGCTTCGCGCATCGCGGCAAACGCCTTGAGCGTCGAGCCGGCCGTCGTGATCACATCGTCGACCATCACGCAGGGTGTTGCCGCATCGATGCCTTTCAGCATCTCGATCTTTTTACCTGTGCCGTGGTCTTTCGCCTCTTTGCGCACTATGGCCGGTATGAGGTTGGGTGGATTTATTCCAGCGAGGCAAGCTGCATAGATAATGGGGTCTGCACCCATCGTTAACCCGGCCGCGACTACATCGCCCTTGTAATACTGCGCGATAGTCTGCGCGACCACGCGGCCGGAGAGGCCCAGAAACTGCGGCTGCAAAAGTGTTTGCTTGAGATCGAAATAGTAGGGGCTTTTTTTGCCCGATGCCAGCGTGAACGGTTCGGTATGGTTTTCCCGGTAAGAATATTTGCGGATGGCTTCTTTTAAAGCAGCCCTGTCGGCTTCGAGAGTGCTCATTGCCGGCATCGCGGAAGAATGCGACAACGGGAAAAGCAGATCAACTTTACCCGCAACATCAATGGCGGGCGCGTTTACAATCTATTAATAGATCTTAAAATCCTTATTTACGGATTTGCGCCTTTCCTGCGCATGCCGCCATGCGTCTGAGTCACATTATCCCGTTTCACGCAGCAGCCTGCTTTGGGTTATTCTTTCTGCTGCTGAGCGGCAGCGGCAACGTGTTTGCCGACCGAATCCGCTACGCCGCTGCTCCGGGCAGTAAGCTCGTGCTCAACGGCGATTCGACTTTACATAAGTATGCCTGCGTCGCGCAGCAATTTGTCGCAGAGGGGGAACTTAAGATTGCCTCGAAAAAACGCGACGCGGAAACCATTCGCACCGCAGTCATTGAGGGGAAAATGTCGACCTGGACTGTGCGCGTACCCGTCGTCGGCCTCAAATCAGAACATTCCGGCCTCGATGAAAATCTGCAGAAATCCATGCGCTCCGACCAGTTCCCTGAAATCACCTTCAAAATGACTACATACAAAACCGATGCGGCGGGCCCTGACAACATGCTGGCGATCAAGGCGCAGGGCGTGCTGACAGTCGCCGGCAGGTCGCGCAATGTTTCGCTCACCGGACTCATGACGATTACCGGTGCCGGCTTCACGCTGAGCGGCAAAAAAGATTTGTTGATGTCAGAATACAGCGTCGAACCGCCCGTGCTCTTCATGGGCACTGTAAAGACTGACGACAAAATCGAAATTCAGTTTAATCTGAATATGCTATCAAATCAATAACAAGCTTAAGGAGAAACAAATGATCAGATTTTTGCGTTGGCCGGCCGTTGCGCTGGCTTTAGTGACAGGGGTGTCCGCCATCGAGGTGGTGAACACTGAGAAGTCCAAACTGGATATCGGCGGCAGCTTCCAGCTGCTCGGCACAGTGCAGGCGCTGAATGATCCGTACAAAGACGATGTGCGTTCTTTCATGTTTCTGAAAACCGCCCGCCTGACGACGACAGGTGAATACGAGGGAGTGAAACTGCGCGCGGAGGTCGCCTTGGGTGGCGAGGAAGAAGTCAAGGGCACATATTCCGGCGCGGTGCTGAACGCTTCGATGTCATTGCTCGATTTGTACGCAGACGCTCCGCTGATTTGGGGCAGCCGTTTTCGCTTCGGACAAATGCTTGTTCCCTTCGGTCGTGAAAGGTTAGTGTACGAGCGCGATCTGCAGTTCACGGGACGTTCGATCAATAATATGGCGACGACTCTCGGCCGTGACGTCGGTGGTACGCTTTACGGGAATTTTGGCGTATTTGCGTATGCCTTGGGACTTTTTGCAGGTGGCGGGCGCAACGTGCCGGAACGATATATCCCTGCGAAGCTCGGCACGCCGATGCTCGTGACGAAAGTTGGTATATCGAACGGCGCAGATGCCGACATACTGACCGTCAACCAGGGTGGTGTGAGCGTCGATAAGCTTGTTTTCGGTATCTATGCCAGCGCCATGTATCAAAAGGATTCTTTGGTCGGGCACTCGACGGTAGACCAGGTGAGAATGTCAGAACATTCTCTTATCATGAGCCCGACGTGGAATCCGTACCTTGCGCAGAAAGGTGGTGGCGTTTACGGGCAGGGTGATTTGCAGCAATTTGCCGCCGATGCCGTTGCCCGTATGCCCGTTGCGGGCATGACGCTGTCAGGAGAAATTGAAGCAAGCGCCGCCGTTTTTAGCAACGAATTCGGCACGATGACGATACCGGGTGGCCGTGCACAGATCAGCGCCTTACTGAATCCCATCGAGGTTGCGGTACGTTATAGCGTGATTGCTCTCGGAAATTCGGGAATCGGCTATAACTCGGGTTCAACCAATGGCACGATTTACCGATTTCTGTCTGACAACAGAACGGTGGGGAATTCGACCGGTAATCTGCTGATGAACCAGATACAGGAAGTCGCGGTTTCGGGAGCGTATTATTTCCAGAACCGTATCAAGGCAATGGTCGAGTATGCCGTCTCGGACGTGCCGGTGCTGCATGAGAATAATATTACGGGATCAACGCAAACCCAGGTCGGTTCCTATTCTCTGATTCAGCACCCTGAGCAAAGCAAACTCGCGGCTACGACGAATGCCTCACAGGTTGAACGCCAGATCGTTCAGGATCTGCGCATTTTGCTGCAGTACCGTTTCTAACACGTCTCTGCGGAAAAATTCCATAACAGTTTCTTGAACCTGTTGTGGAATTTTTGCAAAGGATTTTCAGCTGACCCTGTGTAATTCTTGCAGCAGAGGGATTAATCCTGCAATTGGTCGTATGAAACAAATTCAGGCACTGGTCTTTCTGCTGCTTTTGCCACTCGGCGCGGCGCCTAAGCCCGAACTTTATAGCGGCACGGTTCTTGCCGTCGACGAAGACTACTGCGGCAGATCGGCGGATTATTTGTTGCGCATGACACTCGTCTCCGGAAGCGGAGTGAATGTTGTCCTGGTGCTGGCGCCCAAGTGGTATTTGCACAGGCGAAAAATTGCCCTCCGTGCCGGCGACCAGGTAGAAATCAAAGCACAACGCTCGTTAGAAGAGGGCACGCTCGACGTCATCACCATCAAGATCGGCGGTAAGATGCATACACTGCGCGACGCTACAGGCAAGGCGTTGTGGAAACCCGAACCGGGCAGTGAAGATCTGATTCGCAACATCTGCAAAGCGAACGGTCCGGGCAAATCGGGCGGCTGAGCGCGGTTGTGTTTGACCGCGTGTCTGAAAATCTTTTTTAACTCAGGAAAGTTAAGCGCTCGTAGCTCATCTGGATAGAGTATTTGGCTTCGAACCAAAGGGTAGCAGGTTCGACTCCTGCCGAGCGCAAAGGTACCAACTGCGGCTGTAGCACTTCCGCGAAATGCTGCGCATTTCGCTCCAGAGACCGAAGACGGTCACATCTGGATAGAGTATTTGGCTTCGAACCAAAGGGTAGCAGCCGACCTGCCAGCCTCCCACAATTGCTTTGCATAAAAAATTGGTCAATGCTCATGGAAAATCTTATTTTAAACGAAGTTTAAAATAAGATTGAGTATAATAAGGAGAATTTATGTTAATGATTGGTGAAAAAGCCCCCGATTTCAAAGCCACTGCGCTGGTGGGCAAAGATTTTAAAGATGTATCGCTCAGCGATTATAAGGGCAAGTACGTTGTACTGTTCTTCTACCCGCTCGACTTTACTTTCGTCTGCCCCACAGAAATTATCGCTTTCTCAGACAAAGCCGCGGAGTTTGAAAAGCTCGGCGCGCAGGTGATCGGCTGCTCCGTCGACAGCAAATTCAGCCACCTGGCGTGGACCGAAGTGCCGCGCGATAAAGGCGGCATCGGCGAGATCAAGTATCCCCTGATGGCTGACATCACGAAAGACATTGCGCGCAGTTATGGCGTGCTCATCGAACAGGCCGGCATCAGCCTGCGCGGCGTGTTCATCATCGACGGCAAAGGTGTCCTGAAATCGGCCACGATCAACAACAACAACGTCGGCCGCAATATCGAAGAAGTTCTGCGCACGGTACAGGCAGACCAGTTCGCCGAATCGCACCCCGGCGAAGTTTGCCCCGCAAACTGGACACCCGGTGCGGCATCGATGAAAGCCGACACGAAGGGATCGAAAGAATACTTCTCGAAACACGGTAAGTAATCGGGCCGGGCAGTCAGGCGCATGCCTGGCTGCTTTGGATGACGGCATGTCAGCATCTGCGTCACCGACCAGATGCTGTTTTTTTTTGAGGCGCCTGTAAATGTTCCGCTATAAAGATAATTCCCTGCAATGGAGCGGCATCGATATGCCGAAGATGCTTGCCGACTGTACGCAGCGCCTGCTGGCGGATTTTCAATACCGCGGCCCGTTCTGGCTGTATCAGGAAAATATACTCACCGAACGCCTGGCGCTGCTCGAACAGGGTCTGCCGGGTTGCAGTTTTTATTACTCCGTCAAATCGCAATCGAATCTGACCATTCTGTCGCGCATTGCCGCGCACAGCCGGTTCGGCGCGGATGTTGTTTCCGGTGGCGAGCTGTACCGCGCGCTCAAGGCCGGCTTTAAACCAGAGAAAATCGTTTTTGCGGGGGTAGGCAAGACCGAAGTCGAAATCACGGCTGCGCTCGATTTTGGCATCCGCAGCCTGCACGTCGAGAGTGTCTCAGAATTGAGGGAAATCCACCGCATCGCTGAAGCGAAGGGGCTGGTCGCGCGCGTCACATTACGGCTTAACCCCGATGTCGAGGTTGACACGCACCGCCATATAACGACCGGCAAAGAGGAAAATAAATTCGGCCTCAGCGAGAGCGATTTTAGCGAAGCGCTGGCGATCATCGGCAATTCAACATTTCTGAAGCTCGTGGGGCTGCAGGCTCACATTGGGTCGCAGATTTTTGATGTAGCACCCTATGTCAAAACCGCGCAGTTTCTGTTCGACAAAATGGCGGTTGTGCAATTGGCGCTCAAGACCGGGCTGGAATATATTTCGCTCGGCGGCGGTTTTGGTGTGAATTACCAGCAGCTCGAAGGCGATGCCGTGAATTTTGATTTTGCAGCGCTGTCGGCGGAGGTGCGGAAAATTTTTGGCGATGCCGTTGAAGTGCATTTCGAACCCGGCCGTTTTGTCTCGGCGCCGCTCGGTATTCTCGCGACGCGCGTGCGCCATCTGAAAAACCGCACCGGTAAAGTGATCGCAATCATCGACGCGGCAATGAACGACCTGATTCGGCCGATGCTCTATGAAGCGTACCATCCGATATTGCCGGTGACACGCCGCCAAAACGAAGAAACTTACGATGTGGTCGGGCCTGTCTGTGAATCGACAGACACATTCGCCAGCGCGCGCAAGCTGCCTGAGCTCGCCGAGACCGACTGGCTCGCGATCGGCTATGCGGGCGCCTACGGCTCATGCATGAGTTCGAATTTTAATTCGCGCCCGCTGATTCCCGAGTTGCTGGTCACGCCCGACGGCAAAATTCAGACGATCCGCCGGCCGCAGACTTTTGAACAGATGCTGGCGCCGGAAATTATTTAAAGCATCGCGCGTGCACTGGCTGCGCCAGCAGCCCGTGCACGCGCTGTCTCAATTGCGGTACGACATCGGCCTCGAACCACGGGTTTTGTTTCAGCCAGAGTTTATTGCGCGGTGACGGATGCACCAGAGGCAAATAGCTGGCACGCCTGAAATCCGCCCTGAGCACCAGCTCGCGCAGGCGTAGTTTTGCCGCTTCGGGCAGATAGTGGTGCACTGCGTATGAGCCGATCAGCAGCGTCAGTTGCAGTTTTGGCAGCATCGAGCGTACGCGTATGTGCCAGAGCGGTGCGCATTCGTGGCGGGGAGGAAGATCTCCGCCGCTGCCTTTGCCCGGGTAGCAGAAGCCCATCGGCATAATGGCAAACAGTTTTTCATTGTAGAAAGTATTGCGGTCAACGCCGAGCCAGTTGCGCAGTCTATCGCCGCTTTGGTCATTCCACGGTATGCCGGTTGCATGCACTTTCGTGCCCGGCGCCTGCCCGACCAGAAGAATGCGCGCATCGGGGTGCAGGCGTACAATCGGCCTGGGCGCAAAAGGCAGATGCGGTGCGCAGACTTTGCAGCCGCGAATCGATTGCAGCAAATGTTCGAACGCAGGCAGCATTGTTTCTCTGTTTTGCAGACCCCGAAGCCGGGCTGGGGCTATTTATTAATTGTGTCCAGGTATTCGGTGATTTTTTCCAGCATCGACGGGGGAATTTTGATATCCTGCTCTTTGAGCCGTGAGACGTATTTATTGAACGACATACGGTGGCTCGATGAACGCGTGAATTCGATCAGCGCTTCTGTCAGGTGGTCTTCGATGCGCTTGAACAGCTCTTTGTTGCCCGAAATTGCCTGTTCGTATTTGCGAATCGGTAGCTTGTTCACGCCGCGGCAGATCGTGCGGTAGAACACAAAGCGCGCGAGAATATCGTCGTCGAAGCCGGGTTCTTTGATCGCGCGGTCAAGGCGGCGCAGATTGATAAAATCGACAATTTGCAGTTTGAACGGGTTGTGGCTGATCTCTTTCAGAATCGTCGCAAAAAACAGCGATTCGTAGATGCGCAGCATCGGCGTGTTGTCGTAGCGCGCCTCTTCGTCGTGTCCGCAGTCGATATACATCACAATATCCACATCCGAGTTTTCGACGGCCATGCCGAAGTTGACTGACCCCAGAAGGTCAAACGAGATTTTCTCTCCCGTAGATTGAATCAGCCGCGCAGCGCGCGCGAGTTCACGCGTGCGCTGCATGGTCTCTTTCGTGGTGAAGTTGCGGAAATAGTCTTTCAGACCCAGAAATTTCTTAAACGTTTCATTTTTCGGGAATGGATTACGCATAATCAGAGCAGAAATTTTCCCATCGCGGCATATTCGGCTGCTTCTGTGATGGTTTCTGTCGCGCGTTGCTTCTTGTCGATCTTGACAGCGCAGATTTCGCGGACGTGGCCGTCGACGAGGCGCGACCATACCACTTCGCGCAGAAATTTCTGGCCGTCGCCGTCCGTTTGCAGCGTGAAGCGCGCAAAGTAACCACCGGGCTGGTGCCCTTCTATGGTTTCGACGCTGCCAAAGTTCGAGGGATTCAGAAAATAGGTTTGGCCGAGCTTCAATAGGCCAAAATGTTCATGCACGTGACCCGACAGCACAAGGCGCGGTGCGACTTCGTCGACGGCTTCGCGCAGGCCGTGCGAACCAAAGTGGCCGAAGCGCGGTAGTTTATCGAGCGTGCCATAAGCCGGGTTATGCAAAACAAATACATCCGCGCGTTCGCGCAGCATGAAGTCGCGCGGTTTGCTCACGAGCTTAGCGCCGTTGCCGCTCTCTTCAAAAGGGGCAGCGAGTTCTTCGGGAATACCCGGGGTGAACACCGGCGCACTGCCGTAACCCGCAAACTTGATGCCTTCGAGTGTCAGCGTGCTCTCGTGGATGCTGTAATTGGCGACCGCCGTGCCTGACAGCGGCAGATCGTAGTTGCCGGGAATCATGATTACTTTTTTTCCCGTCGGCGCAATAGCTTTATTGAGTGTCTGGTATTTGCGCAGCAGTTCCTGCTGGGCCTGCGCGGCGAGACGCAGATATTCTGACCCTTCGGCTGCGCTCAGCGCAGGCTCCCCGGACTGCGAAAGGGTTTCGGTTGTTAATCCGCCCTGCGCCCGCTCGGCGAGATGCAGTGTCTCGTCGGCGTCGGGGTTCTGCCCGGCCAGCATGCGTATTTTTTCCTGCAATTCGATAAAACGGAATAATGCCTGGTCATCGCTGCCAAAAGCATGGTACGTGAGATCTCCGGAGATGACATAGAGATCAGCCGACGTGTTGTTCAGCACGGTGCTGACACCGGCAAAATTGTCGTGTATATCGGTTAGGTAAACGACCTGCATGCTTGCTACGGTGCGGCTACTGAGCAGCCGGAATATTACCGGCCATTCAGAGCAGAGTCCCCATTGCGTATTCGGTATCGGTTTCGGCCGTGTGGTCCGAGGGGCCGCGGCTGCACATGCACATGTGGCGGCCGGTGGATTTCACGCGCACGCCTTTGGCTTTGCCCGAGTTCATGATTTCTTCTGCGATCTGTTTCACCATGTCTTCCTGAATCTGAAAGCGGCGCGAATAGGCCTGCACCAGCCGCGGGAACTTACCGAGGCCGATGATGATCCCCCCCGGTTCATACTGGATGTCAACCTTTCCGAAGAACGGCAGAAAGTGGTGCGCGCACATCGAAAAATAGTTAATAGCGCGCACGGTAACGGTGCCCGTGAATTTCTCGTCTTTACCGATCTCGCGCGTGGTCTTGAGCAGCGTCGAAGGGTCGATCTTATAGCCGCTGAGGAGTTCCTGGTATGCCTTGCGGATGCGCGGTTCGGCTTCGGCTTCTTCAAACCATTCCAGAGCGCGCGAATCGTCGGTCACATTTGCCGACAGCCAATCCCGGATGAGCATGCGCCGCAATTGCAGTTTTAGTCAAACTGACAATGAATCCGGCTAAAAGCATTCAGACGCAACGCGTCTGAATGCTTTTAGCCGCTATTTTGTTGACGCTATGTCAAAAACGCCGTTTGCAATTTTCAGCCAGAGGCCGTCGTCTCTGGTTCTATCGCGGGCTGTGGCGCAGTGGTAGCGCACACGCCTGGGGGGCGTGGGGTCGCTGGTTCAAATCCAGTCAGCCCGAAAGTGATTTATTATTCCGGGGCTTCGCCCCGGAATAATAAGGATGAGTTTTGGTTAAGCTATTTAATACCCTAACACGGCAAAAAGAGCCAGTTGAGCCCAAAGTCGTTAAAATCTACTCCTGCGGGCCCACGGTCTATAATTACGCGCACATCGGTAATTTTCGCAGCTACCTGTTTGCCGACGTGCTGAACCGTTCTCTACGCCTAGCGGGCTATCAGGTGCAGCACGCGATGAATCTGACCGACGTCGACGATAAGACGATCAAAGGTGCGGTGGAGCTCACTCAGAAAAACCCCGGTAAGTACGCCGACCTTAAGGCGGCTCTCGCCGCTTACACAGCGCCCTTTACAGAGGCGTTTTTTGCCGATCTCAAGACCTTAAATGTCAGCAAGTTCGATTTTCATCCGCGTGCGACCGACTATATTCCTGCAATGCTCGACTTGGTCGAACGCCTGATCGCGAAGGGCGTCGCGTACGAGCAGGATGGCTCGGTCTATTATCGCATCAGCGAAAAAAAAGACTATGGCAAGCTGTCGCGCGTCGACCTCGAAAAGAACAAAACCGGCACGCGCTACAATACCGACGAATACGACAAAGACGACGTGCGCGATTTCGTGCTGTGGAAGGCCGAGTCAAAAGACGGCGTGCACTGGCATTCGGCGCACGGCGACGGCCGCCCTGGCTGGCACCTTGAGTGTTCGGCGATGATCCACGAAATCTTTAAAGGCGGCATCGACATCCATACCGGCGGCGTGGATCTGATTTTTCCGCACCACGAAAATGAAATCGCGCAGAGCGAATCGGGCTATGGCGATGGCTTCGTGAAGCACTGGGTGCACTGCGAACACCTGCTGGTCGATAACCGCAAGATGTCAAAATCGGCCGGCAATTTTTTCACGCTGCGCGATCTGCTGGCACAGGGCAAACGCCCCGAAGTGATACGCTATTTTCTGCTCTCAGCGCACTACAGCCAGAAGGTTAACTACACCGCCGATGCGCTGCACCAGGCGGAGATGGGTGTGGAGAAATTCTACGGCATCTGGCTGCGCCTGAGTCGCATCCAAAAAACCGGAACGGCAGCAAATGCCGACTTTGCAAAAATATCTGCCGAAGCGCGGGAAAAGTTTACCGCAGAACTGGCAGATGACCTCAACACCCCGCGTGCGCTGGCTGTGGTGCACGAATACATCCGCCATGCGAATGCGCTCATTGATACTGCGAGCGAGAACATTGCGGCGGGCGATACGGATGAAATGCAGAAAACGCTGCGGCACTTTGACGCAGTGCTGGGGTTGATCGATCTGATGCCGCAGACGGGTGTCAGCGCAGATCTGCAGAAGCTGCTCGACGAGCGCAACGCCGCGCGCGCCGCCAAAGATTTCCGGCGTGCCGATCAATTGCGCGATGAACTGCTCAAAGCGGGTTATAAAATTCTGGATACCAAGACCGGGTCACACCTTGAAAAAATCTGACCCTCTGCAAGCAGAGAGCCGAAGCGGCTCGCACCCCCCCTTGGGCTTGCGCCCAAGCGTAAGCGCCCTCTCCCTAATAGGGAGAGGGGAGTCCAAACGCATTAATCGCGATTGGTGCAAAACCCCTTTACTCTGTCTTGGTCAAAAACCCCCCACCCCACATTGGTGCGAGGGGGACGGGGGGTGAGGTGGTAGTCGTCGGTTTCCACGCGGTCTCTGACCTCGTCGAAAAAACCGGCTTTACGCCAGGCGATAAACTCATCATCGCGCGGCAGGCAAACGATGTGCGTATGCAGAAGCTTTTGGGTAAAGCCGAGCGCGCGAAAGTGCAGATTATCCGCAAGAACTACGGTGAGCTTAACCAGACAGCCGGCACCAAGAACCACCAGGGTATCATTCTCGAACGCGTGGGTGAACTCGAACTCAGGACCTTCACCAAACAGGATTTTGTGGCAGCCGAAAGCGGCATATACCTCGCGCTCGACGGCGTGCAGGATCCCCAGAATCTCGGCGCGATCATACGCAGCGCTGTGGGGCTCGCAGTTGCAGGCATCTTTCTGCCGCAGAAAGACAGCGCCCCGGCGGGTGCGACGGCGATGAAGGCTTCGGCGGGCACGCTGGGCGAAATGCCGCTGTGTTTCACGGGCAGCATTGCATCGCTGATGCAATTCATCGACGATAAGCGTCCTGAAATTCCGCTGATTGCCCTTGATCGTTCGGGGGAATTGTTGTCCGCCGCAGACGCAGAGCTCTGCCGTGCAGGCACGCCTGTGTTGCTCGTTGTAGGTTCGGAACAGGGCATTAGCCGGCTGGCATTCGAGCGTGCAACGCACCGCCGCAGCCTCAGAATCAGCGAAAAACTGGAAAGTTATAATGTCTCAGTGGCGGTCGCGCGGGCTCTCTACGAACAAACCCGGCCCTAATTCGTTAATTTGGCCAGTGGGCCCACAAAACCGGGGGGAAAGGTAAACTTG
>CAYHJO010000143.1:0-11378 GCA_964356715.1 uncultured Turneriella sp. | reverse complement strand
GGTTCGAAAACGTCATTTCACTCAAGCCCGCAGTGCGTTTTTTCAGCAGAAACTAGCTATCTTTTTCAGCAGTTGCAGGCGGCGCGCGGTGAGTATGATATGCACCCCTTTGGCGGCGAGATTGCGCGCAAGCTCCTCACCGATACCGCTGGACGCTCCGGTAATGAGTGCAGTGGTCCACGGAGGGACCTGGTCTTTGCGACGATCCCTACGCCATGGAGGGCGGGGCTCAGCGCGGCCAGGGACGGCATCCTGGCGCTGTGCAGTACGCGACATCCCGCTGCGTATCCGCTCAGGCCCCGACTGCCGCGCGCGGTGCAATACCTGCGGGCAAGCCGTGTACGGCGAGCGCCTCCGATTTGCCGCGCAACAGTACATGCGCAGCAATGCCCCCGGCGAGCTTTGCCTCACCGGCGTGGCGCAATACATTTTCTGAGACCAAAAGCCAGGTTTTGAGTTTTTTGTTGGCGTGTTCGAGCCGGCTGGCGGTATTCACGACGTCACCGATCGCGGTAAAATGCGCCGCGCTGCCGTAGCCGAGTTCGCCGACGATTGCCGCCCCTGCGTGGATGCCGATGCGCAACTCGAGCGGTGTGCTGAGCTCAGCGGCGAGAAATTCATTCATTGACTTCAGTTGGCCCTGCATGCGGTACGAAGCGGCGAGCGCATGGCGGGCCGCCAGATCCAAACCCTCTTTCAAACCGAAGATTGCCATGATGCCGTCGCCGATAAATTTATCAATGTGACCGTTGTGTTCTTCGATAATTTTTCCCATGCTGCGGAAGTACTGGTTGAGCACAAAGACAACATCGTACGGCAGCCGGCTTTCGGTGAACGCGGTAAAACCGCGCAGGTCTGAAAAGAAAACCACAACTTCGCGCTCCATACCATTCGCCTCGGGTTTTCGGTTCAGCACGGTGCTTGCCGCATGACCGGCGCCGATCAGCTGCGCAATTCTGACATCCCCGCGCACGCGAGCCTGGCAAGCCAGCCGCACGTCGCTTTCTGCACCGATTTTGGTGAGCAGATTTTTCTCTATCGATTCGGGTGCCGACAGGTTTTCTGCGCCGCTCAGCACGCGCACGCGGCAGGTCGAGCAGCGTCCATTGCCGCCGCAGACATGCGCGTGTTCGATATTATGCATGAGGCTCGCTTCGAGCAGCGTCGTGCCTGTGTGGATTTTTACCTCGGGCCCGTCGGCGTATTGCACGAGAATATTTGCCCGGCGTTTTTTGTGACGCAACAAAACCAGCCGCACCGCATACAGAGAAACGATCAGCAGAACAAATAGACCCAACAGAGCGAAGTAAAAAAGCAGCTTCGATTCGAACACCTGTTGCGGCTGGCCGCCGTGGTGCAAGTAGACGCGCTTCGTCCATTCGGCATCGGCGGCAAGCCGGCTAACCTGATTTGCCGCGGCGATAATGCCGCTGAGACCGAGCACGGGTATCGAAGCGTATGCAACCGAAAATGCCGTGCGGTATCTCGCGAACCAGGCCTTTAGATCGAGAATCGCGGTCACACCATAATAGCCGTGCAGCCAAACGAGCAGGGCCATTACTATGACAAAATAGATACCGCCATCTTGCAGATTGAGGTGCAGGTAGTAGGCATAGGTGTCATTATAGCCGTAGACCCACCACTGCATGCGCGTGCCGGCCAGATGCATCAGCAGCAGAAGCGGAATTGCGAGACCGGTGAAGATTTTAATCTTATCCCTGCGGCTGAATCGCCATGACTGCCTGAACATCAGCCGCCAGATCGCACTTTGCGCGTGCACAAACAGCGCCAGCGGGAACAGAAACTGCACCACGCTGTTGCGCCAGAAAAGCAGAAAAATTCTTCTGCCCTCTTCAAGCGCTGCCAGCGAAACGAGGCCGAGCGCATGGTTGAGAAAATGCGTCGCCGTGTAGGTCAGTATGACCATCGAGGCAAAAAAGCGGATTCGAATCAGGATCGGCGATTGGGTCCATTGCATTGATCTGAGGCGCGGAAAACGGCGGACCGCGTCAAGCGGGTTCGGAGACGGTTCCTGCGACGCCGGCCGGGTACGCTGCAGGGTGTTCGGCTTTTCCGAGCACGAGGTACATGTCTACCCTGCCCTTACGCTTAGCTTCGACCTGACCGCGGTGTTCGCAAACGAATGCGTCGCGCACGCGTTCAAAAGTCTCTGCGGAGATATTCACCTTGCCCTTGATTCCCGATGACTCCATACGACTCGCCATGTTCACAGTGTCGCCCCATATGTCGTAGGCAAATTTCTTTGAGCCAATCACGCCGGCAACAACCGGCCCGGTATGCACCCCGCAGCGCAATTCCCAGAACGGTTTTCCTGCGAGTGATTTCTTACGGCGCAGATCGCCCATAAAACTGACAATGTCGAGTCCGGCCGCGACCACATCGACCGGATGAGTATCGTTGGGCAGCGGCAAACCCCCTGCGGCCATATAGGCATCGCCAATGGTCTTGAGCTTCTCGAGATGGTGCTTCTCGCAGATTGCATCAAAAGCCCGAAAACAGACGTTGAGCTCGTTGACAAGTTCTTCGGCGCTCATCGACTCCGCAATCTGCGTGAAACCGACAAAATCGGTGAACAGCACTGTCACGTCCGCGTAGTAGGTCGGTTTCGACTCACCCGATACTTTGAGATCGTCGGCGATCTCTTTCGGCAGAATGTTCAGTAACAGCGAGTCGGATTTCTTACGTTCAGACTCTGCCTCGCGCGTTCGATCCTCCACGAGTTTTTCGAGATTGGCATTGATCGTTTCTACTTTATGAAAGCTGCGCGCATTCTCAAGCGCCGTGGCGTAAAAATTCGTGAGCGAAGCGATAACCGACTGCATCTCGGCGGTAAGTTTTTTCTTCGACGGGTCGAAGCTGATGGTCAGCGCAGCAGCGGGTCTGGATCGAATCAGCACCGGGAAGATTGCGAGTCCCTTACCCCAGCGCCCGGCGACCTCACGAATAAGATTGTGACTGATGCGCGAGGTATCTTCGATCACCTTCGGCTTTCCTTCTTTCAACGGTTCCGCAAACGGATTGCCCTCGTCGTTGGTGCGAAATCTGAGGCGTCCGAAAAGCTTTTCTTCTTTTGCCGACGCGGCAATAGCGATGCCTTTATGCAGCTGTTCTAACCCGGAATTATTGAAGAACACGCCGGTATGATCGAGAGCGAAGGATTTCTTAAGTATCTCGAGAATTTCGCGCGTCAGTTTTTCTACGTCAAGACTGCGGGAGAGCGAAAATGCGGCCTCGGTAATGATCTTGAGACTCGCCACCTGGTTTTTGATATCATGGTACATCTCGAAGTTTTCGAGAATCGAGCCGATGTGCTGAGCGAGAAGTTGCAGATAACGAATCGCATCGCGTTTTATCTCAGCCTTTGAGTCGAACATCTCAAACAGCAGCATGCCCACCGGTACTCCGGAATGCTGAACCGGCAGCATCGCGTAGGCGGTCGAATGCAGATGCCGCTCAAGCGATGTCTTGCGTGCCCCCTCACCGGTACTCGCGAGATTACGCCGCACGGGTTTCGACTGGAAAACGACCTCACCGATATGGCCTTGCCCGATCGCGACGGTCAGGCCGCGCTTCAGGCGCGGATTGAAAAGATCATCGGACGCGGACGTGACGAGCGAAATTCTGTTTTCCAGAAATTCCACCTCGAAAAAGCTGATGCGCGCGTACGGCAATTGCCTGAGCAGCGTATCAATAACCAGACGGATCACACTCTGCCTGGTATGCTTGTCCTGATTGCTGAGATTCAGGCGGTTGAGCGTGTTCATTTCATTGACTTTTTCAATGAGGGAGGCGAACATCAACGCATTTGAAACAGACATGGCAATCGCCTTCTGCAATCGCGCGCAGATGTCGAGTTCTGCCGAAGAAAATGACCGCCGGTTAATTTTGCGCCCGAGCCCCACGAACCCCAATAGTCGATTGTTGTATTTCAGGGGCATGAGGATATAATACCAGCCTCTGGCCATCGCCCCTTCGAAAAACCGGATATCCTCCCCGCTGAGGCCGAGCGAATCCGCGGCCAGGCGATCGCGGTAGACAACCGCGTCCATGAGCAGAAAAATCCGGAACAGCGTGTCATGGTCCAATTCGCGCTGGAAAGCAGTTGCCCTCAGCATCGTTTCCATATCTGAATCGTTTGAAATCCCCATCAGATCAAACTGCCGCGTTTCTTCGTGGTACACAAACAACGCACAGTGCTCAGTCTCAAAAAGCCGCGCAAAAAAACGCGTCACGCTTTCGGCGAGCTCTCTGATCGAAGTGATGCTCTCCAATTCGGCAATGTAGACGTCAGCCTTTGCCTTCAGGGTGTTTTCATAACGTTCGACGTAACCGCGCAGTATGGATTTCAGGAAATCGAAGTAGAACGCGAAGAGAATGAGGCTGGTGGCGAGGAGAAAGTAGATCCAATCAGGTGGGAGCAAATTAAAATAGGTTTTTCCCAGCATTACGATTGCCAACGGGGGTAACGTGATTAGGGCTCCAAACAGGAGATAGTAATAGATTTTTCTCAGAAATCCGGAGAAATCCAGTAACTCGTCTGATTGGGTAGCGTAGTACAGAGAAAGCAGAAATGCGATCGACGCCAAAGCGGGCCCCACGCGAAACAATGAAGTATTCCCGAAAATCAACGGCATGACAACCGTTGTGACAATACCGAAAATACTCGGCGCAATATAGCCAAATATTTCGTACTTGATTGACAGGCGGTAATACGGGTTTTTCTCCCTTCTGTATTTGACGAAGGGTATTATCAGAATGGCGAGAATGCAAATGCCGGTAAAAACACCGAAAATTAGATACAAGGGACCGTCATCGCGCACAAGCGCACCGTTGATTATCGTGATTTTTCTAATGGTGAAATCGCCGATGAATGCAGTCGACGCAAGCAATTCGCAAAAAGCAAAGATGGCGATGGCCGGTCGCAATGAAAGCTTAAAACTATTATTGGGGCTATAAAGCGTATAACAGAACCCCGCAGCAAATACATTCGTGGCAAATACAAACGCGATCCGCTCACAGAGCGTGGCATACCCGTAGTCGTGAAGGATAAAAATCAGGTTTTGAAAGCATAAAGTTCCCGAGAGAGAAATGTTGATTAGAATGAACAGCCACGTAGTAAATTTTCTTTTTCCGCTAATTAATGCGGAAACCGCAATGAAGGCGGCCAGCAAGATCGGTATAAAAGTGATTATGTGGATCATGGTAGCTGCGCGACTCTTTGACTACCTCTTCTCCCTGGCTCTCTCTTTTTCCTGCCCCATGGTTCTCCCCAAGGCCCTGTGCCTCGATATAATTTGTCTTTCAGGCAAATCACTCGGTGCAGGCTCCTGCTTCTTCCTCTGGATGGAATAGGAGCCTGGCCCGAGTGCCTCCCTAAGAGGGAGGTGTACCGATGGCCAGGGGACAGAATAAGGGCCTTCACCGCCTCGCCCAGATTTCTATGTGGGAACCGGCACCGATGCAGCTGGCTGCACTGGCGAATGCGAGCGATGTGATATTTGTACCTGTGTTATTCCATACTGATGCATGTTGAGATGCACCGGTCACAGTCGTACCACTAACCGTATCCGAATTTATTGAGTTCATGATTCGGGCGTAGCCTGATTTTGCAAGGAGGAACCCAGTTCCAGTCCCAACGTCTCCGGGATTTTGTGCCGTCGCCAGAACCAGACCAGTCGCTGCCGTATCGCGTGAGGCTCCTGCTGTCCCTGTCCCCACGCCGCTGACACGTTGATCACCATAGTTAGTGGCACTATCATTGTTGGGTCGCACTAATAAAGTGCATCCTGTACCAGCGCCGACTATGCGAACCAAGAACATATACTCCTTATCCACATCCCCATCCAGCCCCGTCACATTCACGCTCGTCGTCGCCGTCGTCACATCTGTTTCATAAATCAACCGCCAACGCTTTCCTTCCATCGCATCGATCTTCGCCGCGAGAACCTGAAAATTTTCGTTGAGCTTCGCGGCGCTCAGCGTGTCGCCATCGGCGAAGCCATGGGGGATCACCGTTGCCGCCCAAAGGCCGACGGGAATGGCGAAGAGCGCCGCGAGCCATGCGAGACGTTTTTGCTTCTTGCGCTTTTCGAGTGATCGCAAGCGAGCCTCGAGCTCGTACATTTTTTCAATGATTTCCCTTCTTTTCATGATTTCTCCTCTCCTTAAAGTTCTCTTAATTTTACTTCCTGCCCCTCGGGGCAGGCTCCTACCTATCCTGAGTGAAGGATCTAGGCTAAACATCTGCCCCCTGTGAAGACAGGAGCCTGTGCCGAGTGAATTTGCCGAAGGCAAATTTGTATCGAGGCACAGGTAGCAGAGAGGGCCAGGCAAAAGAGTGGCCCAGGGGTAACCCTGTCACTTCGCCAACTGGCACGCACCATATTGCGACAGACCTAATATGCACGCTTTCGCCAGAATGCGGTCGCCGATCGGGTTGCGCGTGCAAAGTATACCAATCATGCTCGCTAGCGCGAGCAAGATTGGCAGAATAATTTTCAGGTTCATAAATTCACTCCTATACCTAAATTAATTCCGGTGCTCATGAGATCCGACCCCTGATAGAGCACCCACAAATGCGAAAAATTGGCGCGCACGTAGTAGCGCGGATTTAATCTATACTGCACGCCCACGAGCGCTTGCAGCGCGGGGTCTGACGAGATGTAGTCGTTGTTCAGGCTATTGCTCTTGAGATACGACACCGCGCCGCCACCGGAGAGTATGAACTCTGCGGTCAGTTTCTGGTGAAAAAACGGCGACCATTCGAGTCCCGTACCAATGAGAATCGGTGCAGTGAGAAATGTGAGCGAATTGCCGTACGATGAACGCCCGAAATGCGCCAGCGCGCCAGTCGTGAAGCGAAAAGGCAGCGTGTATTTTGAACGGGAATAGATCGCGTAGCGCGCCGAAAGCAAGGCACCGCCGCCGAACGACAATGCCGGGGCCAGTTCAGCGACAGGCAGGGCCCCACCGAGCGCAAAATCGAAAGCGAAACGTTTTTCTCCCGAGGTCTTTGCCGCGACCTCGCTTTCGCGTTCACTTTCAAGCTCCCCCTTAAATTTTAGGGCAATCTTGTCGCAGGCTTCGCCCATTTCAGTTTCTGCGGAAAATCTCTGCGATGCGGTGACCATGATCTCGCGCGTTTTGACATCCACAATGCGCGCAGAAATCTCGAACTTGTCGCCAAGCTTGGAAACGCGACCGATGACGACTTTGTCGGAAGACAGCACCTGCCCGAGCTCGGCGGCCTTGGCCTCGGTCATTTCTGACGGCGAATGCCCCGCTTTCTGCAAAGCCTGCCGCACCTGCTTCTGTTCTATCAGTTTGTAGAGTTTCTGCTTAAACAGCGCCTCACGCAACTGATCACCGGCCGATTTGCCCAAGGGCTCTGGCACACCGTTCGCTTCGAGATCGAGCACGCTGATCGTGATCGTCTTACCGACAATCACCTGCTCGACAATGCGCTCCTGCGGAATCGGCGGCAATTCGTCTTTCATGTCTTTCGCGAGGTCCTTTGCCAGCTTGCCGATGAGGTCAAACATGTTTCCGGAAATACGGCCGCGCTGACTCTTCGACACAGCGAGCCGCCCGCTGTCAACCTCGATCGCGCGCGCCTGAAAGATCATCTCTGATTTCGATACGAGAAAATTGCCAATCACCACCACCTGCGCGCCGGATTTTTTGGCGAGATCGATTGCCGTTGTCTCGTTCGCCAGATCGTCCATCGTTAGGCCCGCGATTTTCATCAACTCACGCGATTTGTCGCGCGGCAGAAGTTCGAACGATTTGGTGTCGTTGAGCGGATCGATAATCGCGTCGGGTATCGTCTCGACGAGATAGCCGTTGATCTGATCGTCCTTGTTCTTGTTGACGAAGTCGAGGATCAAGACTTTTCTTTTAATCAGGGTTTGTGCACTAAGAGAGGTAAATGTGAATAGCAGCAACAGCAGTGCTGCCCCTCTGAGAATAGCTGGCCCTCTAAATATTCCTGCCCTTCTGCACTTTGAGCCTGCCCCTCGATACAAAACTCCCTTTGGGAGTTTCACTCGGGCCAGGCTCCTAACTATTTCAGAAAAGAGACTTAGCCTAAGCATTCTTCCCCCCAGTGAAAGTAGGAGCCTGTGCCGCGACGAGGCTCTGCGAGTCTCCGTCTTCGGAGTGATTTGCCTGAAAGGCAAATTGTATCGAGGGCCAGGAGAGGAGAGAGGGCCAGGAGGCCAAATCAGTACTTAATAATAAAATTAACATAAGCATTCACCGGCCGGGTTTCGGCGGTTGTACGGGGAGTTCCATTGACACCATCTGTAATCGCATTTCTGACCGTATCCGTATGTGTAGCGCCGTTTGCGATATTTGCCCCCTTGCTCCAACCGCCACCCGTAAAGCCCACATTCTCATCAACAAATTGATGCCAATGCCCCTGGAACGCATCGGCCTGCACACTCCCGACCAAATTCCCCGTATTGCCCCCCGCATTCATCGCAGTGCGCGTTGCTTTGTCCGGGTCGATGCCGGCGGTACCATCGACGCCGCGCAGAAATCTACCTCGAAAATCCGGCAGATGAAACGTACTGCTACCGTCGCCAGAGCCGTATGCGTTCGCCGTTACGGCATAGAGATTCGAATAGGTTGTCCGACTCACCTGTGCCCCATTGCACAAGAGCCATCCCGTCGGTGCAGTACTGCCGGCAAATGCCACAATTGTGCCGACCGGAGTGGCATCGCCGGCGGCGGCAAGCGCCTGAAAGTTCGCGTTGAGTTTTGCGGCGCTCAGTGTCTCGCCGTCATTGAAGGTATTGGGTATGGTTGTGGCGGCCCAGAGCCCCAACGGCAATGCTGCTGCTATGGAAATCCATAGCAAGCGGTGTCGGCGTTTGGTTTTTTCCAGTACCGCGAGACGCTGTTCAAGACGCCGGTTGGCATGCATGATCTGTTCAATTTTTTCGTCTGGTGTCATTGTGTTCTCCTGTTGTGTAGTCCCACATCCGCCAAAAACTTGCGATTTTTTTTTCAAAAAACCGGAGTTTTCCCTGAGCCTGCCCCTCGATACAAATTTGGCTCCGCCAAATCCACCCGGGACAGGCTCCTCCTTTTCCCTAGTGGAGGATTTAGCCTAAACATCCTACGATCAGTGCGAATAGGAGCCTGGCCCGAGTGTTTGGCCCAAAGGGCCAAATGTATCGAGGGCCAGGACCACACGCTCCCCAAGCAGCCAAACCCAATTTTCACTCAACCGCCGTCAACGCCTTGGAATGCCCTTTCACCATGGGGAAAATCCCCCTGATCAGGCCTGCCCCCGCGAAGCCGGCGTGGTTACCCGCGTCAGAGCTCTGCCCCGCTTGCTCAAATAACGAAAGTCCGCCTGTGTGAAAATTGCAATTCGGCGCTGACGCGCTATGGATTACCGGCTGGATCTGACTCCCGACGACCTCGGCGCGCTCGATCGTGTGGCGCGCCGCATTCCCGCGCATATCCGCGAGCGCAGCCGCTCTTACGCTAACGGCCGGCGCATCGCATCGCTGAGGCGCCGCGGTACGACGCTCCTCGCAGACATCGAAGGCACGTCGGTCTATGAGGTCGAGATAGACCTGAAAAAGGCAAAGGCGGATTGCAGTTGTCCTGCGCCCAAGCCCTGCAAGCACATTGCTGCGCTCAGCGTGTACGCTGCCGCTGTCGGTGCCGAGCAGCCGCTGTTTGGCGACGCCCCGGAGCAACCGCGCGCGGTGCCCGGTGAATACAGGCTTGCGGTTCTTTTTTCCACCGACAGGGGCGTTCAATTCGCCGCGGTGGACGAGCGCAACCGCATCGTCGATCTGCACCAGCGTGTTTTAAAACGCATGGTACCGCGCCACGCCGCGCTTGCCAAAGCCGGTTACGACATCAGCCGCTTTATGTACACAGACCGCGGCGCGGTCACGACGATGCTGTTCGGCAACGCAGCTACCCTCGAAGGCATAAATTTTTATTTTGGCGACGAGCCTTTTCCCCGCTCGTTCGCCGGATTCGTCCACGCGACCTATGAATTCAACGAGCTGATTGCCGCCAGCGAGCGCGACCGGGAATTCGATGCGCGCGGCTTTGTGAATATTGCGTTTGCGGTCGAGGCAAAGACAGACGTCGCCGAAGCGGAGAGCGACAATGATTTTTTCCTCATCGACAAGAATGATGAGCGGCTGTTTTACGCAACCGAGGCAGTCCGAGATAATGCGCGCTCGGGCCGTTATACGCTCACGGAAATTCTGCGCCATCCCGTTCTTTCCACTGCGCTCCCCGCGCGCTACCGGCATCTCTGGGAAACAAGGGCGGCGCACGGGCCCGTGTTCCTGTTGTCTTTCTACGCGGCCGAAACAGAGAACGGCAGATTCGCGATTCAGGGTGAGCTGAGTCTGGCCTACGCGCGCCACCAGAAAGACCTAAAAAATCAGGACGCTGCCGCCGCTGAGCTATTTGCCCTCATACCAAATCCGCACGCACCGGAACAGTTCTATGAAGAATCTGATTTTGATCCGTTCGGCGACGGGCGCGACGTCCATACGAACATAGTTTACTCGCTGCATAAGAGCGGAGCGCTCATTGCGCGCGACCCGGACGAGGAACTCGAACTATACGAGGAACACCGCTACGGAGCAAAAAATGGGCTGCGTCTTGGCAAATTTAACGTTCCCAAAACGCGCTACCTCGAATATTTTGAGAAAATCATTCCGCGCGAGAAAAAAAAAGGCGTGCTGGTGCGCATCCACGATAATATTCTCGGCGTGCTGGCAAAGCGCACGGCTGAACTCGACGTCAGAGAATCGGCGCAGATCGACTGGTTCGAGGCGACGATCAGCGTCGAAGGCCTGAGCGACGCGGATATCCGCTCGGTTATGCAGGCCTACCGCAAAAAAGAGGAACTCACAAAACTCAGCGACGGCCGCTGGCTTTCGGTCGCCGGCACTGGCATCGCCGACATCCTACGTTCGCTCGACCTGATCGGCATTCGCGCCGATGCGTCGGGAAAGATAAAAGCATTTTCGCGCGCGGCGCTCGTGAGCCTGGCACAGGAACAGGCGGCGCGACTCAGGACACAGGGCGGTGTCAAGACCGTGCTCGATAAATTCCGCAAATTCACCAAAACCGCCCCCGCAGAATATAATCCCCCTGCGGATTTCAAAGCCACGTTGCGCCCGTACCAGAGCGCCGGGCTGGCATTCCTCATGAAACTCTACGACGCGGGCACGGGCGCCTCGCTCGGCGACTTCATCCCGGCGCAGACGGGCGGACTCTTCAGGCCGTCGGGGATGGCGTTCGGCCCGGACGGCGAGCTGTACGTGACGAGCACGTCGAGCGACAAGGTGCTCAAGTTCGAGGGCTGCTAC
>CAYHJO010000142.1:0-11387 GCA_964356715.1 uncultured Turneriella sp. | reverse complement strand
GGGTCTAACTGAGCAATTTTCTCGATTGCCGCGATGTTAGCGGTATCGCCCAACGCGCCAAGCATTTTCACAGCAAAGAAGCGCACGTCGTTCTTTTTGGAATCTAGCCCCCTCGCGACCAACACTTTGGCGTTGGGTGAAATTTCCACTTCTTTGGTCGCGGCCAACCGCGCAGAAATATCGAAAAGAAGATCGAGGGTAGATTGATACAGAGTTCCTGAGGTTCTGTCCTCGCTTTCGAGTAGCTTCCAGATATTTTCGATATTTTCGATATTAGAATAGTTGAGCAGGCTCTTCAATGCCTGATTACGAAGCAAATTGAGTTCACGGCGGTTTTCGGCAAGTTTAATCAAAATATCTTTTGATTTCTGGCCACCAATTTTGCCGAGCGCCGCGACCGCGGATTTTCGAAAATCTGTCGGCAATGAATTATCCTGTGCAGCCTTGAAAACTTCTCCGGAAGCTTCATCGCCCATTACCTGCAACGCAATACCTGCACCGGAATGCGCTGGTGAATCAACAGGCGTACCCATCAGTTTCAGGAGAACCGGAATCGCGGTTTTCCCGTATGAGCCAAGGGATATCACATAAATACCCTGCATTTCTGGCTTAACATTCGAAATCGATTGAACGGCGAGCGAAAAGCTCTGCTGCATACTAATGGAATTTTTCTGACCTTCGACCGATTTGTATGTCACGGACGCGATGGCAGCTACGAGCACCAAAGCTGTTCCGGTAATAAGCTTTCCAATTATCTCTTTTTTTTCCATGATCTCTCCTGATTCGAATCTGTTTATAGGGAACTATTTTTGTGCCTCGATTCTCGCGGCCTCCTGCTCATCAATTTCTCTCATGCGAATTTTAACCTCGTTCCGTAGCTTTTTTTGCCTGCCGAACTCAGGTTGGAACATTCGATGAAAATCGTTCTTCGTCAACGTATGATCGGCAATGTGCTTTTTCTGTACCACATCAAAGGTGCGCAATTGCCCTTTGACGACTTCATATGTTAGGTTGTTTTGATCAATTACATGAATTTTCCCCTCAGAGACGGCTACGCTGAGCAAAGCACCTTTGAATTCCACACCAAAGACGGTGCCGATGACCCTTACACGATAAGTCGCAAATCTGAATTCCATGGCAGGATCCAAGTGGTCTCGATTATAAGTCACAGTGAACCTGCCTTCGGTAATTTTCAGGTTATTCCGGCCCATAGGTGGTTTGGTTGCAAGGCGATCACCTTTAATTACCAAATTACTCCCCCGAGAAAGCGTGAATGGCGCTTGTAACGATAATTTCTCATTCTCCAGGTCAACGGATCGTGTTGTACCTAATTGCGTGAGAGTAACGCTCATCAGCTCGGGTCGCTCATCTTTTCGGGATATAACTAGCGTCAAAAGAAATAGTAAGGATACTGCTGCAACAGCCCACGGGGCAGACTTCATGGAAATGCTTAATAATCGACTTTTTATAGGTCTTTGGCTGAGCTGCTCCTGTAATCTCGCGCGAATGCGCCATTTCACGGCCTTTTCTGATTCCGACAGCAACGTGCCGTTCACTGAAATAGGCAGTACCGAAGGAGGCTGATCCTCTTCCAACATAAGAAGGACGTGATTCTTCATTTTCACGTTATTCGCCATTCTACCTTCCTCATAAAACCAATATTAACCAAAGAAGCGGACATATTTTTGCTATTTTTTCAGGATTTTCTTGATTTGGACCATGTACCGCCGTATAGTCCTCGTCGTCTTGCCGCAGATATTGGCAATTTCGCGAAAGCTGTAACCATTTACGATTCTCAATACAAAAATTACTGCCAATATGTCTTTCTCAGACCTTAGTTTTGAAGAAATCTCGTCGATATACTCTCGCCAGTCGTGGTCTGTCACAAAATCATGGGAATTATCCGGCAGAGTTTCAACCTGGACATCACTGGTTGAAATAAATCTTCCCTTTCTCCTTCGACTATTCAAAAACAGGTTTTTCGCAATCCGCAGTAAGAGCGCCTTTGCATTCGTGACTTCTGGGCTTTCCGAGATTCCATATTTTGCAAAGTAGCGCAAGAACACTTCTTGGCAGAGGTCTTCAGCCTCATCGGGGTCTTTGGTTAGGTATCTTAGAAAGGCATAAACATCAGGAAAATACTGATCATAGATTCTCGTAAATGGTAGCTCCTCGCTGTCTAGAGACATCTTAATTTACTGGGGCCCGCATCTAAAATCGAGCATCTCGTTTGCATGTGAACATCGCATGCTGATTACCATTTCTATTTTTCGCGTTTGGTTTGCAAGTCGCATAACTCAGTTGCGAAAAGATCCGTTTTCCAGTAGCATGTTCATCGACGGAATGCATTGAACTCAAGAAAACTGCGCCGCTCTGACAGAGTATTCCCACTATTCAGGTCACTTTAAACATTTAATGCACTGACATTTTGATCAACAATCCAGTTCGCCGGCGATCACGTTCATCGAACTCATGTTCGCGATCGCATCGGCCAGCAGACCGCCGGTAACAATTTCGGGAAACGCCTGGTAATACCAGAAGCAGGGACGGCGCACGTGCACCCGCCACGGGCTCTTCTGGCCGCGTGAAACGATGGTAAAACCGAGTTCGCCGTTGGCGGCTTCGGTTGAAAAATAGTGCTCACCGGTTGGCACTTCGATGCCGTGCATAACAATCTTGAAGTGGTAGATCAGATCTTCCATCGATGAATAAACTTTCTGCTTCGCTGGCAGGTATGCGTGCGGAATGTCTGCGTGGTATGCGCCGTCGGGGATATTATTTACCAGTTGATCGATAATGCGCAGCGACTGGCGCATCTCTTCGAGGCGTACGAGATAACGATCATAGACACCGCCGTCGTTGCCGACGGGAATGTCGAAATCGACCTGGTCATAGTACATATAAGGATTCGCGACGCGCACGTCATGGTCTACGCCCGCCGCGCGCAGATTGGGTCCGCTGAAACCGTACGCGAGCGCGCGTTCGCCTGAAATCCTGCCGACACCTTTCGTGCGGTCATAAAAAATACGCGACTTCGTCAGCAATGTGTCGGTTTCATTGAGCACGCGCGGAAAAGTCTTCACAAACTTTTTGACATCCGCCACAAATTCAGGATAGATGTCTTTTTCGAGACCGCCGACCCGGCAGAAAGTATTGGTCAGTCGCGCACCGGTCATTTTCTCCAGAATCTGGTAAATGTCTTCGCGCTTGTGGAACATATAAAGGAAAGAAGCAAACGCCCCGAGGTCAACGCCGAGAATCCCCAGGCAGATGATGTGATCAATAATGCGCGAGAGTTCCGAAATAATCATGCGCACAACGAGGGCCTTCGGTGGCGCCGTGATACCCATCATGCTTTCGACGGCGAGAATCCAGCCGATATTGTTCATCGGCGTCGAGACATAGTTCATGCGGTCTGTACACACCAGAAACTGGTTATAACCGTAATGTTCGCCGAGCTTTTCAAAGCAGCGGTGCACATAACCGGTGTGGATTTCCACCGCCTCGATCGTTTCACCGTTGAGAATCAGATGGTTTTCGAGGATACCGTGCGTCGCAGGATGCGACGGTCCGAGGTTGATGCGCATGCGCCCGTCGGGCAACTCGCCCACGCGCACGCCGGGCTGGGTTACCGGCAACCAGCGGGTTTCTTCGACGGGGGGCAGATTGGTGAAGTTACGGTTGTTGGCGTTGACTTCGCCTTGCATAAAAAGGCGTCCCGGGCCGGGTGTTAGCCTGTAAATACTTTTTGGATTGGCGCTGTCTGAAATGAATCAGGTACATTTTCCGGCGGGAAAATCCACCTAATTCAACCTTGACTCAATGTGTGCGATGTTCAAGTTGTTGAACTGGGTGCCAAACCCGTATCATGATCAAAGTCACTCAGCAAGCGCAGGTCCACCAGGTACTGAATACCGTCATGGGTAAAAAGCCGTGTTCTGTGCTTGTCGAAGAAGCCGAACACCCCGCAGGATTCATATCTTACACTCTGCTCAATACGGGCCCCGAAATCAAAATACGCACCCAATTTCTCGATTCGCCGGCCGTTCGGCGTGTCCTTATCAGGCATAACAAAAAGCGCATCGTGGCCGTTTGCCGCTTTGTGGCGCGCAACGGGCCGACGGAAATTCTCCATCCGCAATCGCTGGAAATTACTGACGACAAGGGCAAAGATGTCGCCGAAACCGATAATTCCACGCCGTATTTCATGACAAACCTGACCTCGGCGAAAGAGATCGCTTTTGTCGTTGAGGCGCATAAAAAGAAAATCAATGGCTTTGTGATCAATTTCTTCGACAGCGAACTTAAGAGTCTTGTGCCCTACCACAAGATCTTTCTCGCAGCCGGCGAAACCAGTGATATTCGCCTGAAACATCTGGTGAAAAACCCGCGCATGATCTATTACACGCCCGAACCGTCGGAAAAATTTAACCCGCGGCAGTATTTTCCGCAGGATACCTACCTCGAAGAGATACAGAAAAGCGACCTGAAGGTGCCATCTAACCTGAAAGCCGAATTTACGATTCCCATTCTGTACAAAACCAAACTGCCGATCGGCTATATCCAGATCAATACGCCGCGATACGTCGACGACGTGATGATCCAGACGATAAAGAAGATCGGCGTTGCGCTTGAGACGCAGCTGCGCAAGATCGGGCTTGTGCTCGAAGAGGCGCGCCCGCTGCCGATACAGAAGATCAACATGAAGCAACTTGTCCTCGAGATCAGCGATCGTCTGCTGCTGCGCCACTTTCAACCCGGTCTCGTGGTGTTGTTCCGGGTGCAAAAGGTGCAGGAGAGCCTCGGTCAGTTTTCAGCGGTGGTCAATGAAAGTTTCAATCTTGGCGGCGGCAAAACCCGGGTTACACTGGACTTTCAGGAAATGGATGCGATGTCTGAGCTGAATCTCGAAGAAGCGCTGAAGTAGACGCTAAATCCCCAGTTTCTTCTGCGCCTTCAGCGCGAGACCGTGCTGTGCCCAGTCACTTAACCTGAAGTCGCTGACGATTGCGTCGAGCCTGCCGATGATAGCGGCAGCGCGGATCTTATCCGTATCAATGAGTGCCTCGAGTGAGGTTTTGAGTTCGTTGGTGATGCCGGTCAGGCACATCGCGGCGGTTTGCAGAAATTTGCGGTCGGCGTCGTCGCGACCCGCTTCACCCCATTTCTGGATCTGCGCCACATACTGTGAGAGAAACGCCGTCATACGCATCGGAGGCTTGTAGATGAAGCGTTCGAGATCAGAGAGATAAAATTTGATTTCGGCCCACTCTTTGCGCCCCTGAAATACATAGCGCAAGTCGTCTTCAATTTCCGGAAACAGGTTCGAGACCGCCCCGACGATGCGGCGGCACTCGAGGGTCGCCATAGGGTGAAAAAACACATCGGGGTAATGCGCAATCAGCGCATCGTTCGCTTCCATAATTTCGCGCATGCGCGCGTCGGCCTCTTCCTGCCGCTTACGCTTTGCATCTTCTTCTTCGGCCTTCTCCTGCATCGCCTTAAAAAATTTCATTTCATCGAGAATGAATCGCTGAAAATCTGAGTTTGCGGCGCGTTGAAAGCCGATGCGGTCTTCGAGTTTCTGCAGACTGAAAAACGGCCCGCCGTAATGCTCATGCGCCTTGCGGTACTTCTCGCGCAATTTGTTCAAAATTGCGACCTTGTCGTTCGCAACGAATGCATCCTTCTTTTTAGCACCAAACAACATAGGCTCCGGCCAGGTACTTTACGAATCTGCGCCGCAGATGCGTAAAGTACTTGTCTGCATTAACTATCGGCAAAAAATCTACCCATGTTAGAAAATACCCCCAGCCGCACGGCCGAAGTGGTGGCGCTGATCCGTGCTCTGGAGTACAGTTATTACGGCGAACAGAGTCTGCTCAAGGACAAATACGCAGCACGCTTTTTATCCGACTTCTATATGGCCATTTACAACCGCTTGTCGATCTTACCCGAATTCACTTCTTTCTTTGTAAACGCGTCGAGTCTGGGGCTGTTCGATTTTATCACGCTGCGGCATGCCTTTATGGATAGTTATGTGAAGCGTTTTGGAGCCAAATTGCCGGTGGTGCTGCTCGGTGCCGGCTATGACTCGCGCGCGCTCAGGCTGCATTCGCATATACAGCATGGTATCTGGGAATTCGATTTTCCCGCGACGCAGCGGCGCAAGAAGTTCTACCTGCGCAACGAGCGTATCGAAGGCGAGGTGCCGCATTATGTCGAGGTCGATTTCATGAAAGAGTCGCTACCCGAAATTTTTGCGCATTCGGGCATCGCGAAAGCCCCGGCGCTGGTGATCTGGGAGGGCGTTTCGATGTATGTCAGCGAAAACGTCGTGCGCGATACACTCAATGCCTGCCGCGAATATTTCGGTACGGGTACGATTCTGCTGTACGACTACTGGCACAACCGCATGGAAGACCCGCTGCGAAATCTCGTCATTCAGGTTATGCCGATAATCATGGATTTCATCTACAACGAAAAATTTACTTTCGGCGCGACGCCGCAGGAGATGCGCGCTCTAGCGCTCGAATGCGGGGCGAAGCGCTTCGAAAGCAATAATGGCAAACAGATGATGACGAAACTTGTACTGACGTCAAGACTGCCACTGACGTCGGCATCGCTTGCAGTGGTTGAATTCTAACATACGGCAGGCTGTATGTGCCGTATGGCTCGAGGGCACGAAAGCTAACGGAGCGCAAAATCTGTTCCGGGCTGAAAAATATTTCGTCTTGAGAAGATTTTGCCTGAAGGGTCCCGAATTTTGCTGGACGCTGTCGGATTTTGCGCTTATCCTATATATGGGCATGCTCGAATGAAAAATCTGACCAGCGCCGTGCGTGTTTTTGGTTTGTGGTTGGTTTTGCTCTTGCTTGCCGCCCCACAAATAAGCGGTGCCGAATCTAATGTTATCGATGTCGCTGCAATGGACGCTCCCATTTCCCCCGGCGAGCGCATGGAGATTCTACCGACGGGCGCCGCATCCTTAGACCTGCAGACAGTGCTAAAGCAGGAATCCGGATGGCGCCGTGCGCACTCCGCCTATGAACCTTTTGGGTTTACCGAATCTGAAATCTGGCTGCGCTTTGTTTTGCGCAACGCCACGAATGAAACCCGGCGCGTGGTTTTGGAGCTGCGCAGCCCACGGCTCGATCACGGTCAGCTGTTTCTCATGCGGCCGGGCGGTACAGAGACATTCTCGGCGGGCGACCTGGTGCCTGGTGTCAGTGAAAACGCTGCGCGCAGCAGGAACCCTGTTTTTCGCATTAACGTCGCCGCGCATGAGGTTCTTCCTGTATACCTGCGCCAGGTCAGTCGCGATCCGCTGGATGCGGCCCCCTTTCTCATGGGCGAAGCCGCCTATGACCGTGTGCTGTTCTGGGATTCTGCTCTGACCGGGCTTTACTTTGGCTTTTTGCTACTGATGCTGCTCGCCAACGGCGCCCTGTACGTTGCCAGTCGCGAGCGCACTTTTCTGCTCTACACACTCTACCTGGGATTTATCATTATTTGCTGCGCCGGAATCAGCGGCGCGCTGTGGAATGTTTGGGGCAGTTCCTGGCTCGCGCATCAGGGCACGGGAGTAGCCAGTTATACCGCAATTTTCTTTTTGCTCAGCTTTGCGCGCGAATTTGTTGCGACGCGGCGGCATTTTCCTCTTTTCGACAAATGGCTGCAGGTCATGCTGCTGCTTTGTCTGCCGGGGCTGGCGCTGATTCTCTTTGCCGACTACCGGATTGCGTTACTCTACACTCATCTCTTCGGGGCTCTGGGTGCGGTATCGCTGCTGGTTTTGGGTTTCCGGGCATTGCGGGCCAAAGTTCTGCAATCGCAGGTGTTTTTTCTGGGCTGGCTGATACTCTACGGCTTTTTGCTCGTCGAGGCTCTGGCGCGCGCGCTGGTCATTCCGCACAATGAATTCACGGCCAATGGATTCATTTTTGGTGTATTGGGCGAGGCGTTTGTTTTTTCCATTGCGCTGGCGCTGCGCATGCGCAAACTGATCGGCAGTCGCGAAGCGGAACGCGCGCGCCTCATGATCATCGAGCAAGAGCTGGCGATGGCACGCCGCACGCAGGCAAGGCTCTTGCCGCAGCTCTTGCCAACGCTCGACGGTTTAACCGTCGCGGCACGCTATGTGCCTTTTCTTTCAGTGGGCGGTGATTTTTACGCGTATCATGAAACCGAAGACGGCAAACTCGGCATTCTCGTCGCCGATGTTACCGGGCACGGCTTATCTGCCGCCCTCGACTCTTCGGCGGTAAGGATTGCTTTCCAGACTGCGGTCGCCGCCACTTCGGAACCGGGTAGGGTGCTCGCAGCGATGAATGAGTTTCTGATTCCTTACGTCGAATATCGTTTTGTCAGCGCCGTCTACGGAGTGTTCGAAGTCAAAAATTCATCGCTGGTAATCGCATCGGCCGGACATCCCCCCGGAATTGTGCTGCGCTCGCGTACGGGAAAAACCGAAATTATCGGCAGCGAAGGCCCCATTCTGGGATTTAAAGCGAATCAGGATTTTCCGCAGCTCACCGTTGTGCTGGAACCGGGCGACAGGGTGCTGCTGTACACAGACGGACTTTATGAACAACTGAATGCGGAAAATCAGGACGTCAATCCGGAATCTATAGTACAGCTGCTCGTACAACAGACCATGGCTTCGTCGGGATCGGGATCCGTTGCCAGCTTCGCCGAGGCTTTGTCAGACAAGGTTATCTCGGGTCGAGCGACGCCACCGGAGGACGATATCACGTTTGTGGTTATCGATTTTCAGGGGCGGACTGTGACTTAATGCCTTAGGCGTGCCTGCCGTTTTTTCTCAGGCAACCGGCGCCAGCGCTCCGCTGCCCTGATAGAGCGCAAGATATTTCTGCGTCGAAGCCTTCCATTCAAAACGCGCCAGCATCGCTTTTTTTTGCATGAGGTGCCAACGCGATGAACCGACGGCGCACATTTTGACAGCCTTGCCTACCGCACTGACAAAGCGTTCGCGGCGCAGCCCGCGTTCCGGCGCACGGAATGAAAAACCGGTTTCTTCATTGGTGACAGTATCCCTGAGTCCGCCGATATGGTGCACAATCGGCAGGCAGCCAAAGCGCATGGCTTTCATCTGGCTGACCCCGCACGGTTCAAAATCGGATGGCATAAGGAACAGATCACCGGCGGAATACAGATCTTTTTCTATTTCAGCGTCAAAGCCCGCGATCATCAGGCCATTCCGGTGTCGGTTGACCGCGGCGGACATTTTACCTTCAAGCTCACCGCGGCCGAGGAAAATCGCATTCAGATCTTTATTGAGAATCTGGTCGACGGCGACCGACCTTGTGTCGCCCTGCGGTTCCATCAGCAGGCTGACTTTCTGGCTGGCCATACGTGAGCAGAGGATCACCAGCGGTTTTTGCATCCAGCCACCGGAAGCGAGTTCAGAAATTTTGGCGAGCAATGCTTCGCGATCCGCAAGATTGGGCATGGTACTGAGCTTTCTGCGCAGCACAGCGAGCAACCCGCGCTTATGCTGTGACTTCCTGGCCATGTGGTCGCCGCGGTTGACATCATAACCGGGAGTCATCTGCGAAGGATCGAAAACGCGATAGTCGATGCCGTTCAGAATGCCGTGCAGACGTCCCTGGCGATAGGCGCGGCGCAGATCTTTTTCGAGTCCGCGGCCCCCGAGAAACGCTGCCTGCGGATCATCCGCTTTGAGAATCTCTTTGGCATACGTCGGGCTGACTGTGGTGAGATTGTCCGCGAGCTGAATGGCCGTGCGCATAAAATTGAAACAGGGTTCGGCGGCACCCGGGTGCGAGAATTTTTTCACATAGTCATGACGGCGCAGCAGTTGGTAAAGACCTGGAAACCAGTCGGCATAAGATACCAGCCGGTTCTTCTGCTCAGCCGCGAAAGGTCTCACGCCCTGATAATCGAGATTGTGGATGGTGAATACCGTTTTGATATCCCTGGCAAGTGCGTTGTACCTGGAGTCAAAGCGCAACGACAAAAACATGCTTCCAGTATGCCAGTCGTGTGCGTGCAGAATCGAAAACGGCCTTTGGCGGTGCAGCGTCTGCATATAGTCAAGCGCGGCGGTCGAAAAGAACGCAAAGCGTTTGGCGTCATCCTCAAACGGGCCCCTGTCGTATCTGGAGCTGTCGACGTAAACATCGCCGTATTGACCGCCAAAGAAAAAATCGTTGCGCAGCAGGTAGATTGTGACGCCGCCAATTTCGGCGAAATACACTCCCACGCGCCATGACCGACCGGCAAAATCCACGTCGAGACTGGTCAGCGGCGAGGTCTGGGCGTCGATCACGTCATAATAGGGTATGAGTACCGATACATCCTTATCCTGGTCTGCCAGCGACAGTGACAGGTCGCGCACGACGTCACCGAGGCCACCGCGCTGCGCGAGACCTTTGAATTCGGCGCTGATAATGGCAATGCGCTGTTGCGGGGTGGGGGTGGTGGGTCGTTGTGGTTCCATGGTAGCATGCTTAGCAGATATTTACGAGTTTGTAAATTCAGCCAAATACGCTGAAATTCACGTATAATTACTCCCCTGAGAAGGGGTATAGACCCAGGGGCATATGGTGCGATGTGTGTGCCGTAGGTGCAAATCTTCTCGACGCAACAGCGCATCGCGCGGATGTTCCATATCCCTGAAATGGCCGCATCCGCCGGAAAAACCCGGATCGTCCTTGCAGACGATCACCCCATTTTGCGCAGCGGCGTCAGAAACCTGATCAACGAAGACGCTGCACTGACCGTGGTCGCCGAAGCAGGAAACGGCGAGGAATTGCTCGAAGTTCTCAAACGCGTGCATTGCGACCTGGTCATTCTCGATCTCTCGATGCCGGGCATGAGCGGACTACAAGCCCTCGCCGAAATCCGCAAAAGCTATCCCGAAAAAAAGATCCTCGTGCTCAGCATGCACACGGAACCCGAATTTGTCCATCAGGCCCTGTCGAAGAAAGTGCAGGGCTACGTGATGAAGGATGAAGTATTCGGCAAACTATTGTCCGCCATCAAGTCGATCGCGGCAGGCCACAAATCTTTTTCCGACAAATTAAGAACGGTTGTAACCGAAGAGCGCAGCGTAATTCGGGAAAGCCATATCTCGCTTGACCTGCTGACGGCTCGCGAACGCCAAGTGCTCGTAATGCTGGCGCGCGGCATGAATAACAACACAATCGCGGGTGAGCTCGATATCAGCGCGCGCACAGTTGAAGCCTATCGCGGCCGTATCATGGAGAAGCTCGCTTTCCGTAATATTACAGAACTCGTGAAATACGCCGCGGACAAAAAACTCGTCTGATACCGCCGCGATGGCAGAATCCATTTCGGATTAGCTTATCCCCAAAGACAATGCCGTCTTTATCAGTTCGGCC
>CAYHJO010000141.1:0-11546 GCA_964356715.1 uncultured Turneriella sp. | reverse complement strand
CTACACTTTCATGCTGGCATCGATTGATATTGTGATGTCCCTGCAACCGCACTGGTTTACCACCATGTTCCCCGTGTATATGTTCGCGAATGGCTGGTTTGGTGCGATCGCTTCGATGATTATCATTCTGGTGATTATCCAGAAACAAGGTGGACTTAAAGAAGTCAATGCGGAGCACCTGCACGATCTTGGCAAATGGCAGTTTATGTCTGTGGTTTTCTGGGCATACATCGGTTTCAGCATGCATATGCTGACCTGGTATGCCAATATGCCCGAAGAAACCTACATGCTTGAAGTTCGGCTCAAGGGTGTCTGGAAACTGTTCACTATCGGCTTGTGGCTGATGCATTTTGTCATTCCATTCTTTATCCTGCTGTCGCGCGATCTGAAGCGTACGCCTTCGCGTATCGTCAAGGTTGCCTGGTACATTTTGTTCATGAGCTTTGTGGACGTTATCTGGGTGGTCTATGGTTCAGCGCTGGGTCATGCCGGCGCAGAAAGTAAGGTCAACGTGTTCCCGGTGGGACCGCTCGAAATCGGGGCATTTATTGGCGCGGTGGGTGCATTTGGCATTGTATTTTTCAAGGCTTTTGCCAAAGGCAACGAAGCCCCGACCGGCGACGTGGATTACGAAACTTCACGTCATTTTCACCAGACTTTCTAGGGCAATTGCCCGGTCTGGTTGTGTGCGGCGTATTATATATAGTAGAACCGCGCGGGCATGGTGTAACGGTAGCACAAAAGCCTTCCAAGCTTTTAGAGAGGGTTCGAGTCCCTTTGCCCGCTCAATATTTTTCCAGAGGTCGTTGTGTTCAGTGGTCTGATTGAAGAAGTCGGCGAGATCAGACAAATTGAGAAAACAGAGCGCGGCTGGCGCATAGCCATCGGCTGCCGGGACATTCTGACCGATGCGAAAATCGGCGACAGCATTTCTGTGTCAGGCGCCTGCCAAACGATTGAGCAATTTTCTGCGAGCGAATTCACAATTTTTTCAATTCCGGAAACTCTGGCAATCACCAATTTCAGCGAATTTGTACCAGGCAGGCGTGTGAACCTCGAGCGCGCGCTGCGTCTGAGCGACCGGCTGGGAGGGCACCTGGTGCAAGGGCATGTGGAAGGTACGGCAACGGTGGCTTCGGTACGCGATTCATCCTCACTGGATATCTGGCTCAAATATGCGTCGCCTTACATCATCCCCAAAGGTTCGGTGACTCTTGACGGTATCAGCCTGACCGTGATGGAAAAAACCGAACCCGGTTCATTTCGCGTGCAGATAATTCCCGAAACCGTGCGCAAAACCAATATCGGCGACTGGCGCGAAGGTGCCCGCATCAATATCGAAACCGATTACATCGTCAAATCGCTGGATTATGTGAATCAAAACCGCGTGCCCTGACCTGCGGCATCAGCGGTAACTTGCCAGCACGCCCGGATCGGGAATCAAAAGCGTCACTTTCAGGGAACCCGGATTTGGATTAAAATTGTCGCTATTGATGCGCACGTAATCGAGTTTGGCGAGTTCTGCGAGCGCCATATTGCGCAATATATAATTGCCGATGCCGTGGATGATTTCCACTTCGCGTTCGCCGGCAAAAAAATGTTTCTCAATTTCACTCAGCAGCTTCTGTTTCGCCTCATCGAAGCGCATTTGGCGGATATAGATGTGCGCGAGTGCCTGCATTTTTTATCGGAATCCCGTTCGTGCTTGCTGGCAGAAACGTGCCGTAAACCGAAAGTCAGGCCGGTAAAAACTGTGCGGTGAGGTCTATAGCCCCGTCAGAACACAGCAATTCACCCCCCGCGTTGTTCAAAAGGCTTTTGTGACTGAGTGCCGCCACTTCGCGGCCTTCTTTGAGCGCATGGTTTACTGTAATCATTCCTCCGCTTTGTACGCTGCCCTCGGCAAAGATTGTCAATTCCGAGAGGCCGGCGATAATGCGGTTACGGCGCACAAAATGGTGTTTTTGCGGTTTTTGTTGCGGCGGATATTCTGACACCAGTAACAGCCTGTCTGAGGTAGCCGCCGCCGCGTACAGATCGCGGTTTTCCAGAGGATAGGCATGGTCGAATCCGTTTGGCAAAACCGCGATTGTGCGTCCGCCAGCCCGGAGTGCCGCATGGTGCGCAATACTGTCTACACCGCGGGCAATGCCTGAAACAATAGTGTTGCCGTTCTGCGCATAAAACGCAGAGATTGCAGCGGTGACGCGGCGTCCCGTGTCAGAAGGTTCGCGCGATCCGACAATCGACACCAGCTTGTCCGACAGAATCGCGCGATGGCCTTTCACAAAAAAAGCATACGGTGCGTGATCTGTCTCAGCGAGCAGGCGGGGGTAATCGGCATCGGTGCAGCAGACGACATTGCCGTTCATCGCCTCCATACATGCCGCCGCAGACTTCAGGGCGGATGTATAGCGTTGCGAGAGCAGCACACGCGCGAGGTTTGAAACACTACCGGCGACTTCCAGTTGCCCGCGCGTCCGTTCGGTGAGAAATTTACCTGCGAGATGCAGCGCCAGACAGGCAGCTCGCTCCACCTGCATCGGATTTTATTTTGTGGTCATGACGTATTCGCCCGACCAGCCCGCACCGGGAGGATTTACCCTGTATTCGCTGATGCGGTCGAGAAACAGCCTGCACGCTTCATCGTCTTTCAGCTTCAGCGCGGTCTGAAACAGCGATTCTGCTTTGTCCCAGTTCTGCTGGCGGTAATCTGCGATGGCGGCTTCGTATGTTTTTATGAACTCGAGAATGCCGGCATCCACCTGGCCCTTTTCTCCCACGAGTTCATAAATCCGCGAAGCTTCGCTCTTTCCTTTGACCGCAACAAAATCGAGCAGGCGCGTGACGAATTTGTCCGCAACGAGCTTCTGCGTGGTTTCGCCGAGCATGATGCGCGTGCCGTAGTATTTGTTGATGCCTTCGAGCCGGCTCGCGAGGTTGACGGCGTCGCCGATAACTGTATAATTCAGGCGTTCTGCCGAGCCCATGTTGCCGACAATAATTTCACCGGTATTGAGGCCAATACGCGCGCGGAACACCGGGCGGCCTTCTGACTCCCATTTCTTCTCGAGTTCCAGGAGGCGCGCCTGGCAGCGCAGCGCAGCTTTCGCGGCATAGATGGCATGGTCGCTCAGCGGCTGCGGTGCGCCCCAGAAAGCCATCACCGCGTCGCCGATATACTTATCTACCGTGCCGTGCTCTTCGCCGATAATTCTGCTCATTTCGCCCAGGTATTCGGCGAGCAGCACGACGAGGTCTTCGGGCGTGAGGCTCTCCGAGACGGTGGTGAATCCTTCGATATCCGAGAAATGGATGGTCAGTTCGCGCTTTTCGCCCTGCAGGTGAGCGTCCCCCTCCTGCGCGATAAGTTGTCTGACGATGTCGGCCGGTACAAACTTCCGGAATGACCTGAGGCCCTGCCGCATCTTATAGAATGACACCACCATATTCTGTACGTCGGTGATCGACGAGACGATGGTTTTGTCCGAATCGAGATCGAAGTTCTGGATCTTGTCCATTTCGTGCGACAATTCGCTCAGCGGACGCGCGAGGCGGCGTGAGAAAATGTAGCCCAACACCATCGCGAGCAGAATCAGTACTGAGGATGCTGCCATCACGATGCGGGTATTACGCCGGACAAAATAAAAGAACTCGTCCTCGGGAATAATGACGCCCGATTGCCAGTCAAGCCCCGTATAGCCGGGGAAATTGGCGAACAGACCCACGTAACGGTTGCCGTCGATCTTGAAATCGAAATAGAACGGCTTTTTCGTCTTGAGCCATTTCTTCTTTTTCTGCAGCTTTTTGAGCTTCTTGAGCATCGCTGTGTATGCGGCCTGAATTTCCGCATTTTCAAACTGCGTGACATTCTTGAGCGCGAGCTTTGGCGTGCCGGCTTTCAGATAAACTGTCGAATCGCGGGTTTCCTGGGGTACAGCGAGTATATTCATTTCTTTGTCGGCGAGAATTGCCTTGCCGGTTTCGCCGACTTTGACCGAACCGATGAACAACGCCAGGTCGCCCAGGGTAATATCGATGCAGACTCCGCCGGCGAGTATGCCTTGTGTCGCATTATTCGGCGAGCAATAGGTCAGACCTGGGGCGCCCGTCGAAAATGTCCGGTGGATGGGCGTAATCTTTTTTCCGTCGGCGTGCAGTTTCTGCGTCCATGGAAAAGCCTGCATGTCTTTCAGCGGCTTTTCTTCAAACCTCAGCGTGATCTGTTTCTTTTCCGGATCTGCCGCTTTTTCATCCATTTCTTCAAGCAGGTTGGCTTTCTGCATTACCGGTATTGCATCATGGTGCGCGATGAGCGCCCTGCCGTTGCGGATAATATACGCATTGGAGAAATATGGCTGGTGTTCAAAAATATCTTTGATTTCTTCTTCGACCTGCGCCCGTTGTGCGTTGAGGTCCATTTTTGCCGTGCCTTCGCGTGCGTCGCCGGCCAACGTCCGGGCTTCAGCGAGAAACTGCGAAGCTTTGTCGATGAAGCGGTAGGCTTTGTCCTCCATCAGCGTGTCGATGAGGAACTGCGTCGATTGTCTGCCACCGAGGTACGAGACCAGAATGATCAGTCCCGCCGAGAGTAAGATAAGCATCGTCAGCAGCGAAACAATGCTCCACCGCATCGAAAGCTCCAGGCGGGGAGCTTTGACCCCGCTCATGTCAGTAAGGCTACCCAGCTCGGCTGTTCTGCTTTTTCGGCTCATGTTACAATGCTTCTGAATTCGGTCGTTCGCGCAAGAGTTTTTCGCCTTGTCTGCGGGCCCGCGTATGGTCCTCATGGCTCAAATCGATGGAACCCACACAGTTAAGCGTGTGCATTTTATCGGCATCGGCGGAACAGCCATGGCGGGCGCCGCGGTAATGGCGCAGCAGCTCGGCCTCGCCGTTTCGGGCTCCGATCAGAATCTGTATTCGCCGACGGTAGATCAGCTAATCCGGGCTGAGATCCCCTTTAAAGAAGCCTACGCGGCAGCAAATCTGCATCCCGCGCCCGATCTGGTGGTGTTGGGCAATGCCATTTCGCGCGGCAACGCCGAACTCGAAGCGGCGTTGAATCTCCGCCTCGATATACTTTCGCTGCCGGAATTCATTGCCGGGTATATTATCGGGCGCCGGGATTCTCTGGTCATTGCCGGCACGCACGGTAAAACCACCACCACGTCGCTTGTCGCGCATACTCTCAGAAGCGCGGGTATCGATTGCGGGTACATGGTCGGCGGCGTGTGCGAAAGCCTCGCAACGACCGCGGCAGTCGGCAGCGCAAACTGCTTCGTCATCGAAGGCGACGAATATGATACGTCTATTTTTGATCCGCGACCCAAGTTTTTATCTTATCGCCCGACGCATGTTATCATCAACAATATCGAATTCGACCATGCCGATATATTCACAGACCTCGCCGCGGTGGAACTCGCTTTCAGCCGGCTCATTAAGATAATACCGCAAAACGGTTTGCTGGTTACCAATGCCGACAATGAAAGCTGCGTGCGCCTCGCCACAGGCGCGAAGGCGCGTGTCGTCACATTCGGCGAGAGCGGAGCTGCGGATTACCGCCTTACCGATTTTGACATTGCGGAGCGCATGGTTGTGCGTTACAGCTACGCCGGCCGGGATTTTTCGGTGAGGACAAGCCTGCTGGGCCGGCACAATGCACTCAACATCGTCGCTGCGGCTGCGCTGCTCACCGGCGCAGGCGTGTCCGCTGAGGCGTATGCAGCGGCATTGGAGTCTTTTCGGGGCGTCAGGCGGCGTTTGCAGATAAGGCTCAACACGAAAGATTGCACTGTCATCGAAGACTTTGCCCACCACCCGACGGCAATTGCCGCGAATCTCGAAACGCTGCGCCGGCTCTACCCGGGGCGGCGCCTGCTTGTGTTGCTCGAACCCCGCAGCAATACCATGGTGAGAAGTTTTTTTCAGCAGCGACTGGTCGCGGCACTGAAAGATGCGGATTTAGTCTTCATCGATAAGATCTATCGTGCGGAAAAATATGCCGACAGCGACCGGCTGAACCTGCCACAGTTAAAAGCAGATCTTGAAAAAACCGGAAAAGCCGTTCACCTGCTTGCGGAAACAGAGCGGGCCCGGCAGGTGACGGAGCGGATCATGGCGGACGACGTGGTATGCTTCATGACGAATGGCAGTTTTGGCGGCTTGATTGACGAAACTGTCAGCTTGCTCGCTGCACGTACCAAATAAACACCCAGTAGCCGATAAAACTGGAAAACTGACCGAGAAAAAAAACGGCAAAAATGCGGAAGATACGGTTGCGGTAAAAGGTCCTGAACCGCGTCGTGGCTTCGGCCATCGACTCGAAATCCGTGACTTCGGGTTTACGGAAAATTGCCTCGAGGAGGGCTGCGATCCAACCGGACTTGATGATCGGCAGGAAAGTGCTGACCGGTGACACCACCACCGCTCCCAGCCAGGCGAGAATGTGCGGTGACCAGATGGCCGTGATAACCGCGGTGACCGAGCACTTGATGATGATCCAGGTTTTCAGCGTCTGCGCGACATCGATTTTTTTGCTGCCCGTGACGGTAAAATAGGTCAACATTCCGGCAATAATGACGATCGGCGCCAGAAACGCTGTCAGGGTTTTCCATAGCTGCGGCGGTTTTACAAACATGAGTTGCTGTAAATCGTGCTGGTTTTGCAGCGCCTCTTCGATGCCGCGCAGGTGGCCGGCCCCAATGACAACGAGCGCCCGTTTCGGTGTGCGTTCGGCGTGCAGCGTCAACTCGCGCACTTTCTGAGCCATGTACTGGTCGCGTTCGTCGATTACAATTTCGCGTATTTTGCGGAACGACGGAGGCAGCGAGTCGAGCACCGACTGCAGCGCGTCTTTTTCCTTGAGATTTTCGATGTCCTCTTTCTCCATCTTATCGGAAACAAACAGCGATGCCAGAAGCTCACTCATCAGCCTGAGTTTACCCCATAAACCGACGCTTTGCCAGGCGCGCTTCAGCGTAATGCGAATTTCACGGTCGATAAAATGGTGCGCAATCTGCTTTCTGACAGAAATCTCGATTGCGCGCCGGAATTCGTCTCCCGGTGCCGAGGTCAACCGGTCGCCCATCTTTTTTTGAAAGATCGACAGCAAAATCGATGAGAAGAGCAAATAAATTTTTCCCGATTTGATCACCTGCACGATATCCATGTGTTTCCAGTGGTCCGGATCCTGCAGGTTGCGGGCCCTGCCCTCGTCGAGCTCGATGAGCACCGCATCGGGTTTCTCTTTTTCTATCGCGCGTGTGACATCTTCAACGCTTTCGCGGCTGAAGTGCGCGGTACCGAGCAGAATGATCTCGGTACTGCCGAGTTTCAGTTTTCTCAGTTCGATCGAATAGCCGCTCTTGACATTGCCTTCGGCTTTGAGTTGTGCCTTCGCAGCCGCATTTTTTGCGCCCTTTTTGGATGGTTTTTTCTTCATGGTAATTTACGCCTGGACGCGCTCTGAGCTCTTACGGAAAATCAGCTTCGTTCTGCCAAGGCCGATCTCGTCAAAATCGTTCAGTTCTTTGGGACGCAGCATTTTTTTACCGTTCAGGAATGTGCCGTTTTCAGACATCAGATCGAACAAGACAAATTTTCTCTCCTGCCGTTCGATCTTCGCGTGGCGCTCTGAAACCGTATTGTCGTCGACGACGATCGAATTGTCTTCGGCAAAACCCAGTGTCACCACATGCCAGTTCAGTTTGTATTTGCGTCCCGTATGTGGTCCTTCTTTTTCGACCAGCCAGGCGTGATGGTAGTCGAGCGGCAGTTTTGCTCTATTTGTGTCGTTCTTGCGTCCGGAGGTCTCGGGCAAATCCTGAGGTTCGATAAATGCCTGCGGCGTGACATTTTCCACTTTTACGCTGATTTCCTGCCGGCGGAAAAACAGCATGATGATTACAGCAATCAGCAGCAATGCGATCAGCGATAGCAAAATTTCCGGCATATGCGTCCTTAAACTCATGAGTACGCCCGACGCAAACGGTTTTTCTGCGCCGGGGGGAGCCGCCGCGCCGCCGCGCTGCGGCATGGCCGACGGAATGGTGTAAGATTTCACCAGGTCTTGCGATGAATTAGGCAGATCAATTTTGAGATCGAGGGTCGCGCCGCCTTTCTGATCAGTCTGGTATCGCAGCCGGTATTCGCGCGCGCGTAACCTGCTCAGATAATGAAAAACTTTGCCCAGGTCTTTTGCATCCTGCGCGCGGAATGCGTCGCCGCCGGAAATGCGCGCGAGGCGCACGAGCCGCTTCAGCGCAAAGCTGGCCCTGGCTTTGCCGAATGAGCGTTTGCCGGCCACAAAAAGCGGAACGGGATGCGCCGTGTAGAGGTCGATGAGGTCCGCGATGGTCACGCGCGAGGCATTCTCCTTGCCGTCGGTATATAACATAATTGCCTTGCGGTCTGGCACATCGCGCAGCATCTTATGCGCCTCGAGAATCGCGTCATAGAGCATCGTGCGGTTTCCGGTCTGCTTCATGCCGTTGATCTTACGGCGCAACAGTTCGCGGTCTGCCGTAAAATTGAGTTCACGGTGCACGCGGCGGTGGAATGTGATCAGCGCCACGAGATCGCCGGGTTTGAGCTTGTCGATGAAAGAGAGCGCGGCCCGTTTAAAATCTGCAAACTGTCGCCGGCTGAGCGAGCGGCTCAAATCGGCGAGAATCACCGTGCGGCTCGTTTCCGGGCGACCCGGAATCTCTTCGCTTTGCAGTGAATTCTGCGCAATACCGTTTTCGCTCAGCCTGAAGGCCGTCAGCGGCTCTGCTGCGTTGGTGTCGAAATCGCTGGTTTTTTCGGTGACGATGCGGATCTCAATTTGTCCGGCATCCAGCGCGCGTATGGAGTCAATCCTCGAGCTCTCAGCGTAAGCTGCACCGCCGGCGATGAGACATAAAGACAGAAAAACCGGGTGCAGCACTGACCGCATAGCTTCTTTATTTATCGGCCGTCAGTAGATCCTTCTGAAAATTCTCTCCCAACGGACATAGACGCCTGTGAAGCGACCAGTGATGGTGTACCACAGATTGAGTATCGGGTTGAGTTCATTATTGCTGCCAGAGCCCCAGTTTACCGAAAGATACGACACATAGACCTTCCCATGGATATTTTCCGCATCGATGAGTCCCCAGGTGGGCCCATGCGCATTGTTATAGATGGCAAGACATTCCTTCGAAGTGCTCAGGTTGGCATAGGTTTCTGACAAACAGGAGTTGAAGTTCACGCAGGCATTGCGGTGGCGGGTTTCGACCATCTCGCAGGCACGGCCGTCGGAGCTGTGGTCGCGGTTATCACCCATCATCAGGTATTTGTTAGCGGGGATTATCCATTTGCGTCCCGGAGACGACATCGTGGTTTCGCTCATGCGGCGCGATTTCATGATATAATGGCTGACCACCAGCGCGCCTGTTTTCGGATCTATGATGCGCTCGTTAAAGAGCCGCTCGCGTTCGCCGGTCTGGCCGTCGGCAAGCGTTTTGAGCAGCGCTTCGTTCGCGGCGGGCTCTGTGGGATATTTAACCCCCGAAATTGTGATTTCGTGTTCATTGACCTCGACCACGTCGCCCGGCACACCCACGACGCGTTTGACCAGCGTCTTATTCACGTACGAAGCAGAATCCTGCGGCGGCGTGAAAGTGACGATATCGCCGCGTGTCGGGTATGACAGGCGAAGCAGGTGGATATTCGTGTACGGCAGGTCGATAGTATAGCGCATCTTGTTGACGAAAAGAAAATCGCCGATCATCAGCGTGGGTTCCATCGAAGGCGACGGTATGTTGTTGGCATCGAGCACACTGGTTTTGATCGCGAAAACAAAGGCCACCAGACCCGCCAGGGAAATGAGGCTACCGAAGAAACGGTTGTTGTGCATTTTTTCCCGGAAGGCGAAATAGCGTTCGTAGAATTTTTTCATGGATTTTCCTTGCGTGTTATTTCATGGCAGCCCTGGCAGCTGGTGAGAATTTTGCTGAGTCCCTGCGTGATCCGCGCCCAGTCCTGTGCAGCAAACTTGCCCCGGCCGCCGGTATAGGCGCGCAGAGCCTGCGCCTCGCGCTGCAATTGTGTTGCATACTTACCCGCGCCCGACTGATCCCAGCGCGCGATGAGGCTGCGCAGTGTTTTGCCCAGCTCGGGATTGTCTTTCATCTGCCAGCCGACCAGGCGTTGCAGTGAATCGTCGAGCATTTTGCGGTCACCCGTTGCGATAATCGTCGTCAGATTGCGTACTGCAATATCCATCTCAATCATTTCGCGCCGCACAGCTTTTTTCTCAGGTACGGTCAGCGGCGCTGCCATGAGCCATGTGCCGCTGAGCAAAAGTAAAGCCAGCAGAGTGGGATGTGCAAATTTCTGTGCCATTGTTCCAGGTGCAGTCTGGTTTCGTATTTCCAGCGCAGGGCGTCAGTCACCCAGGCGGAAGGCATCCATCGGATACGCGGTGCAGAGTTTACCGACGCGTACGCGCGCCGCTTCGAGCACGGCCTCACTACCCTTCGCTTCGAGGACGTCCGCAATGATGTCGGCAACTTCGGCGAACTCGCTTTTGCCAAAACCGCGCGTGGAGAGCGCGGGCGACCCCAGGCGTATGCCGCTCGTTACGGCCGGCTTATTCGAATCGTAAGGCAGCATGTTTTTGTTGGTTGTGATATTGGCGGCCTCGAGCATCAGCTGTGCGTCTTTACCGGTGATGCCCTTGGTATCGAACGTGTTGATAATCAGCAGATGGTTATCTGTGCCGCCGGAAATCAGCGTGAAACCGCGCTGTGCCAGCCGTTCGGCGAGCGCCTGCGCATTCGCGATGACACTGGCCTGATACTGTTTAAAATCCGGCTTGAGGGCTTCGCCGAAAGCGACTGCCTTGGCGGCAATCACGTGCATCAGCGGACCGCCCTGCGCGCCGGGAAAAACCCGCGAATTGATTTTTTTGCTCAGTTCTTCGTCGTTGGTGAGAATCACGCCGCCGCGCGGACCACGCAGCGTTTTATGCGTTGTTGTTGTTACAATGTCTGCGTGCGGCAGCGGCGAAGGATGCAGGCCCGCGGCGACAAGGCCTGCGATGTGTGCCATGTCGACCATCACCTTCGCTCCGACTTTGTCCGCGATTTCACGGAATCTGGCGAAATCGATGATACGCGGGTATGCCGAAGCGCCGACAATGATCATTTTCGGTTTATGCTCGATCGCGAGTTTTTCGACCTGCGCAAAGTCGATGCGATGGTGCACCGGATCAACGCCGTAGGCGATCGGTTTGTAATAGAGACCGGAAAAGTTGACCGGACTGCCGTGCGTCAGATGCCCGCCGTGCGAAAGATCCATGCCGAGAAAGGTTTCGCCGGGCGACAGCAGCGAATAAAACGCCTCGAGGTTCGCGGACGCCCCGCTGTGCGGCTGCACGTTGGCAAAACCGGCACCAAAAAGTTTCTTCAGCCTCTCTATCGCGATAGTCTCGACCATGTCCGCGGGGCCGCAGCCGCCATAATAGCGTTTACCGGGATAGCCTTCGGCGTATTTGTTGGTCAGGGTTGAGGTGTAGGCTT
>CAYHJO010000140.1:0-11555 GCA_964356715.1 uncultured Turneriella sp. | reverse complement strand
CAGGATGACCGCGGGCGAAGGGTTTCAGAGCCTGCCCTGAGCGACGCCGAAGGGTTCGCGGGAATGACGATTGGGCTATTGCCCCCTGATCTGGCCAAAAAATTATGCGTTTCTTTCAACATATACACCTACTGCTTCACCAGCACTACCGCACTAAAGCACGGTAGTGACCAATTGGTGGTCGTCGCGCCCCAGCCGCTGATTTGGTTTGTGCCTGTGCCGTTTGCCCAGCGCAGAACCGCACCCGATTGATCAGAACAATTCGTATTGTCATTGCCGCCCGTCGAGGCAGCGACGGCGCGCCACGAGGCGCCGCCGGTCTCGACGACAAAATTCTGCGCGGCACCCGTCATGTTCGCGAGAATACGGAACTCCGATTTTGTATTGATAAAACCTGCATCGGCGCCGGCGAAGCCTGAACAGGCTGTGCCCTTGGTAAACAGCGAAATCGTCTGGTTGGGTGTTGTGGTGTCAAAGTTTGAATTGCTGTTAGTCGGATCAGAACCATAGCGCAGCGCCGGGCAGGCTTTGCGCAATTTGACGAGTGTCGCCATAAACGCGAGTACATCCGCGTTGGTCGTCGCCAATTGCCAGTCGAGATTGTTGCTGATCTTGCTTTGGTCCTGAATCTGCCGGTTGCGCATGAATTCCTGGCCTTCGTAGAACATCGGAATGCCGTGCGCGGTCAGAAGCAGCACGCCGCCGATCGCCGCTTTGGATTTCGAATCGAGCACCGCGCGCGCGACTGTTTCTTCGTCGTGGCTTTCGATGTAGTTGAGCGTATCGACCGGGTGGTTCGAAATTCCCTGCCAGACACCGTCGTCGCGGCTCTTGCTGAAGTACACCGCCGTCTTGCTGCGACTCGTGTACTGCGCGTCGGTATTACCCTGAATAAATTTCTTCACCGATTCGCGGAAATAGTCGTTCCACTGCGAAAAACCACGGTAGTCTGCCGCGCGCTGGCCGGCAAAGTTGGGGGATGTCCAGGCGCTCTGCACCATAAAACCGTGGCGCTGCGCGCCGAGCCAGTTTTCCCCGGTCATAAAGTTGGGCAGCTTGATGAAATTGTTGAAATTGTCCCGCGTATTACCGTCGGCGGCGTATGCCTCAACCGCCGCGCTGCGCAGAAATTCACCGTCCATAACAAGACTCGTCTCCGTTGCCGAAGGCGGTGTGGTCGTCGTCCAGGCGCCCGGCACTGCGGCGTCGTTGACCATGTTCTGAATATCGCGCAGCGCACCTTCGCTCGTGCCCACCGCAAGGTCAAAACGGAAGCCGTCGACGTGGTAGTGTTTCACCCAGTATTTAATGTTATCGAGCACATATTTGTACGCAAACGGGCGTTGGTTGCGGTCGTCGAAAATCTGGTTACCGGTACCGATATTCATCCAGTTGATGCCGTTGGTGCGAAAGTAATAGCGCCCGAACGGTTCGGCCTGATACAGATAGTTAAACGCATTCGAAGTGTGGTTGAGCACGACGTCGAAGATAACGGCAATACCCTGCGAGTGCAGCTTTTTAATCATGCGCTTGAGTTCGAGTGTCTGGTAACCCGCGCGCGCATCGACGTAGGTGCAAGCGTCGCTCGCACTCGCGCGGCTGCAATAAGAAGAATATGACGACTCGGCGGCAAAAAACAGCGAAGGCAAATATCCCCAGCTATAACTCTCGGGATTGTCTTTGTTGTCGTTCGAAGATTCGTGTAGCGGCATCAGATGCACTGCGTTGACGCCCAAGGTCGATGACAGGTGCGAAGACATCGCTTCGAGACCGGTGTACTTTCCGGAAATTTTATCCGCGCTTGTCGCACCGATGGCAGTCATCAGCGCGGCATTGCCGGTAAAATAGTTTTGCAGGCCGGTTTTGCAACTCGAGCCCGCGTGGCTCTGCAGGCACGAGGTTGAACCCGTAAAATCGTCGAGGTGTGTTTCGTAGATGGTGTATTGCGAGGTCGCTGGACGTGCGGTGCCAAACCAGTTGGCGCCGCCGATATCTGCGGTGATGCCGTCGGTGGCATTCGACCAGCCGCTGAAGACTGCGTTCACGGTCCACTGCGTGTCGATGATGACGCTGTGGCCGTGCGAACCCGCACTGGCGAGTGAATACGGGTCGCCAATATAACGATCGGTATCTGCCATCACAACATTTTCATAGTTGCGCATGCAGTTGATGCGGTAGCGGTAATAATATTTGCCCGCCCCTGCGGCACTCACCGGCCGCGCGTCGGCGGTGGTGATTGCGGCCGAGCTCCATACGCCGAAGCCGGCAGCGCCCGCCCCGTCGCGCGTCATGGCGACAACGGCGCTCGGGCTGAGCAGGCTCTGCGCCGCAGTGTCATAGAGCACGACTTCGACCTGCTGTGCGGTCGGCGCAAAAAAACGGAACGTGGTATTTGTGCCGTCATAGACAGCGCCCATCTTCATGTCGCGTATCGTTGGCCAGTCGGCTGCCGTCGGTTGCGCATACGTGTTCGGTGACTGCGGGTTGCTGCACGGTGTCGAGATGACATTGCCGTCCGCATCGGTTAAATCGATAATGGGGATGTAGGTTCTCTGTTTTTGCTCGCTGTTGCACGCGGCAAGTGCGAAAGCGCACAGAGCCGCGAGCCGAAAAATGGAGCGGAGCTGCATGGCGGCAGTTTATGCCGCGGTTCAGCGAGTAAAGTATTTAGTTTCGTGTCGGAAAACAGGCTCGATGCAATGGCTCAGTGGTTTGCAGTTTCCATTTTTTAAAATGCGACATAATTCACAATTGGAAACGCCCTGCTACCACCCCTTCAACGGTTAAATCTTCATCGAGTTTTTCCCATCTCAGCGCTGTGCCACCTGCGCGTAAACTCACTGCCTGCAATTCAGCATCGGTTGCTTTGCTCAGGATTTTATACCGATCAGCGGGAAACCCCACAGTCCGGCCATCAAAGAGATCGACAGTGATCTTTCGACCTTCAACGCGCACTGCAGTAGCGACAATTTCCCGTTCTTTTATGTAACTATCGGCCGTGGTACTCATGAAATCTCTCCAGAAAGTAGGTTTGATTTTCAATCACAATTGTTTGTAATTCCCGTAGCATATGCGCCGGCAAGCCTTTTGATCTGGCAAGCTCAACCGGATCAAGCCAGAATTTGCAGTCTCCCTCTGGTGTATCCACATGAATGTGCGCGGGTTCAATGCCCTCATTGGAATAAAAATGAAACCGAAATTTTCCGATGCGGAGCACTGTGGGCATTCTTTCTTACCTTTCTGCTGGTTTCACCGATTCGGCCGGATCAGATTCTTCTCTACATCCGCACAGGCGCGCGACAGCGCATCGCGGCTTGCCAGCGAACCGTCGAGCGCCGCGTAGAGGTAAGGAGCGACGATGGTTTCGAGCGCGTCGTAACCCGGCAGCTGCGGCCGCGCACCGGCATAGTCGAGCTGCTCGAGAAAAATGTTGAGCTCGGGAGAGAGTGAAGCTGCGAGCGCGCGATTCGCGGCCGTGTTGACACTCAGCTGTCCTGTGCCGGCAATCCACTTTTTCTGCACACCCTCAGACACCAAATGCTGCAGCAGGCGATACGATTCCTGTTTTTCTTCCGAGTGCGCAAAGACCACCATCGCAGAACCGCCGATGTTCGACGCCGATCTGAGCGCGCCATGGCCAGGCACAAGGCTTACTCCAAACGGAATATTCCTGAACGTCTGCAGATTCCACGGGCCCGAAAGTATCATCGCGTAGCGCCCGGTCATAAATCCCTGATCGGGGTTGATCGCACCCGAGAGCCATGCGCCAGCTTCAACGCCATCGGTATACAGATAGCGCAGATAAGCGAGCGCGGCGACCGCCTCTGCCGAATCGAGCAGGCACTTGTCGAGATTGGGTGAAAGAATCTGTGCGTTGTGCAAGAACAGCCACGGCATCATCCACCACAGCGACGAATTTATTGCAAAAGCTTTGGCGGATTGGCCCCGTTGCTTGAAAAATTTTCCCATTCCCCTGAGCTCATTGAGTGTGCGCGGGACTTTGGCGCCGGCATCGGCCATGAGTTTTTTGTTATAATAGAGAGCGACGGTGGTCAGCTGGTCGGGTATCGCAAATATTTCGCTCGTCTGCTTTCCCGGCATCTTGACAGACGCAACCGGGCGCGCAATGCGGTGCATGCCCTGCAAAAGTTTTTCAGCGCCGAATGCGTCGAGCGGTTCGATTGCCTTGCCCCACGCGAGTCGTGGTATGTGGCCGATGTCGACGCGCGCGATGTCAGGTGTGCGGTTCGCAATGGCGGCGGATGTCAGCTTCGGTAACAAGCCGTCGAACGGCACGCGTTCGGCGACAATTTTGATCTGCGGGTTTTGTTTCTGGTAGTCGGCGAGCAACTCGTTGAAGACACGGGTCTCTTCATTGTTGTATGAATGCCAGAGCGTGATATTGCGTTGCCCTGCGGGCAACACAACATCAGGTCGGTGACACCCGACACAGATCAATGACACAGCAACTATGGCTTTGCATAGTTGCTGTGTCATTCTTTCACCCCGCCCTGGGTGAGGCCGCTGATAATATAGCGCTGCAAAAACAGAAACAGCAGCAGTACCGGCAAAACTGAAATTACCGACGCGGCCATCATCTTCTCCCACGCAATCGAATACTGCCCCTTAAAGAGCGAAATGCCGACCGGGAGTGTGATCCACGAACTGTCGGGCGTGTTGACGATCAACTGCCACAGAAAGTTCGACCACTGCCCCAGAAAGGTAAGCAAAATGAGCGTCAAAAGCACGGGGGAAACCAGCGGCACGACAACCAGCCGCATCGTCTGCCAGTCGCTCGCACCGTCGACTTCGGCGGCTTCGAAGAGTGATCTGGGTATGCGTTCGACCGACTGCCGCAGCAGAAAAATTCCAAAGACGTTTGCCGTGTGCGGTATCACCAGCGCCTGCCAGGTGTTCATCCAGCCGAACTCGGCGATCAGTGCGAATTGCGGCACCATGAAGATCATACCGGGCACCATCATCGACGCCATCAAAAAGCCATAGAGGATTTCTTTGCCCGGAAAAGTTTTGCGCGCGAAGGCATAGGCCGACATAAAACAGATGGTGGTTGAGATCAGCGCAGTGGAGCCTGCCACGACGGTGCTGTTGAGCAGAAAACGAAAAAATGGAAAATCCGGATCACCCAGAATCGCGCTGAAATTTTTGAAGGTATACAGGTCAGAGAAGTTGCCGCGTGGTATAACCTGTGTGCTGAGGCCGAGCCCCTCTTTTTTGAGCGCGGTAATCACCATCCAGAACAGAGGCAGCAGTGCAAAAGCCGCGAGCGCAGCTATGGAAATCCATAGCAGGGTGCGTTTGGCCTTTTTCATGCCGTTTTCTCCCGCAGAAAGCGCCAGTTGAGGTATGACACGATCAGTGCGAAAATCAGCAGAAAGTAAGACATCGCTGCCGCCGAACCGTAGTTCATTTCGGTGAAACGGGTATAAAGAAGATAGCCAGATACGCGGGTGGCGCCGACGGTTTGGTTGGCGAACAGCGTGACCGGATTGCCTTCGGTCATGATATAAAACTCTGTAAAGGCATTGAGGCATCCTAGAATCCCGGTGACGGTCAGAAACAGAATGACGGGTTTTACCAGCGGCACGCGAATATAGCGGAACTTCTGCCACCATGTCAGCCCGTCGAGGTCGGCGGCTTCGAAAATATTGGGTGAGATGTTTTTCATCGCGGTCATGAACAGCACCATGCCAAATCCGCAGCCTTTGAACACCATCGCGATAGCGACCGCCGCGAGCGCAGTATGCGCGCCGCCCAGAAAACCCTTCGCATGAAAGTATTCAATCCCCACTTTCATAAAAGCGGTGTCGAGCAGCCCGTCGGGAGAGTAGATCAGTTTCCAGACAAGACCGATCACCAGCATGTCGAGAATGTTGGGTAGAAACAGCGCCGAACGAAAAAAACGGCTGCCGGGCAGGTTCTCGCTGAGCAGCGTTGCCAGTAGTAAAGAGAGAAAAATACCGAACGGAATTGTCAGCAGCATGTAGATGAAGGTGGCGATGAGTGACCACCAGAAGTCGGCGCGCGTCAGCAGTGCGGCGTAGTTTTCGAAGCCTGCCCACTGCATGTCAGAGAAGACGTTGTAGAGGTTGGTTTGCCAGGTGACTTTTTTGAGGCTGAGGATAAATGAATAGACCATCGGGTACGCGAGAAAAACGCCGAACACCGCGAGAAAAGGCGTGAGCCAGAGATAGGGGAGATATTTTTTCAAACCAGCCTCTGGCCATTGCCATCAAAGAAATGGATATTTTCTGGTTCTGCATACACGCCGAGAGTCTCACCCGCTTGCACCAACGGTTCAAGCACAGTGTCGTCGCGCATCACGAACGATGCATCGCCGCTCTTGAGGTACAAAAACACCTCAGGCGCTGCGGGTTCAACGACTTCCACCAGCGCATGTATCGAAGGTTTGGTGGTGCCGGCGCGCGCAATTTTCAGATGCTCGGCGCGAATGCCTGCAGTCAGGTGCGGTGCACCGGGAAAGTTTTTCATGAGCGGCTGTGCGAGCGGATGCATGGCAGCGAGCGCGAGTGAGAAAACATCGTTTTTGAGAAGCACTTGCTCGCCTTCGCGCGAGATGGTGAGCTCAAAAAAATTCATCGGCGGACTGCCGATAAAACCTGCGGTAAAAAGATTCGCCGGTTTATTATAAACGTCGATCGGTTTGCCCACCTGCTGAATTTTGCCCTGGTTGATGACTACAATACGGTCGCCCAAGGTCATCGCTTCGAGCTGGTCGTGCGTGACATAGAGCATTGTGGTTTTCAGCTGGCGGTGCAGGCGTTTGATTTCGACGCGCATGCCAGTTCTCAGTTTCGGATCGAGGTTTGACAGCGGCTCATCAAACAGAAATACTTTTGGCCGGCGCACGATTGCGCGGCCGAGCGCCACACGCTGCCGCTGGCCACCCGACAACTCGCGCGGTTTGCGATCGAGGTAAGGTTCGAGTCCCAACACCTTCGCCGCGGCATCGGTGCGCGCATCGATTTCGGCCTTGGGCGTCTTGCGCAGCCTGAGTCCCAAACTCAGGTTTTCGCGCACCGACATGTGCGGGTAGAGCGCGTAGTCCTGAAACACCATCGCGATGTCGCGGTCACGCGGGCTGAGCTGGTTCACCACGCGCTCACCGATTGAAATGGTGCCACGGCTGATCGATTCGAGACCCGCGACCATGCGCATTGCGGTCGACTTGCCGCAACCCGATGGCCCGACGAGAATCATGAACTCGCCGTCGCCGATGTCGAGGCTGAAATTTTCAACGCCGACATAACCGTTGGGATAAATCTTATATACCTGATCGAAAGAAACTGCAGCCATTCAGCACAGCATTGCGGATTGAGCGGCGTACGTCGATTGTTTTTGGCTGATACCAATCTTCAGCAGCTGATACGGCGCGTGATTATGCCGATTCGTCATTCCCGCGGAGGCGGGAATCTATTTGCCGTACAAACGATTATGGATGCCCGCTTTCGCGGGCATGACGAAGACAGGGGTTGGCATGACGAGAAACGGAGGCACAGTGCTCTTACGGCAAAATGCTGCAGCTGGTCGTCGGCGCGTCTGAGGAGTTCAGGTTGCAACTCAGGTATTTTGCCGGGTTCGCGCCATAGCCGTCGGTGAAGCTGGTCGCTGGCGCGAGACCATACGTCCACTCACCGCCGCCCTGTTCGTTAAGCATGTTGACGATGAGCTTAATCGAAGTCGGCGAGCCGATGTCGGAGCGGGGAATACGAAACTCTACGTAGCTGCCCGTGCGAAACACATCGCCTGTGAAATCCCATGCGGCGTCTGCCCAGGATGTGGAGTAGACCTGCGTATTGGTATAGCTATTGTCTGCTTTCCACCGCAGATGGTATTTTGCGTTAAAGCCGGTGGGAAAAGTCGGTGTCTGCGTGTTGTAAGTCACACCGGTTGATGATCCGGCGCTGTCGCCGAGGTAGAGCAGAACCCACTTGGTCGTCGCACCTGAAGAAACATCCGCGCCGCTGTAACCGACGTAGACGTACGTGTTATCCCAACTGATGTATGCCGAGTAGCTGCCCGAAGAGGTCGCAAACGTTTCGCCGGCGACGAAGCTGTTCGTACCGTCGATAGTCTCGGTGCGGTAGTAGCGGGTCTTAATGCCAGTCGTGTGCTCAAATGCGCTCACGGCGTTTGAAGAAGTATCGGTCAGCGTATTCAAAACTTTGACCTTGTATATGGTGGCGCTGGCCAGCGTCGCCGCAGGCGTGATCTCAAAAGTGGAGTTATTCCCGGCCGGAATAGTCATGCCGATGCAGGTCGTGAAGCTGTCGGCAGAAACCTGAATATTGCCCGTGCAGGCACCGGCGGCGGCGTTAAATGCTGCGCTTGTGCGGTTCATGGTCTTGCTGAACGTGACGTTAATTTTTCCGGCAAACGGATCAAAGCCTGTCGCACCATTCGCGGGCGTTGTACCCGTAACGATCGGCACAATCGAATACGTGCGCACTGCGACTGTGGAATTTGTATGGCCCGCTTTGGTCGCGAGTATCTTCAGCGTCAGACTGGTGCCGATGGCAATTGTCTGGCCTTCGTTGACGAATGAAGTGTCGCAGGTGCCGGGAGTTGCCGCCGTCGGATCGACGCCGTTTGTCGTGTAGCAGATCGACGCGCCGGTTTCGACTGTCGTCGCCGCAGCCGCTTGCGCAGTGTTGTACGTCCCGGAAGCGGGAGTGAATGTGTTGATCGTGAGTGCCGCCGCGAGCGCAGTCGTGAATCCGGTGGCGGATTCATAGGTAGATGCGAGGGCGTTGCCGACGGCATCTTGTACGCCGGTTGTGACGCGAATTTTATAAGTCGTGGCGGTGCTCAGCGCCGACGAGGGTGTCATGGTGAATGTAATGTTATCGCTTGTCGATGGCGTCGCAGAGGTCATGGGGATGCACGAGGTAAAATTGTCAGAGGAAACCTGCAACGTGGGCGAACTCGTGAGGCAGCTCGTGCCCCCGGTCACTGCCTTGATCGTCGAGGGTGTCATCGCCTCAGAAAAGGTAACAGCAATCGTCGTGCCCGTCGCAACGCTTGTCGCGTTGTTTGCGGGTGTTGTCGAAGCGACGGTCGGTGCGGCAGTGTCGACCGTGTACAATCCACTGGTTTCGGAAGAATCGCTATTGCCGGTTTTGCAGGCAAGCGCCTTGTACGTTGCCGTTGTGCTGACGACAATCGCCACTGAATAGAGTGTCCCGGTTGTACAGGCCGTTTTACCTGCGTTGCACGCGGGCGTAGCGCCGTTCGACGTGTAGCAGATGATCGCTCCGCCTGTTGCAGATGTCATCTGCAGGTTAGGCGCCGAACCGAAAGTTCCGGGAGAAGGATTAAACACCGGTGAAGCGGTGGTGCCGGCTGCTGCGGTGGTCACCGTGGCCGGAGTATAGATCGTTTTGTTGCCCGCCGCATCGCGCACGACAACGGCAAAAAAATAAGCTGTCGTTGCGGTCAGGCCCGTAGCGTTGCGCGTTAAGAGATTGGTCGTATAGTCGTCGATGACCGTGACTCCGCCGGCAGCCGCATCAACCTCGGCAATGGTATCGATGGCCGCGCTTGTCGCTGCCCGCACGAGCCGGTACTGCAGATTTGCCGCGCTGGTGACAGAATCGGAAGCGGCTCCCCAGCTGACCGTGACACCCGTATCAGAGATGCCGCTGAAGCTGATAGCAGAGCCAACAATGGGTGCGGTCGAATCGGTTGTCGTTGTACCGCCGGGCGAGCTACCGCCGCTGGCAGCCTCACCGCTCTTGCTGTCGCTGCCGCACCGGGCGGCAAGCAGCAAAACCACAATGGCTAATGTACCGAATATACTGCGCTTATGCATATTGATCCCCTTCCGCTTGAGGCCAACACACGCGGCCGGTGTACTGACGGTCAAGTTATTCTCTCCTGAATACCCCCCCTTGTCAGTGCGCCCCTGGCCACGGGCTACGGCACGGCTGTGTCGTGGCCGGCGAGTACCACCTTACCAAAATGGCTGCCACTCTTGAGGTACTTAATCGCATCCTGTAGCTCTGCAAAGCCAAAGGTCTTGTCGATCGCGGGTTTGAGACCGTTGGCCGCGACCGCGCGGCACATATCTTCGAACGCCTCGCGGCCGCCGACGAGAATTCCCTGCAAGCGCACGTTCTGCATCAGCACCGGCAGCAGGTTGAGCTCTTTTGACGAGCCCGCTAGAATGCCGATCAGGCTCACTACACCGTCCATACGCACCGCGCGAATCGACTGCTCCAGCGTGCCAGCGCCACCGACTTCGATGATGTGGTCGGCGCCCTGCATCCTGGTGATCTTACGCACCTCTTTTGCCCACTCGGGTTTCTCTTTGTAGTTAATAACATAGTCGGCGCCGAGCGCTTCGGCCTTTTTGAGTTTGTCAGCCGAGCTCGAAGTCGCGATGACCTTGCAGCCGAGCATTTTGGCAAATTGCAGCGCAAACATCGACACGCCGCCGGTGCCGAGCACCACTACATATTCGCCGGGCTTTGCCTGGTTCATCGTGACCAAAGACGACCACGCGGTGAGCGCGGCGCAGGGCAGCGTCGCGGCTTCGGCGTAGCTTAAACTTTCGGGAATTTCGACCGCCGCCCATTCGGGCACGTGCATCATCTCGCACGCGGTGCCGTCGAGCGGGCCGCCGAGCGTGCTCTTGCGCATGTCGTCGGAGTACGGGCGTTTCGCGATCCAGTTCTGCGAGAAGGTCGGCATCACGCGGTCGCCCTTTTTGAAGCGCGTGACCGACTTGCCGACTTCGATCACTTCGCCGGCCCCGTCTGACAGCGGCACCATCGGCAGTTTGAGTTTGGGGTTATAGTTACCCGTCACCATCAGATAGTCACGAAAATTGAGTGACGCTGCCTTCATGGCGATGCGGATTTCATGCGAACCTAAATCCGCCACTTCGCGCTCGCGCAGTTGGATGTTTTCAATGCCAAAAGAATTTTCGAGGACGTGGGCTTTCATGCGGGAAAATTCATAGATTTAGCTCAGCGTGAATAGCAAATTGGATCGCCGCCTATTTGCGATTGACGGCGGCGATAAACACAGAACTGCTTGGCTCTGATGAACGAAAAAATACTGATCGCGAATGGCACGCTGTACGATGGCAGCGGTGCGCCGCCGCTGAAAGCTGATGTACTTCTCGACAAAGGCAAAATCGCCGCTATCGCGCCGCATGGCCAGCTGAAGGCAGGCGGCGCAAAAAAAATCGACGCCAAAGGCATGTGGGTGACGCCGGGTTTTATCGATACGCACACGCACTATGACGCCGAAGTGGCGATTTCACCGGGGCTCGTCGAATCGGTGCGGCATGGTGTGACGAGTGTCGTGCTCGGCAGTTGCTCCGTCAGTTTCGTTTCATCCACACCCGAAGATTGCTCTGATATGTTTACACGCGTCGAGGCAGTGCCTCGTGAGATTGTGCTGCCGCTGCTCAAAAAAATGAAGAAGTGGAATTCTCCCTCGGGCTACAGGGCGTGGATCGACAAGCACCCGCTCGGGGCGAATGTCGCGAGCTTCATCGGCCAGGGCTA
>CAYHJO010000139.1:0-11673 GCA_964356715.1 uncultured Turneriella sp. | reverse complement strand
TTAAAAAATTTTCAAATTTGTCAAAATTCTGCATCTGCTGCGCATGGATAATCAGCATCGCCAATAGCTGCAGTAACCGCGGTTCAAAGGCCTTCTTATGCACACGCGCCGAAGTGTATTCCTGCCGCAGTTTCTGGTATTCGGCTTCGAGCACGCGTGCCTCGTCGATTTTGAGTTTGCGGCGGTGGCGGTAGACGCCGTTCACCTCGAGCAGCAGTGCAAAGATGCGCTCGCGCACACCCTCGCCGTAATCTTCTTCGTGCACGAGTTTGAGCATCTCGAGAAAGATGCCACCGGGCAAAAATTCCGGGTATTCCGAAACGACTTCGGGTTTCAGGTAGAGTGCGTCGCGGTAATGCTCAAAGAAGCCCTGTTCGTTGCCGGTCATGTTGGCCGCATGTGCCGCCATGTAATGCGCAGCGGCATTCGTCGGGTGGTTCGCCAGAATAAATGACAGCACTTCGCGCGCCGAGGTAAAATTGGCAATCATTAGCAGCGAGTAGGCGAGTTTGAGCTGGTCTTTCAGCTGCAGCTGGTAGTTCTTCTGCCCGGCAAAGTCGCGCGCATAATTGTCGGCGATCTGTGCGTGGCACAGCATGATGACGGCGCGGCGGATGACAGAAACAGTCTGCGCCTGGCTCATATCGTGCAGTACTTCTTCGAAGGCTTTGCCGCGCTCCATACCCGGCGCAAGATTGCTCAGTCGTTCATGGCGGTGCAGCAGATAGCGCGAAATTTCATAGGCTTCTTCTGCCTGCGCGCGTTCAGAATCGAGCGCAGGCCCGGCGTGGGCTGGGAGTTCCTTCAGCCAGGCTTCAGCAAGCCCCGCCGCACGCGGAAAATTCCCGTTGAGGATCTCATCGGCGATAGCCTGCACGTGAGTGGCATCCACAGATGGGCAGAACACATAGTAAAGAGGCGACGTAAAGAGAAGTAGGCATTGTCGCAGTCGTTCACCGCGCCGCCTGTGGCGAGGTCAGAAATACACAATCCGCGAGTTGCGCATCAGATAAGGCAAAAAGACTGAGCGCGCCTCACCATACTCCCACGCGACAAAACCCAGAAATTTGCGGGCGCGACTCAGCGCGACGTAAAGAATACGGACTTCTTCGTCAAAGTTATTATCGCGGTGCGGTATCGAATGTTCGGCGATGCCGAAGACGATCACATTGTCAAATTCGAGTCCCTTACTCTTGTGGATCGTGAGGATTTCACAGTTTTCCGGTTTATCGCGCTCAAGCAACAGGCGCTGCGCATTCGTGCGCACAAGGATTGCCGTTTTTTCGCGCAGCGCCTGCTGCATACGTCCAGGCAGGCGCCCAGCCGAGAGCGCCGCACGCAATTTTTGCCACGCGGTCGTCGCATTTTCTGCGCGCGTGTGCAGGCAGAAGATGCCCTCGGCGCTCGCTTTGCTGGCTTTCAGACTCTTTTTCACAAAATCTTTCGAGCGCCTTATTATACCATTCCCCAGCGCGACAATATTCCGTCCGCTGCGGTAATTATTCACGAGATACAGGCGTTCCGATTCTGGCATAAGGTTTCGGAAGTCGCGCGTCAGGCTCACGTCGGCGCCGCGAAACCGGTAGATGCTCTGCCAGTCATCACCCACCACGAAATACTTTTTTGCGTCGAGCGAGCGGATGAATGCAAACTGGTCGGGCGAAGTATCCTGAAATTCATCGACGAAGACCACGTCAAAGCGCTGCTCTCCCAGCCTGTCAGCCGCAGCGCGCCAAATCATGCCGTCAAAGTCGATGCGATGATGGGCAACGAGCCATACGTGCCAGGCTGCATCGATCTCGCGCCGGTCGTCGCCACTGAGAAAATCCTCCCTGAGCAGAATTTTCTCAGGCACGTGCGAATACTGGGGAAACATTTGCCGCACAATTTGTGCACGCTGCCGCGCGGCATCTTTGACGAGCCGCGGTGGATTACCCGCCTCACGGATCAGCCGCCACGCGAGAGCATGGATCGTGCCGCAGAAACCCGGATTAGCCGCAAACTGCCCCAGCCTCTCACGCAATTCATGAGCTGCGCGGCGGGAAAAAGTCAGTGCTGCGATTCGCTTTGGCTCAACGCCGGACTCTATGGCTCGCAAAATGGCCGCAGTCAGCGTCGTGGTTTTGCCACTGCCCGCGCCGGCGATAATCTGTAGTGCGCGTTTATCGCCCTGCCACAAGCGGGTAGCAGCTTCGGTCTGTTCTTTATTGAGTTTGAGCTCCGCAGTCGGTCGCACGGGTTAACGTGGCAGGGCCTCGAGATATTGTATAACCTTTTCTGCAATATTGACTTCTGAGGCGCCTTCGATGCCCTCAAGGCCCGGCGACGCATTCACCTCGAGCACCATCGGCCCGCGCTTCGATTCAATCAGATCGACGCCAGCAAAGGTGAGCCCGAGAATACGCGCGGCAATTTTGACCGTGCGCGCGGCTTCGATCGAAAGTTCGACTTTTTCTGAGATGGCACCGCGGTGTATATTCGCGCGAAAATCGTCGCCGGTTGCGTTGCGGCGCATCGCGGCGATCAGATCGCCACCGAGAATGATCGCGCGATAATCGGCGCCCTTGGCTTCGGCGATAAATTCCTGCACTATGATTTGCAGTCCCTGATCGAGCAGCGTTTCGATGAAACTGCGAGCTGCGGTACGCGAATCGGCGATCATCACGCCAGTGCCCTGCGAGCCGGTGGGGATTTTCAGAATATAAGGCGGTTCGCCGATCTTCTGGAACGCGGTATCGATGTGCAGCGGGTCGTCGATCAGTACGCTGCGCGGCACCGGGACGCGGTTCTGTGCCAAGACCTGCATCGTCACGAATTTGTCGCGGCAGCGCATCATCGGATGACTGCCGTTGAGCGATTTGACATGCATCATCTCATAATGGCGAATGATGGAAAGCGTGTGCTCAGGTTTTTTCTGGCCGAGCCTGGGGATTATGCAGTGCGGAGTTTCTATTTTCTGGTCGGCGTAATAGAGCTCGAGTGCATTTCTCTCGAGATACGCCGACATCTGCATCGGCGGATACACACGCATCTTGTGGCCGCGCTTAAAGCCCTCTTCAAAAAAACGCCGCGTCGAATAGAGCGTGCGCGCATTGGAAAGGACATGGATTGTCAGGGGGTTCGCGTTCGGTCGCGATTGCATGGACACAACTCATAGCGGAAAGGCGCATCATTGCGAAAAGAGTATTCCATAATAATCGACGCGGTGTCTGATAATTCCATTAAACCACATGGCCAAAAAAGCGGAATTTCCGGCTCCCTGGACACTGACCGGCAGCGGGGTTATTATTTTTTTTCCTGCGCACAGGCAGCACGTGCTGGCGTCACCATTTATCGATCCCGCGGACTCGGCAAATTTCCGTGGCGGCGCGGGCGCGGTGATGCTGGTGCACTATGAAAAGGCGGATTGCGGGCCGTACGACGAATTGCTGTATATTCCCGGTTTTTTCGAGCACAACAACAAGAATTACATGCGTATCACAAAAATTTTCGTTTCGTCCAAAGAGTCTGTCGAGTGGGGCAGGCGCAACTGGGCAATACCCAAGGAACTCGCAGATTTTGACTGGCAGCAGGGCGAACGCGAATGGCACATTGACGTAAAAAATACAAAAACAAAGGCGAATATCTATTCGGTATCTCTCTCCCCGCGCTTCTTTTCTTTTCCGCTGACGACCGCGATTTTACCCTGGTCTCTGCTGCAGAAACAGGAAGGGCAATATTCGGCGGGCCGGGAGCTCTATCTCGAAACGCCGCTGTCCGGAAAGGGAAGCGCGCGCATCGCCTTTATCGATCGCGTTGAGGGCTCCCGCGAATTTCCCGATTACCATGAAATGTCGCACGGCCCGCGCATCGCCTTTGCCGTGAATCCGTTCCATATGACATTTCCCATCGCAAAAGCAGTACGCCCCTGACATGCCCGGGCATGCAAAAATCCTGGGCATCGACATCGGTGCCACGACGATCAAATATGGCCAGCTGACGGCCGGCAGCGGCCTCAGCGGCCGTTGCACCGAGAAGGTCGCCGCCGATTCGAACACCGCGTTGGTTGCGCAGATCGCCTCGGCCGTCTCTCGAAGCGATTTTGCCGAATGCACGGCGGTCGGCATCGGTTCTCCTGGCCCTCTCGATCTTGAACAGGGAATTATTTTGTCTTCCGCCAATATGCCGCAGATTCAGAACTGCAACCTGCTCGCAGAGCTGAAAAAACAATTTCCGGCAAAATCATTCCGTCTCGACAACGACGCCAACGCCGCGACGCTGGGCGAAAAACATTTCGGCGCGGGTAAGACTCTGGGGGATTTCTGTGTGTTCACACTCGGCACCGGAGTGGGGGGCGGCTGTATCTTTGACGGCAGACTGCAACGCGGGAGAAACGGGAATTTTTTTGAGGTCGGTCATATACCCGTTGGCTATGCTGTCGATTTAACTGCGCGCCGCTGCGGCTGCGGAAACGAAGGCTGTCTTGAGACTCTATCCTCGGCGACCGGCATCAGCGCATCATATCTGGAATTCAGCGGCCGGCAGCTGAGTGCTGCGCAGATCGCGGAAAAAGCGCATGCAACCGATGCGGCGGCGATCAGGGCCTATGGCATCGCCGGGCAGGCGCTGGGACTCGCCGCCGCGACAATCACGCAACTCATGAACCTGACGGATTTTGTTTTCACCGGCGGGGTAGCCGCGGCCGAGGGTCTCCTTAGGGCTGAGCTGGAACGCAGCTACAAAGCGCACACATTTGCGATGTTCCATAATGCAAAGTTCCTGTTCACGCAGGGAGACGAAGATGCGGGCATTCTGGGAGCGGCGGCGCTGTTTCTCGAATAAGCCATGAAAACAGGAATCCATACATTTTCAATTCTGCGTCAGGCGTTGGCTGCGGCATTTTTTGCAGCCAGTTTAGTGCTGCCTCGCCCACGCGCAGCCCTAAAGGCATTGTCGGAACGCCTGCGCTGCGAAGTGCATTTTTTTGAAGCGCATTTTAATTATCCTGCGGGTTATAATAAACAACGCGACCAGTGGCTGATGAGCGAAGACATGCACAGAATTTTTACCAGGGCTCCGCTGTCATCCTATGCGTTCTTCCGCAAGATCCAGACGGAAACATGGCGCTTGACCATGCTCAAGCCCATGCGACAGCAATACCCGTTTCTTCCGCGCTATGAACTCACTTACCTCGAAGCACGCAGCACGAATCTAGGACAGACACTCTACCGCTTTGAACATAAGGTAAACCACCGCAAGAGCGTCGAATTCTCGCTCGACGCGCTGGAACCGACGGGATTATTTATCCAGCATGCAACGACGCATGACCAGTTTTTGCATTTGACGTGCTCAGCCGAATAGTGAGAAAGCGGTTAGTGAAAGGCAACGAGTAAATTTATATGGGCCGGTCTGCAACACCATGAAAGCTATGAAAACAACACCATTACGCAGCCACGCCACTGGTCTTAGGTTGGTCTCGCCTTCCGGCAAAGGACAGCCCGCGCCGGACCTGCTGCAATGGTCGCTGCCGCGGCTGATTGGCGCGGGCTACGGTCTGTTTTCGCGCAAGGCGGCAGATGCACGCTGGCCTGAATTTCTCATTACGGCATTCGTGTTGAAGAAGTACCGCAAGAAAAATTCGTTCTGGTTCATGCTGCGCCACGCGACGCGTGGCATGCGCAAACATGAAATCGTCGCCGGCGATGCAAAAGCCCTCATCGCGAAACTGATCGGCTCTAAACCACACCAGTTACACCAGCTGTCAGGGATTTACCGGGCGGTGCGCGAAGAGCAGGGGGCTGCGATTGCTACTGCGGTAACCGTAGAGATCATCCGTATCACAAACCAGAAACGCACCGAGAAACTCGCGTGGTGGAGACCACGAAAAAAGAATGCGCTGGCGGTCAAATACGCGGCACAGAAAAAATCCGCACATCGTGCGAAGAAAAGCCATACAAAAAGTAAAAATAAAAAAACACACCGGGCATAAGGAGCCAAAATGAAAGCCATACCGTTTCGCAGACCGACAGAATCCATTTCGCTCAGTATCGAAGACTGGCCTGAGCCAAAACCAGCACCGACAGAAATTCTGATTGAAGTCAAAGCGTTCGGTCTGAATTTCGCGGACATTGTCGCGCGCAAAGGACAATATAACGACGCGCCGAAATTTCCGTTCGTGCCGGGTTACGAGGTAGCCGGTATTGTTAAAGAAATCGGCAGCGAAGTGAAAGGCTTTAAGATCGGTGATGAAGTGCTGGCGCTGACGCTGTTCAACGGCTATGCAGAACTCGCAGTCGCCGATCAGCGCGCGGCGGTGAAGAAACCGTCGAATATGAGTTTTGCTGAAGCCGCATCGGTGCCCGTCAACTTTCTGACCGCCTACCATTCGCTATTTGAAACCGGCAGCCTGCGCAAAGGCGCGAAAGTGTTGATCCATGCCGGTGCCGGTGGCGTCGGGCTTGCAGCGATCCAAATGGCAGTCAACCATGGCTGCACGATTTTTGCAACGGCGGGCTCAGAAAAGAAACTCGAACTGCTGTCAGAGTTCGGCGTGCAATACCCGATCAACTACCAGAAGGTGGATTTCGAACATGAAGTGCTGCGTCTCACCGGTGGCGAAAAAATCGACGTGGTGCTCGATTCGGTCGGCGGTTCTTACTTCAAAAAAGACCTAAACCTGTTGAGAGCGCATGGTCGCGTCGTGGCATATGGTGCGGCGGCATTTTCGGAGCGTAACCTGTTTAATTTGCCGGCACTGGTGCCACAGATTCTGAGTATGCTGACGCTGTCGATGATCGATCTGATGCTCAACAGCCGCGGTTTTTACGGCGTCAATATGCTGCGTGTCGCCAAAGAAAATCCGGAATTGATGAAGGATGAACTCGCGGCCATCATGACCGATTTCAGCGCGAAAAAGCTCAAGACTGTCATTTCGCGGCAAATGTCATGGCGGCAGATTGGCGACGCCCACCAGCTGCTTGAAAGCCGCTCGAGCACCGGCAAAATCGTCTTAATGGTCGATTGATTGACGACCTGTTAGCAACGCGAAACGTATCTGACGCGAAGCCTTAAAAACGCTTCGCAAAAAGAGGAAGTCCGGTGTAAATCCGGCGCTGACCCGCAACCGTAATGGACGCTTTCGCTGACGCGAAAGCACTTTGGTTGAAACTGCCTTGCAGCGCTGCGCGCTGCAAGGCAGTTTCAAGCCGAACCAAAGCCGGGAACTCTTGCTGCTTCGCCCCGCGGACACGGGTTAAGCGGCGAAGCGCTTTTGGAAAATCCAAAATTTCAAAGGCAAGCGGGCTTACTTATAAGTGAGCAGCATATGAAACATTTCCCGATATGGCTTTTGCCCCTGGCAACAATTGCCTGCGCACAAATATCCAAAGAATCTCTGCAGAGCGGTAACAGCACAAATACGCAGGCAGTAGCCGCCACAGCGTTTCCCGACGTCTATCTCGCTGACACAGTCACGGCCGCGCCCGGCAATACCGGCAGCGGCTTTTATGACCAGAGCAAGGCCATCAACGGCGTGCGCGGCGCAGGCAATAGCGGCGGCAGTCTCGACGTCTTCTCGCTCGATAATAGCGGCGCTTCGGCATATATCATCCTGTCATGGTCTGGGAAAAAAATCAAGAACGGCAGTGGAGCGGATTTTATTGTCTATGAAAATGCGTTCTACGCCAGTGGAAATCCGGCGCAGCGTTTTATGGACCTGCTGTTTGTCGAAGTCAGCAACGACAACGTGAACTACTGCGGTTTTGCCCCCGATTACACCGCAACCACCGAAACGACATATTCCAATAACCCCGCACACTGGCCGCGTTTTGCCGGACGCAATCCTGTACTCTATAATGTCGGCTCCAACAATCTCGCAGCGGCGCAACTATTCCAGGATAATGATGCGAACGGCGAACCCGATCTCGGTGGCGGCGATATGTTTGATCTCGATAATCTCAGCGCAGATAACTCGTATAATACCGGCTGCAATACAACGGTGCGCGATGATCTGAAGACCAACGGCTTCCGTTATCTGCGCCTTACCCCCGCCGCAAGGCGCAATAATCCCGATACGGGTGCCGGTTTTGTCGCCGACAGCGCTTCGTTCGGCCCGGACATAGACGGTGTTGTTGCCAGATACGTGGAGTAGGGTGGCGTGGGTCTTAAGACTCGGTCTTGCTGTTGTGCTGATTCTGCCGCAGACAGCGTTGCCGGGCGTAATTCCTGAAAACGAATGCAATAGTCCCAGCAGCAGTCCAAACTGTGAACCGCAGGTCCGCAAGATTCGCAAACCCATACGCCTGATTTCGCGCTCTGAGACCAGCGCCGCGGGAAACTACCGCGAAATACCGCTGGCCGATACGCCCGAAGCGGCGCTGTCAGAACGCGCGTCGGATGTATTGCAGAAGCAGACCGGCGTACAGCTCAACCGCGTGGGTGCACCGGGTACGCAGAGTTTTCTGGGACTGCGCGGTTCAACCCCCGACCAGATTGAATATTTCATCGAAGACATGCCACTGCCGCGGCCGTATAACGCGCCGCTGAATCTCGAAGCGACACCGGTGCCACTGTTCCGCGCGGTCGAAATTTTTTCTTCGTTTGTTCCCTCTCACCTGCCAGCGACGAATCTCGGCGGTGCACTGAACTTTCGCCTGCGCGAACTCACCGCCGGTGATGTGAGTTATCTCACACAGGTTTCGGGCAACAGCCTGCTCGGTTCATCGGCCGCACTGGCACGGCTCAGCGATGAGTCGCTGCATTTTCTGAACTTTGAACAGAGTCGCAACCGCTACCGCTATCTGAACAATAACGGCACAACTGAAAATGCTAACGACGACCGCACGGAGCTGCGGCAGAATGAGGATTTCACGCGCATCGGCTACACGGGTTTTTATCGCAAAAAATACGGCAATTCACGCGTATCTGCCCTAGTCGACTTAATGCACAGCGACCGCGGGCTGCCCGGCACGGTCAATCTGCCACTGACAGCAGTGCGCAAGGCAGACGACCGCGTTTCACTGGCGACGCAATATAAGAACCAGCTGAACGAACGGCACAGTGTTCAGCTTACGGGTGCAGCCACCCTCGACCGCAGCGATATCTTTGACCCGCAGCGCGAGGTATTGAATCAATTGCGGCAACAATCGCTGTCACCCCAACTGATTGCAGGTGCGACCTATTCATTCCGCACACAGCAGATCGATGGCGCTGTGCATGGACGCGGGCGTTACCAGTCGGTGACGATTGCCGACAACCGCATCGGTGAAAGACAGGAAGCGCAGGCTGCGGTGAATGCCGCATGGGATCCGGGCTTATTCCGCATTGCGGCACAAATGGGGGCAACGACAGGCAGTGACCATGCGGCCGCGAATGCGTTCTTTGCTTCGGCAGAAAAGACCATTGAACAGAAAGGCTTGAGCGCTTCGGGTATTGCAGCTCTGAGACCTCTCGGTTTTTTCAGCGACAGCACGAAAGGTACGGGTGACAACCTGCTGGAAATCTATGCACAGGTTTCGTCGGCCTACCGGGCGCCGACCCTGTATGAGCGCTTTGGCGATAATATTTTTGTCACCCCCTCAGATAATCTGCGGAACGAGCGCGCGCTGACCAATGCGGGCGGCGTCAGGACATCGTTGCGCTGCCTCAGGCAGCTCGTGTGCTCAATGCGCAGCGAAGCCTGGCTCACGGGGGCGAGCGATTACATTCTGTTCACGCAGAATTCGGCGCGCACGCTGATTGCGGTCAACGCTTCGAGCGCGCAGATCTGGGGCGTCGAAAACGAGCTGGTGCTGAATTGGATCGAGCGCGCATTACTTTCGCTGCGCTATACATACCTCGATGCGCGCGATTATGGCAGCGTACCCTATTATCAGGATAAATTTCTGCCGCAGCGCCCACGCCACCATGCGGTCGCGAGCATTGCGGTTCTGGTGGGCAACTTCCGCCTGCTGAGCGCAGTCGAATACCGCGGCGCCATCTTCCGCGACCGTTATAACAGTTACTTTTTTTACCTGCCTTCGAAGCTTCTGTGGGATACAGGCGTCGACTACACCATTGTCTCTGCGGCAAAACACACTCTCAACCTGACAGTCAAAAATATCACCGACAACCAGGACCCGGATGTCATCGGCTATTCGCTACCGGGTCGTTACGTCCTGGTGAAATGGACGGCGGAGTTCTGATGCTGAACAGATACATTTTCGCACTTGTCGGTTTGCAGCTTTTGTGGCTGAGCAGCTGCGCCGACTACGAACGCCCGGCAAAACCCGACGCGCCCGCGTCCGCTGTGATTCTCATCGCTGCTTCCGATTTTTCGACGGGTTTTCTGAGCGCATTTGATCCGGTCAACTTTAAGGTCTATCGCGACATCGTGGGCATTCACAGCGACGCGATGCTGCGCTATGACGCAACCAATCAGGCCACGTTTGTCGTGCAGCGGCTCGGCGCCGATTCGCTGCGGCGGCTCGACAACAACAACGGTTACCTGACTGCGTATGAAAAATCCCTCGGCGCGCGCAGCAACCCGCAGAACGCGGAACTGCTGCCGGGAAACCTGCTGGCGATTTCTTTCTATAACAGCAATCTTGTGCAGATAGTAAACCGTACGACCGGCAGCACAGTCGCAACGGTCGATTTTTCCGCGTTTGCCGACGCCGATGGTTTTGCCGAAATTGCTGGTCTGCGCTATGCCGCAGGCTTTCTGTTAGCCACTGTGCAGCGCCTGAACCGTTTTGCCACTGACGCCATCTGGCCGCCCACCGATGTCAGCTATCTGATGCGGATCGATACCTCAAACTGGCAGTTCACCGCGTATGCGCTGACGCACTCAAACCCTTCGGGGCGTATCCAGTTCCATGCCGGGCGCAACAGTCTGGTATTTGCCGCCCCAGGACGCTACGCGGCCAACTACCAGCTCGACGGTGCCTGCCTCGAATTTTCGCTCACTACCTTCACCTTTCTCACGCCGCCCATAACCGAGGGGCAAGCGGGTTACGAAATCGCCGAATGCAGTATACAGAGCGACGGCAGCGGTGTGATGAGCGGCAGCGACACCACGATCAGCAGCGTGCTCGCGAGTTTTGACGTCTCTGCGCACACACTGACACGTCTCGCAGCTTATCTGCCCTCAGGTAACGGGGGATATTTTCCGGGCTACCTGCTGCACTCGAATGGCAAGATCTACCTGTCAGACAGGAATATTTATAATCCGGGACTTAGAATCTTTTCGGGGCCCACGCTGACCGAAGTGGGGGGCAAAACTTTTTACACCGGCCTGCCGCCGTTCAGTCTGGAAGAAGTGCCATGACCCCTCCCAACCCTCCCCTAATAGGGGAGGGCTATTTCCCTCTCCCTATCGGGGAGAGGGCGCTTGCGGCAGCCGCAAGCCTGCGTGGGTGAGGGTTACGAATACTTTACACCGAGCTTGCGGTAAATGAAACCCAGGAGCCACGCGGGTCCGATCAATAAGAACTGCAGGTCTTTGAAAAACGAGGGTTTTTTGCCTTCGATCTTGTGTCCGATGAACTGGAAAATCCACGCGACGACGAAAAGGCCGAGGCAGATTGCCCACAGCGGTGCCAATTGAATCTTCGCGACCTCGCGTACGCCGAACATCATCGCCGCAGAGATCAGCGCCATGCCGATGAACATCATGAATGACAGGCGCAGGTAGAACAGCAGTGCGAGAATCATCAC
>CAYHJO010000138.1:0-11715 GCA_964356715.1 uncultured Turneriella sp. | reverse complement strand
GGCATGTTCAATCGTATTGCCCCCACGTACGACCTGCTGAACCGCCTGCTCTCGCTGGGCATCGACCGGCGCTGGCGCAAAAAAACCATTGAACTCATGCGCATCGACGCAAGGTCCGTTGTGCTCGACCTCGCCTGCGGTACGGGGGACCTCTCAGAGCAGGCAGCGCGCCGCTCGGCGAAAGTCGTCTTTGGCGTCGACCCGTCCAAAGAGATGCTGCTCCGCGCGCGTACAAAACTCAGGTACCAGCTGACTCGCAGCTATTTTGTCGAGTCGTACGGCGAAGAATTGCCGCTCGCAGCGGGTGTCTGCACGCATGCGATGATTGCTTTTGGTATTCGCAATGTGCAGGAAAGGCCGAGGGCATTTGCCGAAGTTTTTCGCATTTTGAAGCCGGGAGGAAAATTTGCCGTGCTCGAATTCACGCCGATGGACCGCCGGTTTGTTTCGTGGCTGTTTAACCTGTACTTCCATCGCATTTTACCGGTCGTAGGTGGCATCATCAGCCGCGACCGGCAGGCCTATGACTATCTGCCGCAGTCTGTGGCCAGATTTGTCACTTCCGCCGATCTTGCACAGGAAGCAGAGCAAGCCGGATTCATCCACCTGCAGACGCAGGCCTTTGCGCTGGGGATCGCCACCTGTGTTTTGCTGCAAAAACCGCATTAGACGCGTTTCTCAATGGCACATCGCGATAGATGTGATTATTTGCTAATTTTGCAGTTAGTTAATTAGCGAAATAAGGGTTTACAGAATATCTCCTGATTATTAGAGGGCACAAACTTGTTTGAGGAGAAATGCATGAATAATAAAACAGCAACCGTGGCGATCGTCTGCCTACTCAGTCTTGCGGGCAATGGTGTGTCGGCGCAAGCCGCTACAAATGAACCCCAGAAGCCAACCGCGACAGCGGAGCAGCCGAAATTGACTCCCCCCGCGGCACCGACCGCCGTTGGTACAAAGCCGCCTATGGGCGACACTGAAAAGGCACCGCCGGAACACGCGAAGAAGGAAAAATTGTTTCTGACTGGCCGCATCCAGATGAGAACCATGACCGGCCAGAGAGATACATTCTGGAGTACGGGCCACAGCGATTATAATATAGCTGATTTCAATTTTCGCCGCCTGCGACTGGGGGCAATTTATCAGCTGGATAAGCATTGGAGCATGGTTGTCGATATGCGACTAGAAAATGCCCTCAACCGGCCTTACGTGACAACGAAAACGGGCAATTGCGGGGGGACGACCTGCGTTACCAGCGTTTCCCTGAATGAGAACCGGGGACTGCTGCAGGAGGCGAGTATTTCCTATAAGCATGAATTTCTGGGCTTAGCCGTATCTCTCGGATTGGTCCGCATGCCTTTTAACCGGGAGTATTTTACGACCTCTGCCAATCTTATCAATATTGAGCGGGCGATGGCAACAGGCGGAGTGCACCAATGGGATAACGGCCTGCGCCTCGACCTCTATCCGCTATCCGAAATATTAGGAGAAAAATATAAGTACTATCTCGGAATCTATGGCATGGTGAGCACAGGGCATGGCGGAGCAGGCGACGCAGGCTTCGGGCGCCGGTACGATATGCAGCAAACACAGGGTGCGAGTTCTGTTCCTGTCAGCCCCATGTTTTCCGGGCGCGTTGAATACAACATTTTTGGAGGTTTGAGCAAAGACGGCAAAGACACCGCCTGGCGCGAAGGCGATGAGATATTCCAACGGGATCTGAAAGTTTCGCTCGGCGCAGGTTTCCTGGGGATTAATGAAACCAAGGGCGGAGAAAAAATGTCCACCGAATACACTCCCAGAAGCACTTCAATCCAACTGACATCGGCATCGGGTAGCGGCGCGTGCGCTGCATTACCTTCTGGAACGAGCTGTAGCCTGTTTGCACAGACGTATGACTTCACAGCAACGTACGCGGGCTTCTACGGCAATGGATCGTACCAATACTATGGCGGCCCAGCCGGTCAGAATCTGAGTGGTTATACGTTCACTTTAGGCTACAATATTCCAGCGTATAGCAATGCCTTTGTGATGCCGGTCGTCCGCTACGACTTTATGAAGGGAAATCTTGCTGCGCCGCGGAGTTCAGGCCTGTCGAGCGACCCGGCCAATCAGTTCAGCGTGGTTTGGGTCGGTGTTAACCTGTTCCATAGCCATCACAACCTGAAGCTGCAGCTGTTCTACAACATCATGGCGAATAACTACAAAGGTTATGATGCCGCAGGAAATGCGGCCGGTGGTTATGCGCAAAATCTGCTGATTTTTCAAGCACAGATGAATTTCAAGACCGGCACAGGTATCTGACGCCAGCACAGCGGAGCGTGTTGGCCTTGGTTTGTCGCCAGGCCAACACTAATTGACGCCATGTCTTAAAATCCGGTTTTCCCTTTAGTATATGTCTGATTCCGGGGTCAAAGCCGCCTCTCCTGATTTTTCCATCCGCCGCGAATGTAATTCTGTTGCTACAGCCGACAACGGCAAAGAGCTGCAGGTTTGCGGCTGGGTCTACCGCTACCGCGACCAGGGCGGCGTACTGTTTGTCGACCTCAGGGACCGCAGTGGCGTAGTGCAGGTGGTGTTTGACCTTGCAGTCAATTCCGAGCTTTTGAAAAGATCCGAAGCGCTGCGCAGCGAAGACGTGATCTGTGTGACGGGCAAAGTGCGCCTGCGCGACAAAAACGCAATCAATCCGAAAATCCAGACCGGTGAAATTGAAATTCTCGCAACCGGTCTGGTTTTGCTTAGCAAAGCCAAGCCGTCGCCGATTCCGCTCGACGAGCACGACGACGAGGCGAATGAAGAACTGCGGCTTGAAAACCGTTTTCTCGACCTGCGCCGCAAGCCGATGCAGGAGGCGATGCGTGTGCGCCATGAGTTTATCCGCGCCGTGCGCAATTTTCTCGACAATGAAGGCTTCTGGGAAATCGAAACTCCGATACTGAATAAATCCACGCCCGAAGGCGCGCGCGACTTTCTCGTGCCCAGTCGCCTCAACGCGGGCGAGTTCTATGCCCTGCCGCAGTCGCCGCAGATTTTTAAACAGCTGCTGATGGTCGCCGGCACCGAACGTTATTACCAGATTGCGCGCTGCTTTCGCGACGAAGATTTGCGCCGCGACCGCCAGCCCGAATTCACGCAGATCGACATTGAGCTGAGTTTTGTGACCAAAGAGATGATCATGCAGCTCAACCAGCGGATGATCGCCGCGGCGTGCAAATCTGCCTTCGGCGTAACGCTCGACGAGGTGCCGCAGCGTATCAGCTACCGCGACGCCATGGAACTCTATGGCAACGATAAGCCGGATGTGCGCTTTGCCATGACATTGACCGAGCTGGGTGACTGGGCGGCAATGACCGAGTTTCAGGTGTTCCGCAAGGCCGCAGAAGGTGGTCGTCTCAAAGGACTGTGTGTCCCCGGCGGCGCCTCGCTCTCGCGAAAGGATATCGATGACCTGACGCAGTGGGTCATGCAGGATTTCAAAGCCAAGGGACTCGCCTGGGTAAAACTTACAGACAATGGCCTTGAATCGCTGATCACAAAATTTTTGCCCGAAGCGGCACAGGCCGAACTCATTAAACGCACGGGTGCGAAAGCCGGCGACATTATCTTTTTTGCCGGCGACCGCGAAGACGTGGTATTTGCAACGCTGTCGGCGCTGCGTCTGCGGCTTGCCGAAAAGCTCGGCATGATTCCCGACGTCTACAAGGCGCTGTGGGTCGTCGATTTTCCGCTGTTCGATTGGGATTACGAAACCAAATCACTGATCAGCGTGCATCATCCGTTTACCTCACCAGTGCCTCAAGATGCGCATCTTGTACTTGAGGGGGCCGCGTCCGCCGAACTGACGGCTGAGCAGCAGACTGCCCTCAGGGGCGTGCGCTCCGACGCTTATGACTTTGTGCTAAACGGCGTCGAAATCGGTGGCGGCAGCATCCGTATTCATGACTCGGCGCTGCAGCAGGCAATTTTCCGCCTGCTCAAGATCACCGACGAAGAAGCGCAGAATCGGTTCGGCTTCCTCTTGCGCGGCCTCGAATATGGTGCCCCCCCGCATGGAGGTATCGCCTTTGGCGTCGATCGCGTGCTGATGCTGGGCCTGAAACGCAACTCGATCCGCGATGTGATGGCGTTCCCCAAAACGCAGAAGGGTACGTGCCTCATGTCCGGTGCGCCGTCGACTGTGGATGAGAAACAGCTCCGTGAGCTGTATCTCAAGTCGACAGCCCAAAGCCATGGAGGGCGAGGGCGGTGAGAGGCATGGATGCCAACCGCAAAAGCGAATTAGAGGCTGTTTGGGAATACCCTGCCAGATAATGTCTGAAATAGCCGCACTCAAAGAAATCCTGCGAAAAATACCGGAGACACGGGTCTTTGTGTTGGGTGACCTCATGTGGGACGATTATGTCCGCGGCGACGTGTCGCGTATCTCTCCGGAGGCTCCGGTGCCGGTGCTTTTGGCTTCGAGCGACGATCGCACTCCGGGTGGTGCCGCAAACGTGCTCAAAAATCTGCGCGATCTGCACTGCAAGATGGGCATGCTCGGCATCGTCGGCGCCGATGAAAACGGGCTGGCTCTGCACCATGAGCTGGAAAAATGGGGTCTCAGCGACTCGATGCAGTTGTTCCGCCTGGCTGATCGCCCGACGACGATCAAAACTCGCTTTATGGCCCGCAACCAGCAGCTGCTGCGCGTCGACCGCGAAAGGGCAACGGCGATTGACGAAAGGACAGAAACCGAAATCCTAAAAAGTTTTGAGCGTATGATTGGCGGTTATGACGCCGTGATTCTCAGCGACTATGACAAGGGGTTGCTGACGCAGCGCGTAATCAAAGAAGCAATACAGATTGCGAAGAAGAAGAAAGTATTCATTGCCGTTGATCCGCAGGTGAAACATTTCCGGTATTACAGCGAATGTGACATCATGACGCCTAATGAAAAAGAAGCCTCGGAAGGCATCGGCCGGCCGTTTCCGCATAGTGACGCGGAAGTCGAGACAATTGCTGCGGAGATTATGCGCGAGCTGAAGCTCAGCGATCTCATCATCACGCGCTCGCAACGCGGTATGGCGTATTTTAATCCCATTGAAACCGTCTATTTGCCGACGGTCGCGCGCGAGGTGTTTGACGTTTCCGGCGCCGGGGATACTGTGATTTCTGTCTATACAGCGTCAAAGTGTGCGGGTGCGGGCCACGTGGAAGCGATGGTACTTGCCAATATCGCAGGTGGCCTTGTCGTCGGCAAGCTCGGGACGGCGACCGTCAGCGTTGCGGAAATCGCCGCGGAATTGGAGCGGCCTCCCGCTGAAATCCGACGGGTCGCGAGGTAACATGGCACAGGGCACGGAGCGGAAAGTTGTGCTCGCACTGGAAAACGTCGATAAAAAATTTCCGCGCGTGCATGCGGTGAAGAACCTGAGCCTGAATATCCGCGAGGGCGAGTTTGTCGCTCTATTGGGGCCGAACGGCGCGGGTAAGACCACGCTTCTGGAAATGATTGAAGGTCTGCAGTTTCCCGACACAGGCAGAATTATCATCGACGGCTATGAATACGCTCAGGATGAACAAAAAATCCGTGCGCTGATGGGACTTGCGTTTCAGGAAACGCGTTTTCCTGAAAAAATCCGTGTGGGAGAAACGCTCGAATTATTTGCCGCCTTTTACGGTGTTTCCCGCGGCAGAATTCCGGAGATACTCGAACTCGTCGCATTGACCGAAAAGAAACAGGCGTATGTAAACACCTTATCCGGTGGCCAGCGCCAGCGCCTGGCGCTCGGCGTCGCGATCATCCAGAAGCCGCGCATCCTTTTGCTCGATGAGCCGACCACGGGGCTCGATCCGCACGCGCGCCGCGAAATCTGGCGTATATTGTCCGACCTCAAGAAACAGGGATCCACGCTGCTTTTGACGACGCACTACATGGAAGAAGCCGAAGAATTGTGCGAGCGCATTGTTGTGATGTTCAAAGGTACAATACTCGCCGACGGCAGACTCGAAGAGCTGCTCGAAGAGCATGCCAGCCACGAAATTATTGAATTCAAACTCAAGAAGCCGGCTGCAAAGGCCGCGGCGCTGCTGCAGCAGCTGAAAAAAGTTTCTTATTTCTCATATGATCCGACAACCACGACGGGCGTCATGCACGTGGCAGACGCCGCGCAGATTTTGCCGGATTTTCTGCGCAAGGTCGGCAGGCAAAATCTGGAATCGTTTGCGGCGCGGCCGCTGACGCTCGACGACCTCTTTATCAAGATGACAGGCAGGCATCTCGATGGTTAGATCGCTGTGGCAGCTGTACCTCATGCACCTGCGCGAATTTTTTCGCGATTGGGAGATCATTCTGTGGTCGGTGCTGTTACCTGTGGCGATGTCGTGGGTTTTGGGCGTGGCATTTGTGCAACGCAAAGTCACGACGAGGCAGATTGCGGTCGTCGGCGACATACAGAAAAGTTCCGAGTTGCGCGAGGTGATTAACGAGATAGAAAACCGCAACATCTCGCGCCCGAAAAAAAGTAACGATCACAGCGTTTTTAAGTTTTCATTTGTCGACCGGGAAAGGGCAGAGCGAATGCTGCGCAAGGGGAAAATTGTCCTCTTTATCCAGCTGTCTGTGACCGGTACTTTACACTTCCATCTCGATCCAGCCAATGAGACTTCGTACCTCGCATACCTGATATTATCGCGGCGGTTGAGTCAGGAAAAAGTCGCCTTGCAGCTGAACCCGGTCACAGGGCATGGCAATCGTTATATTGATTTTTTGATTCCGGGGCTTATGGCACTGGGTATTATGAATTCGTGCCTGTGGGGTATTGGCTACATTCTGATCGAATACCGCATGAAAAAGCTGATGCGGCGGATGATCGCCACACCCGTCAAACGGGCCGCGATCCTCATGTCGTTCTTTCTGTCGCGCATGACGATCAATCTTGTGGAAGTGCTGCTGCTGTTTATTTTCGGCTATTTCTACTTCGGCTTTGTTTTGCAGGGAAATCTCGCCAGCGTTTTGGCCTTGTTTATATCGGGCAACGTGGCGTTTGCGGGTCTGGCGCTGCTTCTGGCTTCGCGCGCTGAAAACACCCGCACGGGTAACGGCATCATCAATGTTGTCTCGATTCCGCTCATGCTGGCTTCGGGCATCTTTTTCAGCTATGCAAATTTTCCGGAGGCAATCCAGGGCCTTTTGCAATATTCGCCGCTGGCGTTGCTGGCCGACGCTCTGCGTACCGTCTTCAACACCGCCGGTGATTTCGGCGAAATTGCCCTGCCGATAGTCGTGCTGAATCTGTTTGGATTGTTTTGCTTTTCACTCAGCCTGAAAATTTTCAGGTGGCACTGAGGATCACCGTTCAGTGGCAGAAAATGAAATGACCCGCAAGCTCCTTGAGGAGCTGGAATCATCGCAAAACGGTTCATTCGAGCTTGTGGAAGAAAACGGCAAAGCCGTGCTCAAAATATTTAACCCCACCGGCAAGGGCCGCCCCGTACACCCGACCGATCTGATGAACCGCATACGCTCCATGCACATTGTGGTCGATAAAGCCGTTCTGGTCGAGCGGTTGCTCAGGAATACGCAGGAAGGCAAGATGCCCGAGGGGCAGTCACACATTATCGGTGATTGGCCGCGACTGCTCGTGCGCAAAGATGCCGTAGTTGAAGTCCAGGTTTCCGCCGAGCACGATGCCGCTCATGTTTATATCGAACCGCCGGAAGGCGGCGGCAAAATGCTCAGCGAGGACAAATTACTGCAGCTGATACGCGATCATGGGGTGATCAAGGGTCTTTTGCCTGAAGTGATACATGATCTCGCGACCAAACCGGTGTACAGGAAACTGGTTCTCGTCGCGCAGGGCAAGGCAGCGAAGCGTGGAACCGATGGAATTATTCGCCCGCTGTTCCAGACATTGACAAAACCCAAACACGATGCCAAGGCGCAGAAAATCGACCATAAGCAGGTCGATTTGATTCGCGCCGCAAAAATCGGCGAGGCAATCGCCGAAAAAATTGATCCGACGCTCGGCGAAGCGGGTTTTGCCGTCAGCGGCAAGGTTACGCCGGCAGAGCCGGGTGTTATTGCAGAATTTCAGCCCGGTGCCAATGTGGAGATCAGTCCCGACGGAAAATTTCTGCTCTCAAAAATCGAGGGACGTCCCGTGATGGAAAGCAACGGCAGAATCCGCGTTGACGAAGTCGTGTATCTGAAAAATATCGATTATTCTACCGGCAATGTGGATTTTCCCGGTTCCGTCATAGTCGAACAATCCGTGGCCGATGGATTCAAACTGCATGCATCGGGCAGTATCATACTGCAGTCGAGTGTCGGCGTCTGCGATATCAGCGCCGGCAAGGATATCATACTCTCAGCGGGATTCATGGGGCGCGGTGAGGGCCGCATCCGTTCTGAGGGCGATGTGTATGCGCGTTTTGTCGAGCAGGGCACCATTGAAGCAAAAGGCTCTATTTTTATTTCCGAAGCGACTCTGCATTCAAAACTCATCGCCGGTGGTTCGATTGTTGTCAAAGGCGGTCGCGGCGACATCAACGGCGGCGAACTTTCGGCCGGAAAATTTATCCACTGTAACAAACTCGGCGGCGCCGGCGAAACCAAAACGGTTCTTATCGTCGGCATCGATCCGGGGATACGCGAAGTCATCGATGAAATTCAGGCTTCGATGCATGAAAAAGAAGGCACGCTGGAAAAAATCCGCGTAAGCCTCACGCGGCTCAACGACGCGCTCAAAAAGCGCCGGCTGGATGCCAAAGAACTCGAAACGCGCGAAAAGCTGCTTATGGCGCTGCGCAAATACAAGTTACTGGTCGAATCAGACCATAAACAGCTGGAAAGTGCACAGAACTCGTATGTCGCGCATGACAAAGCTTACGTGTTTATCGAAACGCAGTTATTCCCCAATGTCGAAATCAATTTCGGCAAGGGGATGTTCTTCCGTAGCCCCATGAAATCGATGCCAGGCCGGCAGGCGATCTATATTTCACCAGAAGACCGCACGGTAATCACTTCGCCTTCGCTGCCGCGTTACCTGCAGCCACACGACGAACAGCACTGATCACTTCCTTTTGCTGAGCGTCTGTGAGCGTCGGGTAAAGCGGCAACGAAAGCGCGCCCTGAAAGTAGGCTGCAGTCGCCGGAAAATTTGCCGGCGAAAACGCATATTTTTTCCTCACACTGGAAAACTCATACAACGGAATAAAATGCACCGAAAAGCCGATGTCGTGCGCGGCCAATTCGCTCATGATGTCTTCGCGCGTAAAACCCGCGGCGTGTTTCACAGAAATGCAGAACAGGTGCCGGGCATGTTCATTGCTACCGGCAGACGAGGACAACTGCTGCAGCGCCAGCGGCAGATGCTGCAATGCGGATGTATACTGTTCGGCGAGCTCAAGGCGGCGCGCATGATTTTTCCGCAAATTTGGCAGTTGCGCAAGGCCGAGTGCCGCATGAATATCCGTAAGATTGGCCTTAAATCCCGTAGCAATGATGTCGTAGCGCCAGTTGCCGCCGGCATAGCGCTTCCAGGCTGCACGCGACATACCGTGCAGACTGAGCGCGCGCACCAGCTCCAGTTTATCCGCGGGGCAGACAATCGCACCGCCTTCGGCGGTGGTGAGATTCTTCGTCGCGTAAAAACTGAAGCAGCTGTAGTCCGCGTACGTGTGCAGCGGCTGCCGCTGCCAGGTGCTTTCGAGGGCGTGCGCACAATCGAGAATGAGCACCAGGTTGTGCCGGTTGGCAAATTCGCGCAGAGCCTGCATCGGCGGCGGATTGCCGGCAAAAGGCACGACGATTATGGCTTTGGTGCGCTCTGTCAGGCAGCGCTGCAGAGTTTCCACAGAGACGTTCCATGTTGCTGCGTCCATGTCGGCGAGCACCGGCGTAAATCCCGCCAGCTCGACGGTTTCAAAGGTGGCAATAAACGTATTCGCCGGCACGATAACTTCTGCATCGTCGGGTAAATCCGCGGCCGCAAGCGCTATCTGCAGCGCAGCAGTGCAGGATGAAACCGCGATGAGATTTGTCGTCTTAAGTTCAGCGCCCAGCGCAGCAGTGAAGCGTTCGGTCAACGGGCCGGTTGTTAACCAGCCGTTGTCGATGGCTTCTTTAAGAAAGGGCGCAGCGGCGTCGAAATCGAGTGGGGCACGCGCAAAAGGAATGCGCACCGGGCGAGGGGGGGGGGCTGGGCTTGTCGCAGCGTGCCCGTCAGCCGCAGGTTGACCGGATGGCCTGTCGTGCGGCATCACGCATTCCGGCGCTTTACGGGCACGCGCTCCGTTTTTTTGAGCGCCAGTCCCGGATTCACGTGCTTTTCGGTACTCTTGACCTCAAAATGCAGATGTGCTCCTGTCGAGGCTCCGGTCGAGCCGACGAGAGCAATCTTGTGTCCGCGCCGGACATACTTACCTTTGCGCACCAGCAGTTTGCTGGCATGGCCATAGACCGTGAAAAGACCGTTCTTGTGGCGCAGAATCACCATGTTTCCGTAGCTGCCGCCGTCGCCGGAATATGCCACGACTCCGTCGGCTGCTGCGTGTATTGGCGTGCGCATTGCCGCACCGATATCCAGACCAGTATGGAACGCCTTGTTGCCCGTGATCGGGTGAACACGCCAGCCAAAACCTGAGGTCAGACGGTGGTTGGCCTTGATGGGCCAGGCAAAAACCTTTTGCTTAATATAATGGATTTCGGGCAGCGGTCTTGCGCCGGGCAAAAATATTTCTTTGCCTGCGGGCAGCGCGGCTGTGTTGAGGCCATTCGCCTTTTTTATGGCGTCGGGCGATACTTTATATTTTTTTGCCAATTCTGCGAGCGATTCTTTTTTTGCTGTCTTATGGAAAACTCCCGAACGGTCGGGAATGCGTAGCACATCGCCCGGTTGGATCACGGTTTTCTCTTTTATTTTGTTTGCATTGACGATCGTCTGCACACTGACGCCATATTTCTGCGCCAGCCGCCAGACCGATTCGCCAGACCTGACATCATGCTTGTGGATCACCACTTTGGGATCTTTTTTGGCGGGCAGCGGCCTGGCTTCTGCTTTGGCCGTCTTTTCCGCAATAGCGGTGGATTCTGACTCTTTTGCCGCTTGCGACGGCGAGCTCTGAATCAGGCTGTCATCAGGAACCAGTTCATCCACAAGGCGCAGATCCTCTTCGCCCTTTTCGGGATTTTTTTTGATTTCGTCGAAATACCGGTCGAGCGCAACATCCACATCGGCGCTTTTTAGCTCCTGATGACCGGAATATGTCGTGTTATTGAGTGAAACCGGCATTTCGCGGTTTGCCTCGGCGGATTTCTGACGCGCATGCGATTTGGCCGACAGATGCGATTCATCGCTAAAAAAGATGAATAGCATCAATATTAAGGAAAGACCGGCTATTCCCAGAAGCAGGCGATCAAGCACTCTCACCGTAGTTATTTTCGGCAGAAACATTGCTGACTTTCGCAGTTTTTATGCTTTTCGGTCAATGCGGAGTCCGGGGCACGCCAATACATGGTACATATCATCGGTGGCGGCATTGCCGGTTTGCTTTTGGCCGAACAACTCGACAAGCGCGGGCGTGCATGGCGGCTCTATGAGCGCTCCTCCGCGATCGGCGCAGAGGCTTCGGGAAAAAATGCGGGGATTGTGCGCACTTACGAAGCCGATCCCGTAATTGCGTCCGTGGCCGCGGATGTCAATGCCGCCGCCGTTGAAGTTCCAGTCG
>CAYHJO010000137.1:0-11719 GCA_964356715.1 uncultured Turneriella sp. | reverse complement strand
GTTGAGGGGCCTGCCCCTCAACATCGATAGCCCAAAAGTCGATACTTTTAGAAGCGATGAAACCGGCTGCAATCACGTTTTTTACTCTGCTGGCAGCCGTCTTGCATTGCAGCAAACCCAAACCCGAAGTCCCGCCGTGTGACGAAGATCTGGGTTTTTTCTCGCAAAAACACCATCTCGCGAACGTGCGCTTTCTCGATGAAAACCGCTCAATCGACTGGTTCGAACTCTATGAAAACCTCGAAGAGCGCCGCGCCAATACGGCGGCGCAGAAATGCATTCCCGGCAGTCGTGCACCCAGCATCGAACAACAGATCGAACGCCGCGAGCATGAGCTGAAAGAACTGCGCTAAGCACCACACGCCCATTTTCGCTTTGACGCCACCGGGCCGCTGACGAAAGAACGCGCATGAACATCTACGCGCTGCTCACACCGATCGCGATCTTCTTTGTGCTGCTCGAAATCGCGGCCTGTTTTCTGTTCAAACGCAAATACATACACTTCCAGGAAGCGATCGCCAACTTCGGCACCGCACTCGGCAACCAGACGACCAACCTGCTCGTGGCCGCCGGTGTCTATTCGCTCTATGGCTGGTTGCACCACAACTACCGCATCGCCGGGCATATTGAAATGACGCCGGTGAGTTTCATTCTGTTGCTTCTGGGCGTCGATTTTATCTTTTACTGGGTCCACCGCTGGGGCCATGAAATGAAAATCATGTGGGCCGCGCATTCGCCACACCACTCGGCCGAAGAAATGAATTTTTTTGTCGCTCTGCGCGCGAGCGTCACGCAGCGTCTGTTTTCGTTCTTCTTTTTCTGGCCGCTGACGATCATCGGTTTTACGCCATTCGACATCTACACCATGACTGCGTTGCACCTTTTCATTTCATTTCTGCACCACACCGAGTTTATTCCGAAGCTGTGGAAGCCGATTGAGTTCATCTTCACGACCCCGTCGCACCACCGCGTGCACCACGGTGTCAATTACCGCTACCTCGACAAAAACTACGGCGAATTCCTGATTATCTGGGACCGCATGTTCGGCACATTTGCCGAAGAAAAAGAAAAGGTCGTCTATGGCATGTACAGCCACCCGCAGTCGTTTAATCCGATCAAGATCAACTTTCACTATTACCAGATCATCTTTGCTGACATGCTGAAAATGCGCGGAGCGTGGAATAAGCTGCGCATCTGGTTCATGCCGCTCAGCTGGTCGCCCGACGGCGCCAAGCCGTTACCGGGCGAAATCACGCAGCATAACCAGCGTCGCTATGAATCGGTGATGTTCGCGGGTGGTAAGCCCTACCTCGTGGTGCATGCAATCCTCACTGCTGCGCTGATGCTGCTCGTCATTTCGCCCAAATCGCCGCTCTCGTATGAAATGAAATGGGTCGGTGCGGCACTTCTGTGGCACAGCATCATCAACTGGTCGGGCATTCTCGAGTCAAAACGCTGGCTATTGTGGTCTGAAGTCCTGCGCCTCGCGGGAACTTCTGTGTTTCTGCTGCATGCTTCGTATTATGAAATTACGGTGCCAGTGATTGCCGGGACAACCCTCGCTGCGCTGTCGCTGGCCTGGGCACTGCGTTTTTTCCGGCCTGGTAGCCTGCCTGTCTAAAATTTCCCTCGTGTTTAGGGGCGTCTAAAGCCGAAAATCAACAGAGATGCGTCTGACTCTGCGCACATTTTCGCTGGTTTTGCTTTGTGCCTCATCTGCGCTTTCGGCGATACCGTACCAATGGGAGCCCAGAGCAGGTGAATCCGCTTTCACGCTCGATGTCCCTGAAAACTGGCGCACGTGGGAATCGGTGAAAAAGAACGGCGTCATTGCGCAGTTCCGTAAAGGCAATGCGCGCATCGAGGTGCGCAGCTTTGCCACGAAAGAGAATCTAGCCGTCGCGCAGATTGTAAACCAAAAGGCAGCGCGCCTTGCGAGCGAATACCCAGCGGTGCGTCTCATCGAAGAGAAAGAATCGAAATTCCGTGAAAACCTGCATTTGTCGGTTTGGGAAATCCGCCACCGCGGCAAACTCTACCGCGAAGAGACCGCTATTGCACAGAGCGAACATGGCCCGGTTGTCGTGTCATGCCTGATTCCCGCCGATCTTTACGCAACTTTTCGCACGCACTGCGAGAACGCATTTTATTCGCTCATCCTCGAATCCGATAAGTCTTCCGAGAGCGGCGGTAAAACAAAGGTGGATTTAGCCTATGAACTGCAACGGCTCTATTACATGAATATTCCCGGCACTCTGCCGGTGGTGGCTCCTGAGGTGTTGCTCGGCGCCCCCGCAGCCGCCCCTAAGCCCGAAAGCAAAATTCAATACGACGAAAATTACATTCTGCCGGATGATGCCAACAAATAGCATGCGTAAACTCTGTAGCCTTTTTCTCTCAGCCCTGCTCACCGGTTTTCTGAGTGCCGACAGCCAGGCGGCGACGCAAGATGCCCTGCAGGAGACGATACAGCAACTCGAATCGCTGTGGGGCGAAGGGCTGTGCGAAACGGTGGTGGTGAAGAAGAAAGGCCAGCCGCTGGCATCGATTGCCTGTTCGGGCAGCTATGACAATGCACGGCGTGCGAAATTTCTCGATACGCTTTTCCGCAACGACTTTAGACTCAAGAGCGAAACCTACAAGCTTCGGCCGCAGAATGGCATGTATCTGTATAAGACCGTGCAATCAGGCCGCAGGGTCTATTTTAAGCTGTTCGTGCGCAACGCGCAGGATCTCTGGCCGCGTAACCCCGTGCAGGGCAAGCAGGCCGCGATCTATGTGCAGAATGTGCGCTCACAGGCAGACCTCGTCAAATGGCGCACGCTGGGTATTCCCGTGACCTTCGGCATCACCTTCGGGCGCAGCGACACGCAGGATCTGCTCGGCAAACTCGCGGCGTATGGCGACGAAGTCTGGCTCGCGATTCCGCTCGAAGATGACAATGTCGATATCGCCGACGGCAGTCTGCTCGGTATCTCCGATGCGTTAAACAATGAGAAGCTCGCCGACTATCTCAAGGTGCTCGACGACGATGAAGGTTTTCACGGCGTCAGCGCGCTCTACTGCTCGCGCTTCTGCAAGAATGTGCCGGCGTTGCGCGCGCTGTTCTCGACGCTCAGGGAAAAAAATCAGGATAAAGACATCATCATGCTCGACACCGATGTGAGCGAAGCGTCTTCTTTTTACGAAACCGGCCGCATTATGAATTTTCGCACGTTTCGTGCAATGGTGGCCTCGCCCGACAATCGTCCGTTCTGCCAGGCGTTCAGAAGTTTTGTCGGCCTCAACGAAGCGAGTGCCGCGCGCATCATGGCTGTCGACGCCGGCGACGACAGCGCGTTCAATTGCCTGAAAAAAGTTATACGTTCACAGGCTGCCGATCTGGAATTTGTGAAGGTTTCGCAGATGTCGACGACGAACCCGTTCCGCTGAGCTGGCAGAGATCGAGCAGCCAGCGCCGCGGAGCCAGAGGCCTGAGCTGCAGTCTGTAGCCGTCGGCAAAATCGTAAACAAACCCCTGCGGCGAAAAACTCTGCGCTGCACGCGCGCCGTGGCTGATGGTGACCACATCTTCTTCCAGAGCAAGATCCACAATGCCGCCGAAGTCGGCGAGTTCGCAGCCGAACGGATTTTCACTAGCAGTGATACGGAACGCCTGCCCGGGCGCCACCTCCAGCGACACACTCGTCTGCCGCGGTAACGGTGGTTTCTTGCGCGCGCGCAATGCGCCGATGCAGTAATGCAGAAGCCGCCACAGCGCATACAGCACCAGCAACGCCGCGACCAGCGCGGCAAGGCCCAGGGAAAACAGCGACTGGTATTCCGACGGGTTCGACAGCGCGTACGTCGTTTCAGCCAGCCAGCTGTGCGGTGTGAACTTCACCTGGGTGCGCGCGACTTCGTTTTCGCCCGCCATCAGGCGGAAATACCCGCGAAAATACGCCGCGCCGTTGCCGCGATACGCGAGTTCAAAACGGTTTTCAAATTCATTGAGCGCAGGCATCAGAAAGCGCGGATTTTTTTTGCGGCACCTGCCTTTTTCGCAGGTGATTTTCTCCCCCTGAAAAACAAAATCCACCGCGCTCGGGTTGACTTCGGCGACAATCTCGAGTGAAAGCGGCGCGGAGATCTGCCGGTTAGAACGCACCGTCAGCGGCAGCGGCCGCGCCTCATTCCATACAGAAAAACGGCCAGTCGGTACTTCGAGAGACACGTCAGGCTTTGCCGCACGCACTTCAAAAATCGCATCAGCGCGCGGAGTATTGATGCACACAAAATTTCCGGCAAAACTCATCTGGTTCTTTGTGCGGAATGACAGCGAGAACCGCCCTTGGCCGATCGTCAGTGGTGATTTTTTACCGGGAGAAAAATCGCGGCCGCTCTCGTGCACACAGCTGAAGCCGGGCCAGCTGGAATCGGCGAGTTTCTCCGCGCGAGTGTCGAGCGTGTGCTTGTTATGGAATCCGAGATAACGTGTGCCCGAGACCTCCGCATATTTTTTCCACAGGTCCGTGCGCGGGAACATGCCCTTTGGCATCTGCGCATACGCAGGCGCATTGTTTTCGATGAGAAACGAAATTTTCCCGAGCATGTCGAACCACTCGCGGCGGTTAACGGTTTTGGACAGGTAACCGTCGTCAGGCCAGCGTTCGCTGCCGATATAGATCGCCCTGTCGCCGCTTTTCATTTTTCGGCCAAAATCGAATGCGGCGTCGTTTTTCAGAAAATCACGTGCGTAGTTGAGCTCGACCTCGGTTGCACTGGTCAACGGCACGAATTTATAGATCGCCTGCTCGAGCGCAGAACCCTTGAGCCGGTCATCGAGCAGTAAAAAAATTTTGGCGTGCGCGGCCGGCGTACCGGCTAACGCCAGACAAAGCGCCGAAATTCTGAGCGCTGTACTCAAGCGCGTTTGTTATATTTTTCCGCGTAGAGGCGCGTCGCAGCGACCACGCAGAGAATCGGCGCAAAAATCGCGCCCAGTACGGGAATCAGCACAAATACGCTCGAGAAAAAACCCAAACCGAACGCTTCGCTCCTGAAGCCCTTGATCATCGCGCTGAACTCCTTCGGTTTACCCAGCAGATCGAACACCGTGTCGAAATACGAGCGCCCGAGAAAGTAACTCGAAAAGCCGAAGTTCAGAAACGGCTGCAGCGGCCCTGTGAAGAGCAAAAGCAGCGCGATAAAGGCCTGCCAGATCAGCATCTTAATGCTGTACCAGATCGTCGCCAGTATATAACCGAAAAGTTCAGAATTTTTGATGGTTATCGTCGTGATACCTTCGCTGATGAGAATCTTTTCCACCAGAGGAGAAAGAAACGGAATCACGATGATATCGAAAAGCGACATATAGATCCGCATTATGAACGAGAACAACAGGTAGAAAACGAGAATTTTGACAATGAAGGCAAATGCGCTGAACAATATTCTGAAGATCCACGGCCAGTGCGCGACATCGAAACTCAGCGCACTGCTGAGCAGGCCAAACACATAGACCCAGAGCAGAAAAGAAATAACTGCCACGAGGATCGCTGTGACCAGCAGCGGCAGCACCATATGGCCCCACAGTTTTTTTTCAGAGATGTAGCCAAAAGAATTGATCGGCATACCAATGCCGCGCCCGATGCGTTCAAACATAGCAGAGGGTGAAAATGCGAAGCTTGGATGTAAAGTAGAAAAGTATCGGTGCATAAAACGTGCGGCGGCGCGCCGCGCATAGGGATACCTGAAACCGCCAAAAAACGGAAGCCTCGGAGCGCAAGAATATCGCGAGCGTTTTCAGGTATCATGATTGACCGGGAGTTTTTCAGCGCATATCTGCCGTATGCGAAGATTTCTCCGTTTTGCTGTCTATCTCTCACCTCTGCTGCTCACGACCTGTACCTATAAAGAAGGAATGCTCAAGAGCACGATCGTCTCCTGGGCACAGGTTTCCCCTTATGGAATCACCATGGCGCTGGCTTTTTACAGCGCCTTTCTGCTGATTGAGCGCGAATTTCCGCGGGTTGGTCTCAAAGTGCAGCTGGGTGACTATATTCTGCTGGCTGGCGTCGTCGGCGGCATCATCGGCGCCAAGATTGCGTATGTGATTGAAATCCGCAACACCCCCGAATTCCAGCAGGGCAGCCTGTTCTCGCACCTGTTTTCAGGCGCGGGCCTCACCTGGTATGGCGGTTTCATTCTCGCCGCCGCCGCAGTTATCTTCATCCTGTGGAAAAACAAAGTCAATATCCTGTTCGGTATAGATACGCTGTCGCCAATGCTGGCGCTGGGCTATGTGTTCGGACGCTCGGGCTGCATCTTTTCGGGCGACGGCTGCTATGGCGGATTATGCACGATGAACTGGCCTGCTCCCTTCTGCATGGCTTTCCCGAACGGTGCCGCGAGCTGGACCGAATGGCTCGCAAAACATGCGAACGGTAACCTCGCCGCGACCGCGATCAATACACCGTTTTTTGAAAGCGCGTTTTCGTTCGTCTGCTTTCTGTTCCTCTGGTCGGTGCGCAAGCGCGACTGGCCGCTGGGTTCAAAGTTCTTTCTGTATCTGTTTCTGCACGCGCTGTTCCGTTTTTCGATCGAATTCATTCGGCTTAACCCGCGCGACGTGTTCGGTGTATCGCAGGCACAATTCCTTTCAATCATTCTCATGGCGGTGTCAATGGGCTATGTCGTGATTGCCTTCACGCGCAGGTCGATGGTGCAGAAAAGGACGTGATCGCATTTTGGCTGCAGAAAACGGGAGCTCGTGCTGAGCCTGCCTGCGGTGAGCCTGTCGAATCCCTCGCAGGGAGACGGCATAAAGCAGCACGCGATTATTTACCGGTCGGGCCGTGATTCGCGCGTCAACCGCGCGAACATTGCAACTCTCAAGCGCGTCGTCAGCAAAAGCACGACGCCCGTCAGCCTCGAAATTTATTACCACGAACCGCTGAAACTTCTCGATTGGGCCGAACCGCACGAGCGCGTGTGCTATGTGAGACTGCGCAGCGGTGAGGATTTTCCCGTTGCCGAACGTATGGCACAACAGTCGACCGACCGGCTGCTGATCCTCGACGACACGTTGCTCATCTCTGCGGCGGATGTCTGGCTTTTGATGGGCCTTTCTAACGCCAACGCAGTCTCTGCGCTGCGCCTGAAGCGTTCCGTCACGGGCGAAGGCGAAAAGCCACTCAGCATGTGTTTCCGCGAAGCACGGCTCTGTCTCGTGAATTATCTGTACCCACAGGGCGATTTCAACCGCCATGCTTTTGCGATCAACAGAAAGCTGCTGCATGTACGACGTGCAGCAATACCGGGTAGCCTCGGGGAAAAAATGAACTACCGCGCTCTACTGCGTTCGCTGAGCGACCTCATGCCCGGAACTCAGACTGCACACAGCGTCGCCGTTCGACATGGCGAAGAATATCCCTTGCTCCACGCCGGGGCGCGAACCCTCGAAGCCTTCATGCACTGGAAGCGGCACAAAATTTTCCCGTGGTGGTTCAGCGCGCGCGCGCCGCTTTTCCATGTGGCGCAGCTTGCGGTTTATTACGGCGCCCTGGTCAGCTTCATCAGCCCTGCGTCTGGCCTGATCGTTTTTCTTTTCGCGGTTCTCACCACGCCACAATATTTTTTTACGCGCCTCAAATGGCGGCAGTGGAGAGTTTTGCCGCTGCGCCTGGCGACGCGGTTCGCGCTGTATTTTGTGGGTTGACTGCTACCAGAGCAGGGTACTGTCAGACTGCTGACAGCAGGCGCTGCATTTCGCGCAAACGTTCTGCCGGTGCCAATGCTGCGAGCTGATTGCGCAGCTCTGTCGCCGAGATATTTTCGTCAAAATCTGCCACCACTTCGGCCGTGAGCCCCGCTTCAGGCGCGAACGCAGAACCGCGGCGTGCAAATACGAGAAAAGTGTATTTTTTCATTAAATCGGCTGCCCGATGCCAACGCGCGAAATTCTCTGCCTGGTCTGCGCCAATGACCAGCACCGGTTTTTCTGCGCAGAATCTGCCGAGCTCAGCGAGCGTGTGCACCGTATAATTTGGCGGCGGCAGTTTTTTCTCGAGTCGCGACAATATGACGCGCCCTGCGGCAATTTCGCGGTAGAATAAGCGGCGCAAAAAATGAAAGCGCTGGCGGTAGCTGAACAGCCTTGCGTCACCGCGCAGGGGAGACACCGCCGCGGGCATGACGATCACGCGGGCACGGGAATTCTCTGTCAATATATGGGAGACGATGCGATAGTGCCCGCGGTGCGGCGGGTCAAATGTGCCGCCAAAAAAAAAAGCGCAGATTCGTTTAAGATCCGGCTCACTTGCGGATTTCTCCCGCGCCACGCCCAATGTAACGTGTGGTGGTGAGATCCCTGAGCCCCATCGGCCCGCGCACGTGCAGCTTGCCGGTGGCAATGCCCACCTCGGCACCGAGGCCGAACTCGCCGCCGTCATGGAAGCGTGTTGAGCAGTTCACGAACACGGCCGCCGAATCGAGCGCATCGATGAATTGCTGCGCCAGAGCGTAATTCTGCGTGACGATCGCCTCGGAATGCTTAGAGCCGTAAGCGAGAATATGGCGCACTGCGCCATCGAGATCGCCCACAAGTCGCACGCTCAGGTTGAGGCTGAGATATTCATGCCCGAAACCCAGATCATTGAGAAACTCTTCGACCTGAACGCCCAGCGCCTTAAATTCCGCGATACCGTGCTGATCGCTGTGTAGCGTAATGCCGGCGTGCTGCAGCGCCTGCAAAAGCTCTGCGCAGTGCGGCCAGCTCTTGTTGAGCAGAAGGCATTCGGCCGAATTGCACACGCCCGGTCGCTGCGCCTTGGCATTGATTACGATGTCGCGCGCCATTTCCAGCGCAGCGTCTTTTTCAATATATATACTGCATACGCCCTTGTCATGCTTTACCACGGGAATCAGGCTGTTCTCGGTGACAAACTTTATGAGCGCCTCGCCGCCGCGCGGCACCACCAGATCGATCTGGCGGGTGCATTTGACCAAATCAACGATCAGTGCGCGGTCGGTCTGCTCGATCAGCTGCACAGCTTCGGCGGGCAATCCCTGCGCTGTAAGCGCATCCTGAAAAAGCTTAGTCAGAATTACGTTGCTGTGGATGGCCTCTTTACCGCCGCGCAATATCGCCGCATTGCCCGACTTCAGGCACAGCGCGCCGACGTCGATGGTTACATTGGGGCGCGATTCGTAGATCAGCGCGACGACGCCGAGCGGAGTGCGCTCTTTCGTCAGGCGGACGCCGCTGGTGAGCGTATGCCCCTCGATCACTTCGCCGACGGGATCAGGAAACGCAGCGATCTGCAGCGCCGCCTGTACCATTGCATCAATCGTCTTATCGCCCAGACTCAGGCGGTCGATGAGACTCGCTTCGAGGCCAGTTTCGCGCGCGTAGGCGATGTCGCGCGCATTTTCGGCCTTCAGGTCTGCGCGATTTTCATGCAAAAGACGGGCTAAGTCGGCCAATACCGCATTTTTTTTCTTTGCAGAGGCCTGGCGCAGAATCTGCGAAACTTCGAGGGCGTTATCGGCAATGCGCGTGATATATTCGTTCATGGACTTGGTGCAGGCGCTGAATTCAGTTTGCTGGGGTAAATCAAAAATCCAATCTGGCGCATGTCTCAGTCTGAAGTCACTCTGCGCGAAAAAATCATCAAGGCCGGCACCTGGCTGTTTTTGATGTTCATTTTTGCCGTCATCGTTATCTCATTCGGTATGCCCGACGTGATCGGCACCAGCTCGCGCATCGACGCCTACAACGCCGCCAAAGTCGGCAGCGAATATCTCACCAAAGGCGAAGTGTCTGAGTACCAGAAACGCATGGAAGAGCGCATGATGCAGAACATGAAGAATGTGGATGATAAAACGCGCAAGATGCTCGAAGAAATGACACGCGGTCGCGCGCTCGACGAAGCGATTGACCGCAAACTCTTCACGCAAATGATGAACCGCGCGGGCTTCGTGCCCACGAGCTCGAGCGAACCGCGCATTCTCGCCAATTTCTACAAGAAGCAGTTCGGCGAATTCATTGTCAACGGCAAACTCGACAAAGAACGTCTGAACGAATTCCTGGGACAGCGCCGTCTCACACTCGACTCTGTCGGCCGCAGCATGCTGCGCGACTACGGTCCGGCAAAAGCATACGAAAGCCTGCAGGGCGCCTCTTACGCTTCGGATTTTGCCGTCCTCGACGACGCGCGATTTGCGGCCACACAGAACTCATACCGCATTGTCGCGATCGATCAGGCAACGCGAGACAAGCAGCTGCGCGCGAAATTCAACGTGTCGGATGCGGATATCCAGAACAAATTCAAAACAGAATTCTTAAGCAAAGATCCGAAATCCGTGCTCGACACAGCGAAACGCGAAACCATCAAAGCAACGCTGTTCAATGAGAAGAAAGCCGCGCTGGAAAAGGATTTCACGGCCTCTCTCGCGCTGGCGGCCAAAAACGGCATAGAGTCCGTCGCCGGCCTTGCGGGTGGCAAGGTAATCGCCATCGAAGATGTTGGCCTCGCCACCGACCTCGACGGTAAAAAAGGCAAGGATTTTGCCGCAGTAACTCTTTCCCCCCTCTCACAGTCGGACGTTTTCGTCAAACAGCGCCTGTCGGCGAATGCAGGGCAGGTTATTGGGCCGGTCGAAGCCGGCGGTTTCACATACTTCTTTACTGTCAGCAAGCGTAACGCCGCCGCGCTGCCGCAGGGCAACGCATACGCGCAGCTCGACAAAGGTGCGCAAGGCGCGCTCGCGCAGACAAAAAACCTGCCGAAAGATGTGTCATATGAAAAGCTCTCTGAATCCGCAGGCCGCACCAATTACGGTTCTGTGTTGACCGCCGCTCTTGAGCTGCAGCGCAACAGCGTGCGCATCGTGCGCTACAACCGAGGCGAAAAAAAAGCCGAATAAGGATTTCCACCCTGCTTCGGAGCGGCTTCCGAGGCAGGATCTTTTACCCCGTTTGAATGATAATTAATGCCAGGTCGTCGCTCTCTTCGCCTGACCCGGTATAGCTTTCAATCCGCTGGCGCAGAAACGCCAGCTGCTCGGGCGCAGATTTATCGAGCGTCGAAGTGACCCAATCGAAGAATTTCTTCTGTCCCAGGATTTTCCCGGATTTATTGAACACGTCAAAGGCGCCGTCTGAGTAGAGAATGATGCGCAGCGGCCGGTTGTCGAACTCGATGTTCGACTCTCTGTAATCGTTCGCGGTGACGCCGAGCAGTCGCTGGCTCTCTTCCAGCTTAATCAGCTCTTCGCCCTGGTGAATCAGCGCGGGATGCTGCCCTGCGTTGATATAACTGAGCTTCACCCCTGCCGCATGGAACTGCATTTGCAGGCCGAACAGCGTGATAAACTCGTTGCCGCGGTAATTTTCGGCGAGGTATTCGTTCAGCGCGCCGAAGGCCGCGGAGAGACTTTCGCGCTTTTCAATCAGCGCACCGCGCAGATACGCGCGCGCGAAGGCCACAAGATAGCCGCTCGAAATTCCGTGCCCGCTGACATCTCCCAGCAGCACGACGAATGTGTCAGGTGAAATTTCCAGCAGGTCGATGTAGTCGCCTGTCACGCTTTCGTACGCATGGCTGTACGACCAGAACGAGAAGGACGTAAATTGCCTGAATACGTGAATAATATTTTTCTGGATTCTGGCATTGTACGCCAGCTCACGTTCGAGACGCTTGAGTTTGACATTCTATATCAGAAACAGGTAATTCTGGAT
>CAYHJO010000136.1:0-11733 GCA_964356715.1 uncultured Turneriella sp. | reverse complement strand
GGTCGTGAATTTCGTATCATCGATTTCGATGGTTGTTCGCATACATACAAGTATGCAAAATAATATGTATGCCGACTAGTTTTTTCATAATTCCCGCGGAGGCGGGAATTATGAAAAAAAAATATTTTTTGCTCAAAGTATTTTTTATTTTCCCGACATTACCATTAGGGGAAAAAAGACAAAAAAAATCCTCAATGGGATTAAAAAGCATGTTTTTGTTGCTTAGATAACTCTCTCTTCTTCCAACTTGCCTCAACTTGATCCAGGGCGAGTCACTTTCACCATACTATAACTCCGTACATAACCCTAAGCGGACGGCGCAGGTTTACCTGTGGCGATCCACAGAGCGTAGCTTTTGGCGGCCGGGCCTTTCCCCGGCTGCAATCAGCCGCAGGCCAAGGAAGGCTTGGTCTTGCGTTTATGACCGACGGGTCAGAACACAAGAGACGCTCGCGAAAACAACGGAGGGTTTATGATTATTAATCACAATATGAGCGCGATCAACTCGCATCGCGTTCTCAAGTTCCAGAACGAAGAAGTCACGAAAAGCATGGAAAAGCTGTCGAGCGGCATGCGCATTAACCGTGGTGGCGACGACGCTTCAGGTCTCGCGGTGTCGGAAAAAATGCGCACTCAGGTAGCCGGTCTGCGTCAGGCAGAGCGTAACACCGAAGACGGCATGAGCATGATTCAGGCTACCGAAGGGTATCTGAACGAGCTCTCAGAACTGCTGCAGCGCATTCGTGTGCTGTCTGTACAGTCGTCAAACGGCATCTACACGGCTGAGGACCGCCAGATGATGCAGGTCGAAGTGTCACAACTCGTCGACGAAGTCGATCGTATCGCTTCGCAGGCGGAATTCAACACGATGAAGTTGTTGCAGGGCGATTTTGCCCGCACATCGGCGACGGCTTCTATGTGGTTCCACATGGGCGCCAATATGCACCAGCGCGAGCGTGTGTTCATCGCCACGATGACTGCACAGTCGCTCAACATGCGTACTCAGGCGGGTGGTGTCGAATCGATCTCAACTGCCTCGAAGGCGAACAACATGATTGGTATGACCGACGAAGCATTGCAGATGGTCAGCCGTCAGCGTGCAAACCTCGGCGCGTACTTCAACCGTCTTGAGCATGCGGCGAAAGGTTTGATGAATGCATATGAAAATATCCAGGCATCAGAGAGCCGCATCCGCGACACGGACATGGCAGAAGAGATGAGCAGGTTCACGAAGAATCAGGTGTTGATTCAGAGTGGTACGGCAATGCTCGCTCAGGCGAACCAGAAGCCGCAGTCGGTGCTCCACCTTTTAAGGTAGGCGCTAATTGATGGGTGGCTATGCCACCCATCAATTAGCATAATTTTGGAAGGGGCAGCACAGGCTGCCTTTTCGTGTTTTGAAATCTTAAAGACTCTCGCGAACGGGCACCCGTTCCGCGGCGTAAGTGCGCCGCGGTGCGGGTGTCTGATTGGGAGAGACCTGTCATGCGAATGACGGAGATATTTTGGCAAGGATGCCTAAGTGTCGTGTCTCGAACATCGACGCTCAATGTGGTCAGCTGCAAATTCGCGGTACCAGGTGGTACCGCACAAAAATTTGCGGCGAAGCCGCAAATAAAGACAAAGGAGTGTCTATGATCATTCGCAACAACCTGAGCGCAGTCAATGCACACCGGGTTCTTAAGTTTAACGAATGGGGTACCGAGAAAACCATCGCACGCCTGGCCTCTGGTGAGAGAATCACCAAAGCGTCAGACGATGCGTCGGGTCTCGCTGTCTCCGAGAAACTGAGAACCCAGGTGCAGGGATTGCGCCAGGCAGAAAGAAATACCGAGGATGGTATGAGCTTTGTGCAGACGGCCGACGGTTACCTAAACCAGCTCGGCGATCTGCTACAGCGCGTACGCGTCCTGGCTGTGCAAGCGGCCAACGGTATTTACACGGCAGAAGACAGGCAGCTGATGCAGGTTGAGATTTCTCAGCTTGTCGACGAGGTGGATCGCATCGCGTCGCAGGCAGAATTCAACCGCTTCAAGGTATTGCTGGGAGACTACGCAAGAACCTCGAAGAGCGCGTCCATGTGGTTTCACATGGGTGCCAACATGCACCAGCGCGAACGCGTTTTCGTCGGCACGATGACCGCCAACGCCTTCAAACTGAAGGATAACGGGGCGGCAGAGTCGCTGTCGACGGCGGCACAGGCCAATGACCTCATTGGCATTGTCGACGAGGCGTTAGGCAAATTGCTGAAGCAACGAGCCGACCTGGGGAGCTACTCTAACAGGCTGGAAATGTCCGCGAAGGGACTGATGAGCGCGTATGAAAACATACAGGCCTCAGAAAGTCGTATTCGTGATGCGGATATGGCCGAAGAGATGGTGCGTTACACAACGGGCCAGATCTTACAGCAGAGTGGTACGGCGATGCTCGCCCAGGCGAACCAGCGCGCAGCAAGTGTCATGCGTCTTCTGGGACGTGAGTAAGCAGTTTTTAGTGCCAGCCTGACGGCCGGGACAAAAAATCTGCGAAATGTGTGGCCCAGTCTCTCGAAAGAGAGGCTGGGTTTTTTTTGGGGTTCCATTGGCGCAAAGTGTGTGTGGGGCGAAGCCCCACACACACTTTGCGCTACCTCGTCTCAATCGATGACATAATGCCGTGCGGCGTAAATTCAAACTGCAGCTTAAATTCCTGCGTGGAGAAAAAATCCGCAAACAGCTCTTCGGCAATTTTCATATTGATATGCGATACCGCGTGCGTGCCGAAGATACTGTGCCGTGGCCGGCCGTCTTTTATAGTATAGCTTCCGCCGGCGGGGCACACAGGTTTCAGACCATAGCGCTTCGCGAACGCCGTCGCCGCATCTTCCCCGGGAAAAACCACGGCAGCGAGTTTTACAGTACCGAGATGCGCGAGGCAGCCTTTTTGAATCAGCTCGCCGTTTCCCTGCACAATATGCGGTTTTTCGCGATTGATCTGCGCCGGCCGATACAGTGCCACAAGGTTACCCGCGATAGTCTGCGTCGTTTTTTCTGCATCCAGAAATTTCTCCGCGTAATCGCGCGTGGAAGTCACATGGATATGTCTGCCATCGGTCCAGGTATGAAAACGGAAAGTGATGATACGGGCAATATTGAGGCTGATTACCGTTATCTTTTTCCCTTTGTAATCATAATCGTACGCGTCGAAACTCTGCCAGCGCGAACGGTAATGGCTGAAGCCGCGCAGCGTGGCGATCACAGAATCTGCCGCCGCGGCATCCCTGGCTTCGACTGTTGCGCGCAACGGATGGAACAGCGACCACGCCAGCACGCCGATCAGCGCGTCGGGGCGTGCGCGGCCGCGCAGCAGTTCGTCGGCGACAAAACCGGGATCAAAATCGATCGTCGGATAGTTGTCGAGGCCATGGATCTGCACGTTGCCCGTGACGGCATCGAGCAGCTTCAGATCTGCGCCTGAGTTGCGCAGTATCTTAAGGGTATCGAGACCGATGCGCGCGGCCAGCGACAGCGTTTCGCCCGGCATCGAGGTTATAGCGTGCTTTTGCGGCGCACCGCCGAGCAGCGCTTTTACCTGATTGTAAATCGAATTTTCGATCAGCGGCAAAATGCAGATGTCGATTTTTATGCCCTCGCTCTTCTTCTTGAAGCGAATGCCGATGGGGTCAAAATATTCGCGCCAGAAGTTGGAATAGCGCTCCACAAAATCGGTATAGCCTTTTGCTTCGCGCGTTGTGACGAAATTGAGCGGCGTTTCGAGATTGGGTTTAAGAAAACCCAGCGAACCCATATTTGCATGGATCGCGCGAAAGCCGTCGAGCCTGATGTCTTTGAGTAAACCGCGCAATTGTGTTTCCGCGTCGGCGTCGATTGCCACTGCCGCGATAAGCTCTTCGGTCGAGCGCGGCAGCTTGCCATATGCATGCTGGTGCAGCAATATCAGTTTTTCTGCCTGCGCCAGGCGGAAAGCGGTTTCCATGCGCCGTGCTTCAGATATGCGGACTTCTGCCGAGACCAGTCGGCGGATGAACGCGTCGGAAAAATATACAAAACCATCTTCATTTTCAACATCCGCTTTATAGACGCTGCGCATATAGCGGAATTCGTCGGCTGATCCCAGCGCGCTCTCTTTCTTCTGCGCGACGCTGAGCAGGCGTTTTATCGCCGCAGCTGAATTGGATACGATTGCGAAGTCGCCGCTGCTGTAGAAGTAAGACCGCAGCCGGTTATCTGCGGAGGTAATTGCGTTCACGCTTGCGCCCTCGATCGTGAGCGTCTCTTCGCGTGCGCCTGGCGTCGCTTTGAGAAATCCGGCGCGGTAGGTTTTGAGAGTCGATTCAAAAATGGTTTTTTGTCTGAGCTTGAACAGCAGCGAAACATCGGTGCCCATGCCAAAAAAGAAATCGGAACTCACGATTGCCATTTCGGCAATCACCGCGTCGTAAAAAATGCGCGCTTCTTTATTCTCTTTGATTGCCAGCTGCGCGAGAATGCGTTTTTTGAGCGCGGTGTCGACGGGGGCATCGCTGAAGCGATTATAAAAAGCACCGCCTGTCTGGTTGAGATAGTCACCGAGATCGAGCGCACGCGAGAGCGACGAGAAATGCGCATAGAACCAGTCGGCAGGTGCGTGCTGCGCCAAAGAGAACGCGCCGGTCTGCCTGCCCTTGAGCATCGAGGCAAAATCGTGAGACTTGACGAGGGGGCCACGTAACGTCGAAACATCGACCTTGCCCTGCGCTGCGTCGCTTTGGGCGATCGAATCGAGCTGCAACGATTCACGGATAGCAAGAATGCCGGAAAACAGATCGAACTGGTTGAGCGGTAAACGCTCGGTGCGGCCGTAACTGCTCAGTGGCGTGGTTAGATTCAGGTAATGCGCAATCGATTCAGCATAACCCAGGCGGTCGCCGCCGAGCTGTTGTATGGCGGCTATGTCTTTGCCGACCGCCTGTTGGCGATTGGTGTCGAGCAATGGCGATATTGCGGAAGCCGTAAGGAAAAAAAGTGCTGAGATACCGATTTGCAGTTTCACATGCCAGATTAACCGGCGCACAGCGCGGGACAAGCATAGTAATTGTGGCATTGCCTCAAATACCGAATCTGGTGCATGTTCTGGAAGACTTTTTCAACTGTGTTTACAACCGTCTTTCTGGCGGAGATCGGCGATAAGACTCAGCTCGCGACTTTGCTGTTTGCCGCCGACGATAAAACTAACCTGTACTATGTTTTTCTCGGCTCTGCGGCAGCACTGGTGGCTGCGTCGGCGATTGGTGTCTTTGCCGGCGCGTTCGTCGGCAAATATGTGCCCGCGAACGTGCTGCACTATACCGCCGGCGCGGTATTCATCGCAATCGGCATTTGGACAATAGTGAAAGCATAACCGGTTTTTTCAGCTACAGCGTAGCTGTAGCTGAAAAAACTATTTACTCGACTCGGCGTCGAAGTGGTAATTAAAACCCGCGAACACCGTGTGCATCTGTCCCTGCAGCACATAACCGGCCGATTGGTAGACGAGTGGTGCATACTGCGCCTCGAGAAAAATGCCGACGTCACCGGCTAACTCCACCGCAAAACCCAAAACAGCACGCACGACAAAACCATAACCACCCGCCTGATACTTATCGGCGACGTTGCTGATGGGCCGCACCGTCAGGTCGGCGTAATACATGCCGGTACCCATGCCAAAATAGGGATACGTTCTTTCGCTCACGGCAAAAAAGCGCGCCAACGGAAAACGGTATGTAATGAGAATTGCAGGGCCAAAACTCGAACTCGAAAAGGCATTGGCTGCTAGCGGCTGCGTCTGTGTGTTCGCCGCACCCGTAATGTCGGTCGTTGACCGGAGTGCCGTCGCCGAGCTGTTCGGTGCATTTGACAGCGTGAAAAAATGGAAGCAGAAGCCGACCGAAAACAGGCTTGGCTTGCGTATCGGGTAGTTAAAGCGGAATTCAAACGCGTATTCTTTCCCCGCACCCGGCATGTCGGCGACGCTGACTGTCTTGCTGTCGGCTTTGAGCGCCGACCACGGCGAGATGCCGCCCGCGAATGTGAGCCAGCCGTTTTCGCCGCCGAGGCGGTGCGAATCGGATTTGGCTGCCGGAGCGGCGGTGTTTTCTGCTGCCGCGAGGCCAATCGGCATCAGGAGCAGCAGCGCAGCTAAAGAAGAAATCCGCATATATGCCACCGGCTATTCACCGCGTCGCCGATCAGAAGCCAAGCAGATTTCGATTATGCGTAAAACACAACCGACCGCAGAGCGGTTGGTTGTGTTTTACGCCCTATCTATCTTGGTCATCAAGGTGTTGGCAGGAGCAACCGCTCGGTAATGAACTTTTTGTGTGGTACCTAGTACCACACAAAAGGCCGTTAAGAGAGGAAAGTCCGGACACCACGGGGCACGGGGCCAGAGAGATCTGGAGGCCGGGAGGCGAAAGCTTTTCGGTCATGAACAGTGCCACAGAAAATATACAGCCAGCATCCTGTGGTGCGCAAGCACCACAGGATGCTGGCAATGGTGAAATGGTGCGGTAAGAGCGCACCGCGCGGCCGAGAGGTTTGCGGCAGGGTAAACTCCCCCGGGTGCAATTTCGAGCAGTCATGCGTTCCCTCGGGGGCTTAGGCCCCGGTTGCCTCAACCGGAACGGCGTGGCGGGTAGAAAGCGAAGAGCTGCGGGGTATAACCCGCAGACAAGACAAATGGTTGTAGGCGCGATTCGGAGACGAACCGCGTTACAGAATCCGGCTTATGAATGCCCGTTATGCCCGTGTGCGCGCAATTGCCTGCACACGGGCTTTTGTTTATCCCCTTGACCGGGGTCGGAAGATTTGAATTTGCACTGAATGCGCCGCAATTCGCTGCTTGCCATCCTGTTCTTTGGCATCGCCTTTTTTCCCGGGGGTTGTATCAGCGTGGGCGAGATTCCCGAATTACCCGAGGGGGAATCGGAAAAATCCCTCGTACGCGATCTCGCAATGATTGTCACTTCGCATGAACAAACGGGGTGGACCATCGACGAGCTCGAGATTGGACAGATGGTGGGTAACAGTATTGTCAGTTTCTGCGCAGCCGATGCGATGGCGGTCGAAAACGTCAGGGTCTGGTTCGATCGCGTGCTGAAAGATACCGACATCAGGAAATTGTACGAACAAAATGGCAGGAGTCTGCGGAAAATCCAACGCGTCCTTGTGCTCTGGCGTTCGCGTCTGCTGTTCGCAGAGGCCATGAAAATGCGCGACGCGCGAAAGTGCCCGTTCTGGATAGACGAACAAAAACCTTTTCCCGGTGTGCAGGATGAAAACCAGAAGCTGCTGCTCGCGTTTGAAACAGGCGGCCGGTTCTATGCGCAGCGCGAAAAACGCGATACGATAGGTGCCGGCGGTATCGTGCGTTTGATGATCGGCTATGGCTTTGCACACCGTTTTGCCATGCGCACGGGACTCGAATTTGGCTTCTCGGCGCAGGCGCCAGACCCTAGTTCGGGAAAAGCCTCGCCGCTGGTATTTGCCTCTGCCTTTCCGATCGCGGTGCAGCACCGTTTTCTCGCCGAGTACGTCGAGTATGAAGCGGGACCACTGGCGTATTTTGACCAGTCGCGCAATTCACTGCAATGGGGAGTGCACCTTGGTGTGGGGGTCGGAGTTTCGCGCATGCGCATCCGCGCGATTATGCCTTCTGTAATTTTGTCGGTCAATTATCAGTATGTGCCGCCTCAGGGAAATTTTGTCGAGGTGCATCGTCTCAGCATCGGGGTTCGCGCGGCTTTTTCACTCGGGCTTTGACGGTTTTTTTGCCGTAAAAACCGGATAAGATACGCCGCAATAACCAGCGTCGAATGCAAGACCGATCGGCATGGTTTTGAGACTCGACAATCGGGGGCCAACGGCTGCGTGCAAAAACCGTTTCAGCTCAGCCATTTCATCGAGATTGTCCGCCGGCTGTTGAATTAGATAACGAACCCCTGAAGCAGATGGCGAAACAGTAGATCTTTAATTCCATAAATCTATCCGTAGACTTACCTATTTTTTTGTTGTAATTTTACGGGCTTTGACTGTCATAACTACATACAAAAAAATCGGAAGCTTGCTAAAAGTATCCGAGCAGGGGGGAACGAGATGGGAACAGTGTTGACAGTCGACGATTCAGAACCGGTGCGCAAACTTGTGGGCATGGTCTTGCGGAATGCCGGATATACAGTGACGACAGCATGCAATGGCGCAGAAGCGATGCTGCGCATGCAGGAACAGCGTTTTGATCTCATCGTCACAGACATCAATATGCCGGTGATGTCGGGCGCGCAACTCATCGAACAGGTGCAGCAAACACACCCTGAGTTGCCGATTCTCGTGCTGACGACCGAAGACCAGCAGCGACAGAATCGCAGCGGAAATGTAAGTGGCGCCAGCGGCTGGGTATTAAAACCATTTCAACCGACGCAATTTACCGATCTGGTGCACAGGCTGCTGCACAGAGCTAATTTGGCATAACTTCGTCGCCGATCTGGGTGCTCATCTTCCACACGTACTTTGTCTTCGCGCGAAAAATCGCACGGCCGCATCGTCACGCGCAAGAGATTGGGCCTGCTCTACGGTGGTTTTACAAGGGCATGTAGGCCGACAGTGGTCGACGCCGCGACCCACCCGCCGCACAAATGTTAATCCAATGCTTCGATGTCCGCTGAGTCTTTATTGCGCCCGACCGCACGCTTGTTCGTTACAAATACTTCTTTGCCCAAAAAATCAACGGTAAATTCTGCCAGTCTGCCTTTCTCACGACTCTGCAAGATCTCGTCGACATTGACACCGGATAATTTCGTGAGCAGGTCGATGCACGCCGGTGGAAATCCGAGTTGGACAATATCGCCTGAGAGTAGATCGGCAACGGAAATTTCCAACGATGCCATGCCGAATTCACGGAGGGTCATTAGTACCTTTTCTGCGTTCGCTTCGGTGGGCGTGATGAATATGTCTATGTCACCGGTACCACGAGGTATGCCATAGCGCGCAAGAACGAAAGCACCCACGATAATGAACTCAACCTGATGTTTGATTAACAGCGCGAGAAAATCGCGCATGTCGGGCATGAGCGTTAATTCATCTTGCGGAATGTGATTCTCCTCTCGATTTTCGGAAAAGTTTTATATCCCATTGCGGCGAGGTAGGTTTTTTGAATTGCGAGAAAATCGCTAAATCTTTCTTCGGGTGACTTACTTCTATAGTGGGCAGCCATCGTCTCATCATGCTGCATCGAGACCCGTACTGCCTGCACTTTGCGCACATTGAACAATTGTTGCAGCGACAAGTTATTGGGAAAAAATGATCGATGAATAAACCCACAGAATTAGACCGCCAAATACAGGAATTGCAGCAGCGCATCGCAGCGCTCGAAGAATCGCGTCTGGCTCGCGCTAAACGGTGGATTCGCGTAAACAGGCGCCTTGCCACTGTGGCTGCGACCATAGCATTGCTGATACCCGTCGCGATCTACGCGGCAGCAGGCGTTATACCCTATTCCTTCACCGCGGGTAACGCAGCCGTCGCTTCAGAGGTCAATGCCAACTTTACTTACCTGAATAATGTCGCGGTGCCGATTGGCGGCATCATTGGCTGGCACCAGGATCTTGCGGGAGTGCCGGCGCTACCGGGAACTGGCGAATGGGTTAAATGCGACGGACAGACTCTCGCTGACGCAAATTCACCGATGAATGGACAGGTAATACCCAACCTCAACGGCAACGGGCTCGGCGCGAATTCACCGGGACAAACCGCGAAAGTGCAGATGTTTCTGCGCGGGGGGACATCGTCGGGTACCGGGCAACAGGATGCCTTTCAGGGGCACTACCATCAGATTGGCTCTGGCGGCGGTCCTGTGGGTGCTGGTTCGGCCGGCAGATTCGCCGAATCGCCCGATGCCGGTTGGAGCGACGGTTCGTTGGCTTTCATCCGAAATCCAAAAACCGATGGCACGAATGGCACACCACGCACGGCGAATGAAACGCGGCCGATGAACATGTCGGTTGTGTGGATCATGAGGGTGAAGTGAGAAAGACCGCCCCTAACCCCCCAGCCCCCTTTCCCCAATTATGGGGAAAGGGGGAGCAAAGAAACTCCCCTCCCCAGGCTTGGGGAGGGGAGGCCTTTCTGAAGAGGGGTGGCGTCTTCGATGGGGTGGTTCTTCTCCTCGCGCTTGCTTTGCAAGCGCTCAATGCCGCACCCGTCATGAAAGCCGCACCTGTTACAATCGGCGAAGCGCCCAAACAGATCAACACTACAGAAAAGAAACTCATCTTTCTCGACTTCTTTAACGAAGCGAACGACAAAAACCTGCAATATTTGTCGCAATCCATCGGCAATGCAGTCGATACCGCGATTAAGGATAAATACCGCTATTCACGAATACCAGAAGCTGCCTGGAAAAAGTATGCAAAAAACAACAACTGGACCGGTATGGATTTTTACGACCGAAAGAAAGTGCGCGATATGGGCAAGGCTCTGGGCGCCGATGGAGTCATTTACGGGAAGTATAATTCTGCCGACCAGCAGCTCGAAATTCATGCTATCATCTTTTCGGTCATCGACGGCGAAGTTGTCGATGAACAGGACGCCAAAGCGCCGATCAGCGCCGAAATGTTCGAAACGATCAATCAGGTATCGGACAATCTTGCAAAAAAAATCAAAGATCTGTTCGTACCATCAGATCGCGGCGCTGTCATGCGCTCGCTGATGTTTCCCGGCTGGGGGCACCATTACAAGCAGCGCACCGGCTGGGGCAACTTCTGGATGATTTCGGGCGGCACCAGCATTGCGTTTACCGCGACGATGGCGACGATGTTCTTCGTGGTCAGCGCGCAATACAAAGCCTATGAACCCCAGTATTACAAAAATACGGCCGGCGGCACCGGGCTCTACGACCAGACTGCGGCGCAGGCAGAGTTTGATCGCCTTGAAACGAAGGGCAACCAGTATGGCCAACTCGCGCTGATCGGCGGCGCCGTCACGGCCGGTATTTGGCTCGGAGCGCTTTTGCATGCGTGGCTGATTGAACCCGATTTGGGTAACGTCGCCGTCGATAAGGGCAAAGCGTCGTTGCCGCTACAGTTCAACATCGGCAGCGATTATTCAATAATTCCCGGCATGCGCGCGACATTGACGTATGAGTGGCGGTTTCAATGAGAGAAGGGGGATTTATGAATCAAAGCAAACCAGTGTTCGTGGCTGTGGCTGCGCTCTCTTTGCTGGCGGTGGCTTGTAAGATTAATAAGGACGCCAATTGTCTGAACCCGAAGGCGGGGTGTTATAATAAGGATACGCAAGCGCCCAGCGTGACGAGCACAACCCCGGCTTCACAACCGACCGTCGCTTCACCCACTCCTGTAGCGACATTAAATACTGTAATCATCAATTTTTCGGAACCCATGAAAAATGCAGATGTCAAAGCCAACTATCCGAATCCGGTGGGTGGTGGAAGTAGTCTCGTCATCAATTCCGTCAGCAAAGTCAACGATCAGGTTTACCAGCTCAATCTGAGCGGTGGAGTTGGAAGTGGCAGCGTCGTGTTCGATCTCAATCTCCTTACCGATCTTTCCGGAAATACGGTTTCGCCGGCACAGTTCACGATTCTCACTAGCTCGATAGGCGCTGCGCCTGATACAGTGACTTCGTCCGGAGGGTACACAGAAACAAATATTACGTGGACAAACACAACCCCGGATTCGATGAATTATACAATCAAAAAGAA
>CAYHJO010000135.1:0-11770 GCA_964356715.1 uncultured Turneriella sp. | reverse complement strand
CCGAATTAAACAATCGATGCCTGAGTTTCAAAATAAGCCCCCCAAGGTTCTCTGCACATTCCACAAATTCGAGCGCCTCAAGCAGGCCAATCTGCATGAAGAAGGGCGCCAGCCCAGGCTCGAGGCGTATGAAATCCTCGCAGACAAGCCATTTTGTACCTTCGTTGACCGACGCTTGCATCAGGAAGACTGTTGGCAAATTCATGAAAATTTTGCCTTTGAAGCATCGCCGCTCGGCAAAGGCATGGACTGCCATCGCACATGGGAGGCGTTATTTCTGAAAACAATCCCCATTGTGAAAACATCGCCTCTCGATTCACTCTATCAACCGGAGAATTTTCCCGTCATTATAGTAAACGATTGGCGGGAGGTAACAACGGACAATCTGCTGCGCTGGAAAGCCGAGCATGCGAACCGCTTCAACGATAACCTGTACCGAACGCTTGGAGTAGAATACTGGATTCAAAAAATTAAGAAAACCGCTCTCGCATGTGTGCATACACAATGAGGACATTCGCGCGATGCTGCACATATTGACCGCCGCCGACGAGCGCTACGCCCGCACTCTTGCACAGTTCTTGCTCAGCTTGCGCCGCCATCTGCCGCACGTTCCGTGCATCGTCTACGATCTGGGATTCACACCGACCACCCGAGCATGGCTCCGGAAAAATTTTTCAGAAATACACATCGAAACTTTTGCGTTTGCGCGCTACCCCGGGCACCTCAGCAAGCTGTATACGTGCGCCTGGAAAAGCGTGATTATAGACCGCTATGTTCGCGAGCGAAAACGCGTCCTGTGGTTAGACGCGGCTTCGGTGATTCGGAGTGCAGATTTATTGCCCCTGATACAGACGCATTTGGACAAAGAGAAAATATTCATTCTGAATTCACAATCTCCGCTCGACCGCTGGTGCCACGGTGAAACATTTAAACGTATGAAAACACCACTCGAATTGCGCCGCGAACTTATTTTACCGGCCGGCGTTATCGGCCTCGACGGAGGTATGCGTGAAATCCGAAAACTTGTCGGCGCGTGGAAAAGTTACTGTCTCGACGAAGGTACGATTGCGCCGTACGGGGCAAACCGCGAAAACCACCGCTACGACCAATCGGTCTTGAATAATCTGCTTTATGCTGAGTTACACTCCGGCAGATGGATTTTTTCACCTGCAGGTGAAATTGATATATCGAGTACGCATCCGATTCGCGGCGTATCGACGCGCAATTTCACAGCGATTCGCTCTCCGCTCTGGTTAGACCCGCTGCTGCGGGCCAGGCACGACATCATCAAATTCGCGGATCAAAAAATATGGAAGCTGCGCCACCTGTACGCTACATGCCTTTCCGGGCTGCATCGGCTCACGCAGGAAAAATTTGAAATAACCGTCCGCATCGGTCCGTTACAAAAAGTCTTGAAATCCCCCTGGCATCAATACTGGGCAGACCCTTTTTGCATCACTGAGGGCAAGCGGCACTGGATATTTTTCGAGAATTATCGAGCGCGCGAGGGAAAAGGCGTACTGGCAGCGGTCGCTATCAACAATCAGGGACAAATTGTGGAACCGTACCGGGCAATTCTGGAACGACGCTACCATCTTTCGTATCCGCAGATTTTTCGCGCCCGGCGGCAGTTCTATATGATTCCCGAAAGTTGCGAGAACCGCACCGTCGACCTCTACCGAGCTACGAATTTTCCGAGCGGCTGGGTACTTGAGAGGCGGCTGCTGTACGACATCGATGCCGCAGACTGCACCTTACTGCGTCAAAATGGAATGTATTGGCTGTTTTGCGCCGTAAGGGCGCGCACCGGCGGCGCGCGCCGGTCGCTCCAGATTTATTTTGCAAATGAGCTGACCGCGAAACGATGGCAAGCTCACCCGGTGAATCAAAAGGCATTATACTCACATTTGCCGTATTCGAGCGGTCGCGGTGCCGGGCGATTTTTCAGGCGAGGCCACCACCTCTACCGCCCGATGCAATGGAGCGAAAATTTTTACGGGCAGGGCCTGCGATTCATGCGGGTTACCGCACTGAATCCCCGTGAATATAACGAAGAGCCGGCAGAGATACCTGCACTGAAAGCTTATGAGAGTTGCCATCACATTGAAATCAACGGGCAGATCATCGTGACGGATTTCAAAACGCGAAGCCGATGGCGCCACCTTGTTTTTATGCAGCGCCGCAAAAATGGATAAGATCGTTGCGCATAACGCTTTCAATTCCGTAGCAGGCGCGTGGTCGCACGCCATCGGGTATGCAGGTCGGGTCAACGCGCAAATTCAGGTATTTAACGCCAAAAAATTCTGCCGATTTCCGAAGGTTAAAGTCTGCATTGGTGTTCCCCCGTGGAAACAGTCAACAAAATCACCCCGCTGACTGAATGAATTTATCGTTATGTAAACAATTAATTCTCCCGTAAATTCCCGAACGGCGTATCAAATGTTTCGCGACCGGGCTCGCCACCCCATTTTTTAATGTAATATTCTTTGTTCCGCTCATGCGATACCTTATTTTGTTTTCGCAAATTTTTATCATACTTAATGACTGAGCTGCCTACGTGCCTGTATTTTGCCTGAACCGCAATCCGCTTCGACCCCGAAAGATCCATCCTTCTCAGAAGGTCGTTATCTTCAAAATATGCCGGTGCAAACAACTCGTCAGGTAACCCCTTGCACCTGACATCCGGATCTTTTTCAAAAAAACGCACGAAAGTCTTTAAGCGTCCTCCCCAAAGACTAAACGCATTCATCACCTTGCCGCTGTCACCGAAAACAAACCCATCTTGTTGCGCAGCGCTGTATAGAATATTCAAAGTTTTCCGGTGAAAAAAAATGTCCTGATTTGCCATAAGCAGCACAGCATCGTCCCCAAAATCATGTAACCGTTGAATTGCCCTCGCCCAGGCCCCGGCCACAGAATTGACAGGGCTCATCACAAGCTGCGTATTCGGTCGATCGGACAGACTTGAAATAAAGTCCGGATATTTGCAGCCGTTAATAACCAGATGCAATAACAATTCACCATCAAAGTGAATTGTTCTCAGGGATTTTTGAAATATCCTTTTATTCCTCCAGTCATTACAGTAAACGGGGTATGAGAGGATCAGCATAAAATATTGCCGGTATAATGTCTCAATTCCTTCAACCCTCTGTAACCAGTTTACACATGCGTTTACTGCGAATCTGTAAGTTCATCCGTTTTTTTCAACCGCAACCTTCGGCAATTGGCGAATACCCTGCAAAAAATCGAAAATATTCAGAAAAAATAATAGTATCGGATTTCTGCGGCGTAGTTGCCGCTTGGTTTCGGCGTATTGCCGCCTTATTTCAGTTAAGTGTCCCTTTATGAACTCCGCATGAGCATTCGCCGCATGGAGCAGCGAAACGTGCAATTCATAAGCGCTTGTCAGTCGATTTAACCTCATCTTCACGTATGCGAATGGCAGCTTTTCATCTGTCATGTCAAATTCTAACTGAAACTCCTTTGCTACCGCCGGAGTTCTGTCCAACAATGCCAAACCAGTTTGCTGACCACTGTGCAGGCGATAACTATAGAGTTTTTCCTGGATCATCTCAAAAGACCCTTTACTCGATGCAACAAAAGCAATCCAGCGGTCGTGCAGATAAAAGGGTAAGATGGGAAAAGGAATTAATTCAGGCACCAGCTCGCGGCGGATTGCCAAAGAAGCCCCGGTCACAAAATTGTAGATATTCCGCAGCATCTGGCAATAATCGAATTTTCTGTTTGCCTGGCTTAATATTTGCGGTATATCCCAACAGGAATAACCTTCTACTAATTGGTCGTTGCGATCAATAAAGTAGCCGTGCGAGGCCAGCACCTGAATACCTGGATTCTCTGCGAAAAACGCCAGATATTTCTCGACTTTCTGCGGAAGCCAGACATCGTCCTGATCGGCGAGGAAAATGATATCCCCCCGGCACGCTGATACTGCACGCTCAAAATTTTTCACCGTACCCAATCGACTCGAGTTACTGGTAATGTGCAAACGGTCGGGAAATCGCATAGAGTACTCGGCAAGTATGTCCAGAGTTTGATCACTCGAACCGTCGTCAAACACGCGAATCTCGTGAACTGCGACACTTTGTCCAAAAATAGAATCTAACTGGCGACGGATAAAATCGGAGCCATTAAAAGTACACATTGCGACCGAAATATTAGGTTGATGCACGTATCTATCTAAGACGTGGTGCTCAGGCAGGCTGTAAATTTGATTTCCGCACCTGCGCATCTGCGGGGAATCAGCACGCGCAAGGCGCGCCGCAGTCCTTAGATAATTGAATGTCTCGCTGTGGTCTCTTTCAAAACTATCCCTCTAATTCCCATGCGCATTGTTTTGCGGGTTTTCCAATCTTCCTTTCACCAACTTGGCCCCGCCATTTTTTTCGGCATTGTGGCTGCCAACACCTATACGGCCATGATTGCTCTGATCCATCGGGCTTTGCAGGGTGATCTGTCCAATCAGAACATGGTATTATTTATCGCAGCGGTCACCGCTTACACGTTGACTGAAATACTCACCAGAAGATTTTTTCTCAGCATCTCGCTGGCCATCTCGGCGCGCATACGTCTTGAAATGACGCAGATCGTGCTGGCAACGCCGCTCGCACGCATTGAAGAGTTAACTCCGCATAAAATATTCGGAGTTCTGCACGGGGAAATTGAAACGATCACCGGCGCAATTTCTGATCTTTCGGGTACAATCATTAAGACTCTGCAAGTTACCGGGCTATTGATATACTTTGGCATTGTTTCGCCGCAGGTATTAACCGTGACTGCCGTGATGTTTCCGGTCATGATAGCATTGTATCTGTACCCTTCTGCCAAAGCACGGGAATTTATCCGGCGAGAGCGGAGTGCCGGTTGGATAGTCAACAAGAGACTTGAAGAGGCAGTATTCGGAATACGGGAAATCTCTCAAAGCAGCGCCAAGGCTGATTATTTTTTCCACCGCGAATTGCGTCCTGCTATCCAGAGCGCTCGCCAGATTTCTCTCAAGAACAGAACTTTTGAGTTCCTTTTTGCACATTCATCTGATATGCTGCTCTATCTCTTTGTCGGGGCCCTTATTTTCATCGGCGGCAGAGAAGATTCGGCGAATCTTGTAAAGGTGCGCGATCTCGTTTTGTTTGTGCTGGTGATAAAAGACCCGGCGCGAACAATCATTGACCATTTTGGCAATCTTTACCGTACGAACATACGGCTGAAAGAAATTGAAAAACTCGGCTTCGATCTCGAAAGAATCTTCCACCCCTCACCGCAAACTCGCGAAACGAAAAGCAGCCACGCAGCCCCGGATTTCCAGACGATAGAGATGCGCGAGGTGCAATTCACTTATCCCCAGCGAGACGGGCACGAAGAAAAATCTTTCAGCCTCGGGCCCATATCGCTGACAATCAGGCGCGGCGAAATCCTATTCATCGTCGGTGGAAACGGCAGCGGCAAAACGACACTCATCAAACTGCTCTGCGGGCTCTATACTCCTTCACAAGGTTCAGTATTACTCGATGCCAAACCGATGCTGTCCGATGAAACGAGCGCCTACAAAAATTTGTTTCATGTGATTTTTTCAGATTTTTACCTGTTTGAACAGATTCACCTGAAGGATTTTCAGCAATACTCCCTACGGGCGAGTGAAATGCTGAAAAAATTCGAGTTGGAAAACCGCATTTCGATCAGCGAAAGCGGATATATCTCTGACGTTCAACTTTCTTCGGGACAACGCAAACGCATCGCGATGATAGTCGCGAAACTCGAAGACAAACCGATACTTATACTCGACGAATGGGCGGCAGATCAGGATCCGCATTTCAAGCGACTATTTTATGAACAGATGCTGCCCGATTTTCGTGCGCAGGGAAAAACCGTTATCATTATTTCGCATGACGACAGGTATTTCCATGTTGCCGACAGAGTTTTGACGCTTGAAGATGGTATGGTAAAAAAATAATGCGGCGCCTGGGAATTGCTATTGTGACATACAATCGCGAAAAGATTCTCGCTGAAACGATTTCGCGGATTCGCGAATTCACCACCGGCGAATATGATCTCGTCGTTTCAGATGATGGCAGTGCTGACGGCACGGTGGCATATTGCAGAAAGAATAACATTCCCTGTATCACTGCCCCCAACAGCGGCATCGCCGCCAATAAAAACAGAGGAATATATGCATTGTTGCATTATTTTAACGCAGACACAATCCTCATACTTGAAGATGATTGCCAACCCGAGGTCAGGAGCTGGAACGAGCACTGGCAAAGCATCACTGAACGCTGGCAGCATGTCTGTTACGGCCCGGTTTCAACCTGGCCGAAAGAGGTCATAAAAGCAGGCACAGGCACTATCGACGACCCGTATCGTATGGCTCAGTTGACCGCGCAAATCACCGGCGTAACGCGCGAGGCTTTGAACAAAGTAGGTTATCTGTCACCCCTGTTTGCAGGTTATGGGCATGAGCATGTCGAATGGACCCGCCGTTTTGCTCAGGCAGGGTATTTCGAAATGGATCTCTTTCCGTGTTCAAATTACGGCCTGCATCTGGCTGAATCGGGCACTTTTTTCAACCAGGCGCAAGTCGATAAGAACTACCGGATATTATTAAAAATTGTACGCAGAAAAATGAAGTTTGTGAAACCATGGCGGCATTTCTGGCAGAAAGGAAATTTTATACGCACCATCAAAAACTCGCTCACCCCCCAGCGGAAAGATGAAGATTAAAAGGTTATGCCTGTTTGCACACTTTGACGCGCAAAACGAGATCAAAGAATATGTCGTGCATTATCTGCACGCCCTCAGCACAGAGGCTGACCGCATCATTTTTCTCACGACCTGCAGACCGCAACAAAAAGAAGCGCGTAGAATACGCGAGCTGGTTTCAGAGATTATCCATTGCGACAACGCGGGTTACGATTTTTCGATGTGGCAACACTCAATACAAAACCTCAATCTGAGAAATTGGGATGAATTACTGCTCACAAACTCCAGCGTATTTGGCCCTGTTTTTCCTCTTAGCGAGACCTTCGATGCAATGCGTGAGATACCTGTGGATATCTGGGGAATGACCGATAATCAGGAATTTCATTGGCATTTGCAGAGTTATTTTATTGTTTTCAGGCGCAGCGCAATAGCATCGGATTTTTTTCCAAAATTCTGGGCAAGCGTTTTGCCGTTCAAAAACAAGCTGCAAACGATACTGAGCTACGAGCTCGGCCTTTCCGCATATTTTCGGGAAAATGGATTCGCGATGGGGGCTTTTGCTCCTGCACACAATCTGCCTTATTTGAATGATCGGGACACACGCCGCCGCCCGCAGCGAAACCTCAAGAGCTCACCCATCGGCTATCCGGAAGAATTGCTGCTGGCAAAGGTACCGCTGATGAAAGTTGAACTATTTCGCGACAACCCCTACAAGATCAATTTGCGCCGGCTGCGAGACCTTCTCGAGAAGCATGGATTTAATATCCAGATGCTGCGGTACGACAGACCCAGATCGATTGAGGCAACAAGATGGGATTAATATTCTGCGAATCTCAAAGAGCATGAGCATTCGAAGGGATTCATGAACATAGTCCTGATCTTCAGCAACAACTGGCTGCCTTACGTATTGGTGCAATTGCATGCAATTTGGCAATTTAACCCGGGCAAACTGAGATTTTTTCTACTGTGTGACGGGCTCAACGAGGCTGAGCGCGAATATATTAACAGAGTGATTCGACTTTCCGGGTGCGCAAAGCGGGTTTCCATAGAAATTATCGATGCCTCGGGTCATTATGCGAATCACATAAAGAGTAATCTGAATGTAACCCCCACGTTTACGAAGTACACGCTCTACAGACTTTTATTGCCAGGCCTGTTACCGCAGAACGTCGACAAAATCCTCTATCTCGATGCCGATACGCTCGTTGAGGGGGATATCCGCCCATTATACAAAATAAATTTGAAGAATAATTTTCTCGCCGCCGTCGGCGACGCGGGCGCCCGGGAAAGAAAGACGCAGCTCGGTTTCACGGAACAGGAAAAATATTTTAACGCCGGCGTGTTGCTGATGAATCTGCGCGAAATCCGCAAAGCACAATTGCAGCGTGTGTGGCTCGAACATGTCAATGGCACGCAATATACATGGCCCGATCAGGATATCCTGAATATTACCTGCAAGGGCCGCGTCAGTTTTGTGAACATCATCTATAATACGTTTGGATCGGATAACCCTGTGAAACATCCGAAGATCATCCACTACACCGTGCAGAAGCCGTGGAATAATGCTACGGTTCCAAGGTACGATCGCTGGCAAAAGGCCCGGGCAGACTTTGATCAAAGATATTTGAAGATTCCAAAAACCTGGCATATTATTGAGTTAGAGAATTCGCAACTATCGACGCGAATCGCGGAAAATCGTCGCGCCAATGCGGCAATTCTTGAAGATTTCACAATCCGAATCTGGCGCAAGTCCGACTTGAACATTGAGGCATCGCCTTATTGGCTTTATCTCTACGAGCGCGGGGATTTTGAAGTTCTGCGGCAAATGATTGCCCGCCGAATCCTGACCGAGTACGGTGGGATTTACGTGCATGACGAGATTCGACTGACACAACCCATCGATCATCTGCTGGCTTATGGAAGTTTTTTATGTTATCAGCTTACGCAGCATGCGTACAGAAGCATCATGGGCAATAGCGCTGGTCTAGCCGTACCCGATTCAGCAACAACAATTTCGCAGTCGGGTGACGACTACTTCGTCAGTGGGGATGTCGCATTCTTGCGGCAGGCGGGCGAGTCAGAATCATTACTATCCCGGGCCTTGACGAAAATGGGTTTCAAAACATGCGGACTGTAGTTAACATGTGCAATTTCAATCCAGGGCTGGGTAATCGCATCAAAGCTTATGTTTCCATGCTGGGCAAGGGACTTCAGGTGCTGACGACAAACAGAGCCGATTCGTATCTGTTTCCTGAGATCAGGCTTGCCTCACCCGAAGATTTGCTAAAATATCGCGGTATCGACGGGTGGCGGTTGGATGTCGAGCCGTACGAACGCTTTCACACGCGGGAATACTCCTCGATAGATTTTCTATTCGCACGGACTCCTGATTATTTCATCCGCAAGTATTCCGAAATTTTCCGAAATATCACCATTAATGCCGAAGTAAAGGCGCACGCCGAAGTTTTCCTCAGTGAACACCCGGATTTCGCCGGGAAAATCGGAATTCATATCCGCAGCTGGAAAAATCATGAAGAGAGGAAGTCATGGCTCAACATGGATTTGTTTCATGCTGCGCTGGCCTCATTTCCGGCAACCAAAAACATTTTCCTTTGTACGGACAGTTCAGCGGTTGAAAAGCAATTCAGGGATCGATATGGCGATCGGGTGCTGACGCTGGGAAAAGTCCCGGAACATTTTATTGAAACGGGTAATACTGAAGACGTGGCAATCAACAAAGCCGCGTTTTTGGATATGTATCTGCTTGGACAATGTAATACCATTATCGGCACGTATGCAAGTACCTTCACAGAATGCGCATGGTGGTTCGGTGGGTGCAAAGCAAGAGTTCTTATACCAATGTCCGCTGAAATTCCTGAGAATTTCCAAAGAATGCTTTTTCAGGAACAATTTGGGCGCTGGAAACGGCTATTGAGCAGAGTTCATCCAGGACGTTATTGTTCATTTTTCCGCGGACACCTGTCCTGATAACGGACAGCTACCAGATCTCGAACGTGGATTTTTCAGGGTATGCGCCTGCGAGAAATTCCCGATAAAGCTCAATGACCGCTTGATTGGGTTCTTCGCCCTGATCGTCATTGAGACAGATGAACTTCTTTAGATTCCCCCGCAGCCGGCGGATCTTTCTCTCCTCTTCTTTCAGGTGATTTCCGATTTTGACAAATTCGCTCAATTGGCGTGTTTTATAGAACGGACTGACTTCGCATTGTTCGGGCCGGTATTTCAGCATGTAATGCGTGTAGAGTCTGTCCATGCGGATGTGATGTTTATCACGGAATTTACCTTGCCTCGTGGCAAGAATTTCGTCAGGCACGATCGTCTGCATCTCTGACCATGCTGCCTTGAGAATGGGCACCGGACAATGTTCGATGAAGCCGAGTGATAGCCATGAACCATCAAAGATCCGGAATTTCCATTTTTCGCCCCAGAGCGAACCGAAAATGCGCGGACGACCGCCCGGGAACAGATCATCGTTGCCGGTCGATTGACCAAATAAGAAATCGTCATTCATATAGATGAACCGATCAGCCAGCCCGGGTAAAAGGTGGATGTAACTTTCAATCGTATTATGATTGAAAGTGGGCAAATATTCTTTTGATGCAAAGAATTCATCGTGGTGAACCAATTTAATCCGCGGATGTTCGGCGTTTAACCATTCTGGCTTCTGCGGCCGCATCGTCACCAGATAGAGATTTCGATAATGCGGAAAATTTCGTTCCAGCGACCGCAATGAATAGCGCAGCAACTCAAACTGATCGCGATACCTTTCGGGATTTATGTGCTGCGGCTTTCCGCTGAATTGCGATACAAGCCGCCTGTAGTCCGGATCTTCGCCCTGAACCCAGGTGTACACAATGTCGGGGAGGTGTTGCATATACCATGAGGCGGAAATTAGACCGGCGTCTTCTCCCAGAAATGTGTTACACGATTAAATTTCGCATCAGCACCGGTGTAGCCGTAGACAAAAGATAAGTATTGGTCTGCTTGTGCGGGGACGAATGTCTCGTGGCCCAGAAATATGGCCGGCCTGACCGGAAGAATCAGGTGCCTGTCAACCGGCAGCATATAACGAGAATTGTTCTTGTCCCGTTCGCACGATTGCAGATTCTCACCGGCGTCGCGAAAGAAATAGAGGTCTGCGTCATAGCCCTTATATGAAATGTACAATTTGGGCCCGTTGTGGTACCGACTTGAATCGTGCAAACTGAAACCGACCGGAAGCCTCCGGGCAGAACCGATGATGCCATCATATTCCCTGACGGGCAGGGCAAAATCGATATCCTGATCATGGGGCATCAATGCACGATCGCGGACGTGGCCGAGCAGTGTGCCGTAGGTTATCCAATAGGTGGAACCGCTTCGGTGCAGAAAATCGTTAACGACACAAAAGAGATGTTCAAGGATTGCGAGCTTGTTTTTCTGGCGACTTGAGACACCGGTATGCAGGACGCGCGATACGTATTGTGAGTAGCGAACTATCTGAAAGCTGATGCTTCGCATCGGAAAAACAGGAACAGCGAAAGGTGTGGTCAAGTAAGAAGTTAACTAAATCCGCAATACTCAGCAAATACCTGATTCAACTGACTTCCTCATACTGTGCAGTGGCGATCCTTTTTGCCAGCCTGACACTTTCGGCGTTTTACCTGCGCGACCTGCTGAAGCTGGGTATTGAGAAAGCCATACCGGCCACTCTGTTGCTTCGTGTCTTTGGTCTGACACAGCTGGCCCAGTTCGGTCTGGTGCTGCCTATCGCTCTTTTTCTTGCAGTGGTGGTATCTCTTTCGGGTATAAGCGCCGGACGGGAAGTAATCGCGATGCGCGCGGCGGGCATGAGTTATTGGGGAATCAGCCGGCCTTATGCCCGCATGGCGCTGCTTCTGCTGCCGATGATGTTCGCCTGGCACCAAGTGGTCATTCCCTGGGCACGCGGCAATTTCCGCGAACTGCGGTCGTTCATTGAAAATTATGCGCCACTCGATCTGGGTGCCGCCGACAACCATAACTTTTCCCTGCCGGCAGATAATGGCATCTTGCG
>CAYHJO010000134.1:0-11772 GCA_964356715.1 uncultured Turneriella sp. | reverse complement strand
GCGCAGCATGCGGTGCGAGCGCGCAAGTATCAGCGACTGCGCCAGCAGTGTGGCACTCCACAATCCTTTCGCGCCGAGTAATTTCATCAGCGCGATAAACACGAGCGGCGCTCCCTCAGCCGCGAGCATACCTGCGTGGCGAAAACGATAGCCCCACGCAGTGCTCAGCTGCAGTTTGCCATCGGCGGCCAGCGACAGCGCATTTTCGTGCGGCAGAGCCGCAACAAACAGGTAAGACAGTGCCGCCGCGATCAGCACCGCGTGCAGTATCTCAAACAGCCGGCGGCTCTGAAGACTCAACACGATGTTTATAGTCTGTTCCTGATCCGTTTATGAATCCGTTGGCGTATTGTTTCCGGCATGGCCGCCGCCGGGGCCTCTGCGCGCAGCAGACTGCGCATGCGTTTCAGCTGTGCGACAAAACGGCGGCAATAGACGCACCGAATTTCATGCCACAGCATACGCAGACGATCCGACCACGAAACACCGCTTTCCATGCGCGTCGACGCCAGCGCCGCAAATTCTTCGCACGTCAGGCCGGATGTTCTGTGCTCAGCCACCGCCTACTCCAGTGAAACCGGCAGTCTCGAGACAGTTACGCAGGTGCAGGCGCGCGCGGTACAGAATCACGTTGAGATTGGTCGCGGTGATGCTCAGCTGCTTACAGATTTCCGCCGTATTGATCGCTTCGAGTTCGCGCAGGACGACAGCGGTGCGCATCGCGGCAGGCAGGCGGCGGATGCATTCATGCAATTTCTGCGATAGTTCGGTTTTCTCAAGATGTTCGAGCGGCGATTTTTCCCAGGATTTGGGAGCGCGCTGCATTTCCCAGTGTCCCTGAGCGTCAAAATAATCGTCGTCGCCGGCAGCGTCAATCGACTGAAATTGCATCTCGCGCGCCCGCGCGCGGTAAAGATCGATAATTTTGAATTTCAGAATTCCGGTCAGCCAGGTGCGTTCGCTCGAACGACCCGCAAACTGTGCGGCGTTTTTCACCGCCGCGAGCAGCGTTTCCTGGATGCAGTCGGCGATGTCATCGTCGTTGTCGACCCGGCTTCTGGCAAACGCGTAAAGCGCGTCGCCATGGTTACCGAGTAACTCTTCAGCGTTCAGTCGGTCACATCTCCATTGTCATCGGCTGCCATTTGCCTTTTTTGGCCTTGCATTGCGCCTCGGTCATCTTTTTCCAGCCCTGACCCTTGCAGGCATTCTGACCGCCGCAGCCGTGCTGCTTGTTGCCGCAGTCGCCCTGGCCCTTGCAGCCGTTTATGCCGTGGCATTCGCCGTCTTTTTCCGCCTTTGCGGGTTTTTTCGCGCCGGTAGCACTGGCGAGAGCGAGGCTGGTAAGCGCCGCGCCAATCAGGATATGCGTTTTCTTCATGTATCCGCGAAGCCATGGTCCATGTCTGGCGTAAAGGGGAATTGGATCAGTGCCTCGCGCGCGGAAGGCGTTAATGGTTGACGATTTGTGCGCCGCGTAAAATGAGGTGTATGGACAATTTGCAGTCCGTAGTATCTGAAGAAGACAATGCTCCCCCCGAGTATGTCTTTGACCTTATACAAATTTCTATTCTCGCGGCGGCATGCGACGTGCAGGGGCTGTTGAGCAGCGTCGAACAGGCACGCCAGCGCGGTGCCGATAATCGCGAAATTCTGCGCGCGATGTTCCGCAGCGATGAGGCCTTCGGCACCGGCATCGAAAGTGAAGAATTTCTGCGCATCGCCGAATCGCTGCAGGCAGGCCGCACTCCGCTGCTGACAGTCTGACCCCTATGCTGCGCGCATCACTCGTGTGTATTGCGCTTCTGGCTTTGCACTGCAAAGCCAAACCCATAAAACTCGAAGGCACTTACGACACGCCGCAGACTGCATTCGACCTCGCTGCCGATAAAACACTCAGCGGCACTTTTAACCAGGGCGATTCCACAATTTTTATCCGTGTAAAGCTGAGCGCGCCGGCGATGTTCAGAGCCGAACTGAGCTCAGCGCGCGGCAGCGACAGCAGCATCACGGTGTTTTCTCCACCCGAACAGGCCATCGTGACTGCCGACGATAACGGCTCTTCACTGCCTGAAGAAATCTCTCCGGTCTACCTCGCGGCGGGCATAACGCTCGTGCGCATTCAGGCTAAGAGCGACGAGGCCGCGGATTTCCAGTTCTTCTACCGCGTTTTTAACGCGCCTTCGGATGTAGAGCGGGAACCCAACAATACTCCGGCGACCGCCAATGCGCTCGCAACTCTGCACGCCACCGGCTTTCATGGGCCGCTCTATACGCGCACAGAAAAAGAGAAGCTGCGCGAGAGGGATTGTTTTTCCAGACAGAATACATCCGCCGAGGCGACACTCGTCTCAGCCCGCCTCACCGGCGTCGAGGGCATTACCGGAGTGGTGAGCTTTCTCGACGCCGCCGGCAATGAAATCCACCGGCAGGAAGCCGCGGGGGCAGGACAGCCGCTCGAAACGAGTCCCGTGTTTCTGCAGGCCGGCGCACAGCTGATCGTCTGCGTGTCTTCAGCGCGCCTCGAACGCGCGACGAGCCGCGACTACTATGACCTCTACCTCGTGCTGGCCGATATTACACGCAAGAGTGAAATCGAACCCAATAACAGCCTCGCTGCTGCCAGCCGCATGACCGAAGACTCGATCGCGGGACAGATTTCTGCCATCGGCGATGTCGATTATTTCACCTGGATAAACCGGAAAGAATATCCCGTGCTCGTCAATGTCAGTCTCGAAGCGCCGTTCATCGAGACGCTGCGGCTCACAGTTGTGCGCAAAGGTGAAAGGGAGCAGGTGTTTGAAAATTCAGCCGTGCGCCAGGAAATTGCCGAGAACGTAAAACTCGAAGCGGGTGAACAGCTGACTCTCGGCGTGCGCGGACGCGCGAAAATAAAGAAAAAAGAATTCAAACCAGCACTCTATGCCCTCAAAATCAACGAATCGCAATTCAACGACGACAGTGAAACAGAACTCAACGACAACGCCGCAAACGCCGATGTGCTTATCGATCTCGCGCAGAAATGGGGATTTACGAACCCGCCCGGTGATGTCGATTTCTACCGGCTCAAACTCGAAGCGCCGGTCACGCGGCAGCTCGTGTTCGAAAGCAAGATCGCCTGCAAAGTGAAACTCGAACACCTGCGCGGCGGCAAATCTCTCGCAATCAGCTCTGCGCAGGCGAATCTGAAGTATTCCGCGACTTTCGAAACCGACGACCTGCTTAAAATCCAATGCGTGGGACAGAAAGCGAATCCCGCAGAGCGTGCGTACCGGCTCGCTCTGGTCGAGCCATAAATCCAGGACAAGACTGCCCCGGCGGCCTTTTTTGATTTTCATGCCGAGTCAGAATTGCAGCGCAAGCAGTGAATGTTTTAACCGCGACGCTGCTTGCACTGCCGATGCTGATTGGCGGTTTCGTTCAGTTCATCATTTCGCAGTTCTACCAGAAGTTTGCGACTGACAGCCTGTTACTCGACAGTGCGATTATCGGCAGTATCTTCTTTGTCAGCCGTGTCACCGACGCAATACTCGACCCGGTCTGCGGCTATCTGAGCGACAGGTTTCGCCGGCGGCGTTCGTTTATCGCCGCAGGTACAGTGGCGCTGGTGGCAGGCATGCTCATCGCGTTTCTGCCATCGCTGCAGAGCCCGGGGCAGGCGGTGCAGGCCTCTGCAGCCAACTATGCCTTCGCCGCAATCGGTATCTTCGTCATCTATCTCGGCGTGACGCTCGTCTATATACCGCACTATGCGTGGCTGGGTACGCTACAGGCGGCAAACCCTACCGCTCCCTTCTTTGCATCGCGTGCGGTCATCGAAACCGTCGGTACGATTTTCGGTGCGCTCGCGCTCAAACTGCTGGTGCCCTACCAGAAAACCGGCGGCTCAACGCTGTTTGCGCTCATTGCCGGCATGCTGATCTTGCTGGCGCTGCTGGCTGCGTTGCCGTTGTTAAAATACCGCGATACTCTGCCCGCCGCACCGCGTGAGGTGCATTCGTTTACGCGCGCTTTGGGCGTCCTGGCAAAAAACCGCCGCTTCGCGCTGATCGCCGGCATGAGCTTTTTTAATCAGTTCGCCGCGACAACTCTGCTCGCGGTATCTCTCTACTTCACCGACTATGTGTTGCGGCAGAGCGGTCTGGGTGAATCCCTCGCGATCGCCTTTTTCTTAAGCGCGACCGCCTTCGTGCCGCTGTGGTCGACGCTGTCCCGCCGCTTCAACCGCCACCGCCTGTGGGCAATCGCACTTGTCAGCATCATTGTGGCCTTTCCCACGCTGCTCTTCACGCTGGGCGGATTTACCGCGTGGCTCATCATCTTTGCGCTGATTGTCGGCGGCTTCGCGGGTGCGGTGATCTTATTTGTACCGCAGGAAATTTCGTTCGCCACCGCCGATTCGGGTGCGGAAGAGGGCCTTTATTTCGCGGCGTTTACCTTCGTGAACAAATCGGCGATGGCATGCGCGCCGCTCGTTATCGGCGTTGCGCTGAGCCTTGCGGGTTACCAGGCGCAGTCACACAGTGTTTCTGTCGCGCATACGATTTCAGGCCTGTTTATCGGCCTGCCGGCCGCGGCGTTTCTCGTTTCATTGTTGCTGTTGCGTGCCTATGTGCGGCAGATCAGGAGAAGCCCTTAGCTCTGGAATTCCATAGCAGGAGGCTAGGGTTTTACCAATGCCATGGCCACCATGGGCGCATTATCGCCTGTAAATGGCAAACCATAGTTCTCTGCTTCTTCGCGTACCTCGAGCCCGGCTGCGACCGCCGCCGAGCGGATTTCCAGCGGTGCAAAAATGCGTTGCCGGTGCAGCTCCGTTATGATTTGGCCATCCCCGCTATGGATTTTCACAACAGATAGCAATTCCTGGTCCGCCGGCGAAAACCGGTGCGAAAACGTTATCTGCCCGTCCAAAGCACTGAAATGACCGGCATGTAAACCAAAAGCCCTTCCCGCTGGACAAAAATCGAAAACATAAGCGCCGCCGCGGCAGAGAATCGCCGCACACTCGGTAAAATGCGCTGTGAGCGCATCGGTGTCAGCCAGGTAGTTGATGGAGCCATTGGCCGCGAGCAGTCCGGAGAAAAAATCCGCCCTTAGAGGCAAGGCCGTGGCATCAGCCAAAATCCGCCTGCCATCTTTGCCCAGCGCATTTCTGGAGTTGTCGAGGCGAAATACCTCAAACCCGTGCCCTTCAGCGATGGCTGCTAAAGCGCCCGGACCACTGAATAACTCTATCAAACGCCGGTTGCCCGTCGCCGGAAAATAGCGCAGGGCAAAACGAAACCAATCTGCGTAAGGTATATCGGCCATCACCGCAGCATAGTGTGCGGCCAAGGCGGAGTATGGAGGTGCGAACTTTTCTATTGGAGTTTAAAGTCGGAGATGGCTTCTTTTACGCCTTTCGCGAGATCATCGAGTTTTATGAGCTGATCCTTCTTATCGGGGGGAGCATCTTTAATCATGTGTGCCAGATTTTCTTCCATAAAACGCGCCATCTGGTCGATACGCTTGATGCGCCCTTGAAGACCGTCGAGCATCGTGTTCAGGTGATCTGCAGTTTCTTTGAGCTCATCCCCCTGGCGCAGCTGAATGCGGTGTGTCAGATCGCCGTGCAGGATTTCTTCAAAAGTACGCTCAATGCGCATTATCGGGCCGGCAATGCGGTGTGAAAACAATACAAAAAGAATACTGAGCGATAATGCCATGACTAGGGCCAGGGCGATGAGCGCCAGGACACCATAGAGTTTCACTTTTTGGAAGACTGCGCCTGAGCTGGCGTCATTGCCGAGCGTCATCGACAGCTTCTGTATGAGCTCGGCTGTATTTTCGAACTGATATTCTTTGGCGATGCTGTTGACGGCGTACATGAAACCGAACGCGAGCACGAGCACGAAGACCATGAGGGGGATAACGGCGTTGATGATGAATTTACTCTGGAACTTGAAATCGATGACGTATTTTCGTTTCAGTGGCGACGGTCGCTTGGTTTCGCTCATGTTTCGTGGTTGTTTCTGACCTTGCGGATGTCAAGATAGTTTCAGGGGTATTGTCCGGTTGCAATGGAAATCCATAGCAGTGGCAGATTGATCTCCGAAGAAAAAAAATATCCGTAAAATGAGAAAAATCCGCCGTTTTCTTGTATTTAATATACAGAGGGACAATGAAATGCCGCAAACAACCGCCTTTTTTGGCAGGCAAACCAACACCGATTGAAGATGTCTGGGAAGTGCATCTGGTCGGCGCCATCTGGAGATATCTTGCAGAAATTGCAAGGCGGAGAAAGGTTAGCTATTCAACGATTGCACGATATTGCATCTTTCGTCTCGCGGAGCAGAAAAACCTGAAAATGACAAGTTCATGGCAGGCCGTGCATCAGAAGAATAAAGCCCAGATTGCCGGAAGCGGGCAATTGCACCGTCATCTTGTGTGTCTATATGGTGAGGATGTAGTGTTGCTGAAGCTAGCGGCAATTCGTCTTGGTATTACTGTCTCCGCCCTGATCAGGCTTGCTCTGGTGCTTTATTTGCCCTGTCTGGCTATGGAAAACCATAGCAAAGAAATTGTCGACGAACAAGAACTCTTTTTGCGGGGAATCAAACGCTGGCTGCGAATTGAGCTAACCGAGCTGCACGCCTTCGGCCAGCCAGCAATCCACCAATTCACCTTCAGCATGTTCCTGCCGTGGCAATGGTGGAGTTAGATGCTGGGCCGGAAGGGGTCGAACCTTCGCGTGGCGGAATCAAAATCCGCTGCCTTACCACTTGGCTACGGCCCAATATTCGAATCAGCAGCGTGCGTCCGCACGGGGAACACCTGCCAGCTTCGTCCCAGACGAGCCTGCAAGGCCCCCGTCCGTTCTTGCAGTGCACGCCGCGAGAAGCGTTTGTCTGTCACCGCAAAAATTCCAGCTCCTGAACCCGTCATGCCGACGAGCCATTGTCCCGGAAAGAATTGCATCGCTGTCTGCGCCAAAATCTGTATCGCCAGCTGCAATACCCGATGTTCTGCCGGAAACAGCAACGCCGCAATCGGTTCAAAATCGTTCTGCACGACTTTTATCCCTTCGGCGAGTTTGTCCGAATAAGGAATTTCGTTGAGGCGTAAAGCCAAATTGCTATTCGGAAGTTGGGATCCTGAAAGCGCGTTATCCCGCAGTTCAGGTAATGGAATCTTGCGAACCTCGGCGAACATGGCCTTCGTCGAAAAACCGAAATCCGGCACGCAAATCCATCCGCACAGTTCTGGCAAATCCACAGGGGCGAGTTCGTACCCCAGGCCTTCGAGCAGGGCTGGTCTACCCTTTAGGCCCGCATGGAGAAAATATGGTATATCTGCCCCTAGGGCCGAAACCTGCTTTAGAATTGCCGGGCTCAATTCGGTATTTGGCACCGGGCTGAAAATTTTTAAGAGAGCGAAGACCAGCGTAGCTGCGTCGGTTGAAGCGCCACCCAGGCCAGAGGGGGATGGGATATTTTTCTGTACAAAAACCCGAATGGAGGGTATCTCCCCACCGGATTGTTCTACGAGCATTCTGGCATAGGCTATGGATTTCCAGAGCAGTGGGTTTCCCTGAGCGCCGATCGATAAATACCGTTTTTGCTCAGTGTCGACAAATCCCCAATCATAAAAAACTTCATCCCGTACCGAAGAACCGATCGTCAGCCGGTCATACAGACTAACCGGCACAAACACCGACTCTAACCGATGGTAACCATTCGCATAACGCCCTGTAATCCGCAGGCCCAGATTAATCTTCGCCGGCGCAAATACCGTCCTCGCTAGCATCGCTATTCCGAAAGCCGCCGCGCCACAAAAATCAGCCGGTAGAGCGCAATGCCGAAACCCGCACAGATGCCTACCAGCACAAGCCATGGCTTCGTGCCCAGTTTCTGGTCCAGCAGGTTGCCACCGTAAACGAATGCGAAAAAAATGGCCGCAAACTCGGCCCCGAGCCACGTATAGCGCATCGCGCGGCTATTAGAGGCGGATTGATTGTCGTCCTCGTCCGTATTTTTCCTCAGTGCGGATTTTCGCAGAGCCGCTTCACGAGCCTTCAGATCTTTGATTTCAGCCTTCAGTCGCTCGTTATCCATGCTTCATACAACGCGTATATGAATGATAGGCAGCAAAGAGTTTATTGCCATTGACGACATGATTTCCGGCTGGTTTCTGCATGTCTCCCTATGCGGATTGGCATCCACCAGATCTACTATGATCGTGCACAGCTTCCCGAGCTTGAGCCTGCATTCATTCCTTACGATAACACAGCGAATCCAAATCGTGAATGGGCGGAGTATCACGTATTCGAAACGGAATTTCGCAAAGGGACGCACAAAAATTTCGATTATACGGGCTTTGTATCCTGGAAGTTCCGCCAGAAAAGCAGAGTGTCGGGTGATAGATTTATTGAATTTATGAAATCTAACCCGGGGGCAGATCTCTATTTTATTAATCCTTTTCCGATGGAAGAGTTGTTATTTAAGAATGTATGGTTGCAGGGGGAATTTTATCATCCTGGAATTCTGGAATTTTCGCAAGAGATACTACGTAGAGCCGGTTATGATCTGGACTTACAAAGCTGGCAGCAGCCGAGGGAAACGTTTGCATTCTGCAATTATTGGGCGGGTAACGAAAAGTTCTGGCACGGCTATATGGAATTTACCGGCAAAATAGCTGATATTTTACGCATTGGACTATCCGATAGTGAAAGATCATTTCTCCATTCGCTTGCATCCCGGACAAACAATTTTTCCTATATAGCGTTCATTATGGAGAGGATGTTCAGCGTCTTTATTCATCTGTGGAATCCGATTGCAATTAGATATGTACCATCGCCCGTGCAATTGGCCACAAGGTATCCCGGCGTGAAAGGTGTTCTTTTCGGATTGCTGAAAAAGCGCGGATACCTATATTCTTTGTGGCGTTTCCTTGCGTTAACCGCGCGGCGCAATCGCGAGCCGTAATGAGTGGATTAGGCCAGCGCTTCGTTGGGTCGTCCTTTTTATATGGTTTTACAGCGCGAATAAACGGAAAGTATAGACCATGCGGCAAAAGACGGTAAACGCAAACGAAAATTTCGGCGTTTATCAGCAGAGCAATTTACAGCGTGCCCGGAAGATCCTCGGGAACTTCAAAAAAACGAGATTACCCGTCCGAAAGAAACAATCACGGATGCCTGGCCTATCGGTCATAATTCTGAATCTCGACAGGCCCGAATACATAATTCCGCTTACCCGACAGCTGCAGGCGGAGGGCAAAGCCTTCGCCGCTGATGGAATATTTTTCGAAGTATTGATCGGAGACACGGGAAGCAGAGATAAATCCGTCCTGGCCCAGTACAAGAAAATCCAGAAAGAGAAAGAATTCAGGATCATATCCGGATTCAAATATCATTTCTCCAGAAACAACAACAGTATTGCGGAAAAAGAGGCGAAGGCTGCGACGCTGCTGTTTTTGAACAATGACATTATCCTGGACAAAGCTCACAAGACACTGCGCGCGATGTACGCCGAGTTTGAAAAATCCGGTGGCCATGATATTTTCGGACCATATCTGCACTATCCTGATCAGACAATCCAGCACGCTGGCGTGTATTTTTCCAGAAAAACCGAAAATCTTTATTTTCCATACCATGCGGCGCGTGGAGACAAGGTACCAGCGCGCATGCTGAAGAACGGTAAAGTCGTGCCAGCTGTCACAGGAGCATTTTTGATGATTGCGGCTGAACTTTTTGCATCAGCCGGCCGATTTGATGAAGAATTCCAGCGTGAGTGTCAGGATATTTCTCTTTGTCTCTCAGCCCACAGACTCGGGGCCCGCTCCGTGGTCTGCAATTCGGGAAAAATAATCCATGTTGAGAATGGAACGCGGGAGGCGAACGATTCTTCTTTGAAAGATCGCGCTTATTTTCTGCGGAAGTGGTCTAGTTATATTGAGGCTGGAAACCGATGAGCCATGTTTTGTTTTTGACCTACCGCATGAAGCGCGGCTTTGGCGTGGATGTGGTGGTCAGTAACTTAGCGGCAGAACTCAGGAAAAAAGGATTAAATATATCTATCGGTTGCATGGATATGGATGGCGAATATCCTGATTCAGCGGCGTTCCAGATTGCTGCCAACGCCGCAACCGTCAGGCGCATCGCCCGTAAGATGGGTGTCGATATCATCGTTGCACATACCTCGCCGTTTTTTGAAATTTTGCCCGACCTTGCCGCAGATTTCCGGGTCTACGCGCTCGAATACGGCGATCCAACCCCTGAATTAATGAGTGATTGCGAAGACAGGCGCAAAACAAAAATAAATAAACTGAAAAATGTTTATCCGCATGTGCACGGAATGATGTCGATCAGTAGATTTATTTCAACAGACATCGGATGGCCGTCTGCCGCTGTTGTCTATCTCGGCTGCGACCATGTACCAGACCGGGGAGTGAAGAAAGCTTCAGAATACCGGCCGGAGCAGCCGTTAAAGATCGGTGCCCTGATGAGATTGGGCAAAGGGGAAGCTGAGTATAAAGGTAACGCTCTGCTGATAACTCTATTTGAAAGGCTTAAAAAACAGATTCCTGTCGACATAAACATTATGGGACGAGGGACTCCTGCTGATGCAAAAGATTTCACAGCAGCGGGTTATACGGTCTTGCTGAGCAAGTCTGATGATGAGCGCAACGATTACCTGAGATCTTTGGATGTTTTTGTAACACTCTCTCTATGGGAAGGATTTAATTTGCCTCTCGTAGAAGCGCAGGCGTTGGGCACAATGTCGATTGCGACGGACGCAGGCGCTCATCCCGAGGTGACACCGTTCATTATTTCCGATTTGGCCGAACTAGAAAGGTTAATCATTGCAATGTCCGGGAATCCGAAGCTTCTTGCGGAAAACTCGAATCTTTGCTATAAATACGTCAGAAAGAAATTCCGATGGGCCGAATCTGCTGAATCGCTTCTACAAGCCATCGGGCCGGATGTAGTGAGTGCGGGCAAGGGCGCGCAACAACTCGGAAAGCTTACCCGCCTGCGGCTCAAATTCGGAGTCGTCCGACAGGTTGTTCGCGAACAGGGGATGGGAGTGATTCTCTGGCGGATAATCTTCCGAATTTACCGGAAAGTCATTAACCGCATTCGCTAATCAGGGGCTACCACTCCGAAGAATCACTGATCGAATGTCCGTGATCGCGCAAAAGTTTTTCTCGCAAATAACTGTTCAGATCAGATTTTACCATCTGAGTAATCATCTGTTCCAAAGTATGCTTTGGTGTCCATCCAAGTTTTTGCTTCGCTTTTGCAGGGTTGCCGACGAGCAGATCCACTTCGGCAGGCCTGAAATACTGTTTGTCGATACGGATGACTACCTGACCCGGTTTTAGCCTGCATTCCTGCTTCACCGCCGTTCCGAAGTCTGCCGCGGAAATCGATTCGATAATGCCGACCTCGTCTACACCCTGGCCCTGAAAGTTTACCTTTACACCGATATCCGAGAAGGCCTTGACGCAAAAATCCCGCACGGAAGTTGTTATTCCTGTGGCCAGCACGAAGTCTTCGGGTTCGTCTTGTTGCAGCATTAGCCACATTCCCTCGACAAAATCCTTGGCGTGACCCCAATCACGCTGGGCGTCCAGGTTGCCGAGGTACAGGCAATCACTCACTGCATACGCAATTGCGGCTACGCCACGAGTGATCTTGCGTGTCACAAAGGTCTCTCCGCGCAGCGGGCTTTCGTGGTTGAACAGGATGCCATTACAGGCAAACATGTCATATGACTCGCGGTAATT
>CAYHJO010000133.1:0-11884 GCA_964356715.1 uncultured Turneriella sp. | reverse complement strand
GTCAACCAGAAGGCGGCGCGGCTTTCGAAACCGGCGCCGTTTCGAGTGCCTGGCCTATCCGGGGTCGCCGAAGTTTTTTTGCCGGCCATAGTGGGTAGAGAAGCGCCAGATGCATTTCAGTAATCATATTTGACACCCCATATCTTTTTCAACGCTTCACGCGTCTCGCGCTCACGCGCGTTGTTACCCGGGTCGTAAATTTTTCTACCGCCGATTTCCGGCGGAAGGAATTCCGCGGTGACGTTAGGCCTCTGCGCATGCGCAGGCTGCGGTACGTTTCTCAGATGCAGGGGAACCGGCAGGTTCCCGGTCTCGCGCACAATTTCCTGAGCCTTGTTGATTGCCGCATATGCCGCGTTGCTTTTGGGCGACGTCGCAAGATACGTTGCCGCCTGCGACAGCACAATGCGCGCTTCGGGATAACCGATCAGATTGACGGCCTGAAAGCAGGTCGTGGCCACCACCAGCGCTGTCGGGTTTGCGTTGCCGATATCCTCAGAGGCGGCGATGACCATGCGCCGGGCAATAAAAGACGGATCTTCCCCGCCCTCGATCATGCGCGCGAGCCAGTAGGCGGCCGCGTTCGGGTCGCTTCCGCGGATAGACTTGATGAAAGCGGAAACGATGTCGTAATGGTTGTCTCCCGCCTTATCGTACAGCACGGGATTCTGCTGCACAATTTCCATGACAATCTGGTCAGTGATCACTGCGGGATCACTGACCAGATTGTCCAAAACCAGCTCGAACACATTCAGCAAGCGCCGCGCATCGCCGCCCGAAAGCCGGAACAGAGCCTCGGTTTCGGCCAAATCAATTTTCCGGGTTCTGAGAAAAGCATCCTTTTCGGTCGCGGTCTTTAGCAGCAGAAATAAATCCGCCTCTTCAAGATTTTTCAGGGTGTAGACCTGGCAGCGCGACAGGAGAGCAGAGATGACTTCAAAAGAAGGATTTTCTGTCGTTGCGCCGATGAGCGTGATCTTGCCGGTTTCGACGGCACCCAGAAGTGAATCTTGCTGCGCCTTGGAGAAACGATGGATCTCGTCAATGAAGAGCACAGCCTTCTCGGCAAACAGACCGCCGCCCGAAGCCTTCTCGATCACCTCGCGGATATCTTTGACACCCGAATTGATCGCGCTCAGCGAATAAAACGGCCGCCTGAGTTCGCTGGCAAGAATGTTCGCCAGTGTAGTCTTGCCGACGCCCGGCGGCCCCCACAAAATAAGCGAGGGCAGCGCCTTGCCTGCGACCGCGCGGCGCAGCACGCCGCTTTCGCCGACGAGATGTTTTTGTCCGACATAATCGGCTAGCGTTTTCGGCCGCATGCGCTCGGCGAGCGGAATTGAAGGAGTCATGTCGTTTCAGCGGCTTTTTGCGTCTATGGGATGCGTGGCGCATTACACGGCAACCGAAAAACGACCGGTCACGGCATCTCGCAGGAAACGACTGCCTTTGTTAACCTCTCGCGTTCTTCCGCGGAGAGAAAATCCAGATCTAGCAGAGGTCCGTTTTTTCGGTAAGACGCAATGCTCCGCGTGAACTCTTCGGTTGTGCTATCGTGAAACTGCGGCACGGGCTCGCCGCTGAGGTATCCGCGTAAAGTTACTTTTGACTTTCAGCCAAAAATACTGAACGCACAATGAAAAGATACCGCAATAACTTACTGTCTGCAAAAACGAAATATGTTTTTCCCTATACCGGATGAGCTTTTATCCAGGTGATTCCGGCTAAAGTATGACTGTCAATGTTATCAACGCCGTCAAAGAATGGGAAGTTTTATTCAACGAAGGCAGCAACTGGCGTATCGGCATTTACCGCCCCAAATACAGATCTGCGACCGAGATCGCCGAACTCGAACAGCACAGCTGTCCCGAAGCGTTTCTGTTATTGCAGGGCAATCTGACGATGATCTATAAAAAGACGGATGGTTCGCTCAGCGTAAAACAACTGCAGCCGATGGAGCTGACAACATTCACCGAACCGCACGCAGGCTTCTCCGCGGATCTCAGCGGCGTGGCGCTGGTCGTTGAGAATGCGAGGTTTGAGACTATCTATTCGAATTTGAATTCGGGAGAGATCACTCGCAAAATCGCCGTGAGCTGATAAACGGGCCGCGTTCAAATTGAAGTTGACGCTGTGCGGAATAAAATGCTACGTCATAACCTCTTGTTTTTCCGTTAAGGCTCCACATGTTCTGCCGACCAAAATTACCGATCATAGCCGCAGCCGTGTTGTGCGCAGAGGGCTGTTTCTCAACTCTGCCTATGTCCGACAGCTACGCACAGCAGGCGGAAAAGAAAATATTCGAATGGCTTGCGCAAGAGCCGATGCTCGAAGCATTCCCCGTGAATTATGACAAGGCGGTAACGCGATCAGGCCAGCCGCTGCGGCCTGGCGTTGATTTCTCCCGCTCTTATGCGCTGACGATGTTGCGCAATGCGGTGACGATCGAAGACTCGATCGGCAAACCATTGCGCGAAAAATACCGGAGCGACAAAAGGCTGACGATCAGCGCAGCGGCGTACAGCGAAGACGGCAAAGGCAGCAGCATTTCAGATATTGCCGACATGCGCAGCGATTCGGAATATGCGGGAAAACTGAGCCTTCCCGGAGTGCCCGGCCTCTCACTGAACGCCTTAAAAGGCGAGGCACCTCGCAGCCGGTTTTCAGGCTCACTGACGGAAAAAATCCAACTAAACGGCTCGATTGCTTTCAAAAGCGTCACGGCGATTGTGGATGCGGCGACCGATGGCGATTATGTTGCGCTCCGCAACATCGACACTGGCGCTCTGATGGGTTTGAATATTCCCGGTCTTCCCGTATCGCCTTCGAAGCCGATGCGCATCGGCGAACAGTGGGAAGTGACCGGTTATACCGAACAGAAAACCAAGTATCGTTATCCGGCGCCTACACCGCCGGCTTCACTCGCCGCAGCAACTCTCGTTCTCATGACTTACCAGTTCAACGGCTATACCGATTACAACGGCAGAGCTTGTGCCTACATAGAGTTTTTTGGCGAAACATACGAGATGCGCGATTTTGGCGGCAAGAGTTCTCTCGCCGCGCTCAAGGCAGTCGCCAGGACACTCAGCCGGTCGCCGATCAGTGAAGTGCGTACTTACCTTGCGCGCCGCGACTACGGCCCGGTTGCGGGCATGAAAGGTTCTTTTCAGGCGAGCGCGAAACTCGCCGGCTACGCGCTCGTCGACGCCGCACACGGAAAGCTGGTGCTGGCCAAAACGGGCAAAGAAGGTCTCACAGGCGGGGGCAGCAGCCTCGGTATGGTCAAGGGCACGGGCAAAGGTGTTTTCCGCGAACAATGGATTCTTGAGGAGAAACCGGAATGAACAAGAGATTGCTACTGATTGCTGCATTTGCTATGGCGCTCTGTGCTCTGGATGCGGCGCCGAAAAAAACAGTGCTAATTGTCCCGGATTGTATAACCAGCGGTATTAATCTTTCGACCGCGCAGGCCTGCAGTGCTTTTGTCCGTACCATAATGCTGAAAGACGGCCGGTTTTCCGTTGTCGAGCGGAAATATATGCTGTCGATTTTGCATGAGCACCAGCTGCAAATGACCGGGCTCACCGATTCATCGAACCGCAAGATGCTCGGCAAGATACTCGCAGCGGATAAGTTTTTTGTCGTGTTCGTGAGTCGTGTCGGTGGCATTTCGATGGTCGAAGCCGAAGAGTCGTTTCTCGTCAAACTCGAATTCATCGATCTGGAAACCGGAGAAATTGAAATCGGCGAAACCGAGACCGTCGGTGGTATCGCCAATATTCTGCCTGCGGTCGAAAAGCTGGCCAAAAAAGTGCAGACCAATTTACCTGTAATAACAAGGGTAACAGCCGCGAGTGACGGGCGGCTTTACCTTGCCGCCGGCAACAAGCAGGGAGTTAAAGAAGGCTATAAATACCATATCAGAGCGCAGACTAAAGTGGTGAAGAATCAGCAGGGCAAAATCGTATTTAAGAAGAAAGAAATTGTCGGCACTCTGAAAATCACGGCCGTCAACGCCGACGATTCCGAAGGGGAGTTTTCTTCTAACGGGGATTTTACGCCGGTTGAGAAGACTGACATTGAAATGCTACGGATACTGAATTGATGTTTTTTTTGCGCAAAACATCAAAACTTTGTTACTTGTTTGCGGCCGTATCGCTGGTTCAGCTCAATGCAACCGGGACAAATAAGCCTTTGTCATTCAGCAAGAATATCGAAACCCGCAGTTTTGCTGTGCGCTCGCATTCCATGGGCGTTGGCTATATGCAACAATCCTACCTGGTCAACGCCCAGCTCGAGGGTACATCCGGGTACCCGAATTACCAATTGCAGATCAGACCCATTGTCATGGACGTAAGAACGCAACACGTATTTCTGCAGTTCGCAGGGCTTGGGCCCGCGTCGTTTTATGATTTCTGGCTGGGATATAAAACCGTGCTCGGCTACGCATTCACCGCAACAGCGGGTTCTGCGCAGGCAGCGTATCCGATTACCATCGGCTCGGCGTATTTCTCACACCAGCAAATGTTAGGTTATTACGTCGCCGGCATGCGGCTGTATTCCATGCTTGGCCTGACATCCGACTGGTTCATGAAGGCAGACATGAAAAGCGGGGATGAAAAACTCAACAAAGTCGGCCCCGACGGAATTTTTGCGCACAGCGGCGGCGGCGTTTTTGTGCGCTTCGGGCCGATTGTCCTGAACGCCGAGGTGCGTATTCCCGTCTGGCGCGCCAACAACAACCGGCAGACCGGGCTCCACGCATTGTTTTCCGTCAGCTACGAAATCTTCGGCTGAAATTCATTGCACCGGCCGGCACTCGAGAATGAAATCCTCGAAGACCTGCGAGATAAAAAGCCTGCCATTGTGGATGAACGCTCCGGAAGCCGCAGGTATTTCGCTGCCGTCATTGTAATACAGCGGTGTAACAGACTTCGTGTCCGGATCCGCTGCGACAATCAAAGACGGTGCCTTATTCGAGGCAGAGCTGGCGTGGCGGAAAAATTTCCAGTTGCTGGTATGCGAGGCAGTGATCAGCTGGCGTTCGTACCGCGACAGATTGTCGCCCCCTGCCACCTCGGCGATTTTCTTTTTTTCTGTCAGCGACCCGTCGGCCCTGCGCTTAAATTCGAACAAAGCATTCTCGCGCGTCGCAGTGACATAGACTTTTTCGCCGCGCACAATCGGCCCGTTGGCCATGGCCAGCCCTTCGGCTGCCAGCGCGCACGTCGCCTTGGCATTTGTTGCGCCCAAATCAGCGAGCGTGCAATAAGCAATTCCTGAGCGCCTCAGTCCCCAGAAAACCTCCCACAGGCTGCCGCGCGAACCATGATCGTTTGTCACATAAAAAGATCCGTTCTCGGCGACGGCAACGTCGTTGGGGGAATTAATGAACTCACTGCGCACACGCGCAACAAATGACAGCGCATCGCCGACCATTCGGTAAATCACTATGCTCTGATCGGCGTCGTTCATTTCTTTGCCGTGGTTGACGACATAGAGAAATTTTTCGCCATTCTTGGCAAAAATGTCGATTCCATGCGGAGCAAAAAATAAATCCGCCGGTTCGCCTGAGCGCGCGAGCTTCTTCACCTGCCGTGATTTGATATTGAATGAGTATATTTCACCCGGCACTTTCCAGCCGCGCCGTTCGTGGCTCGACACATAGATCGTGCTGCCGTCGCCACTCAGCGCAAAATCTTCCGTGCCGGCACCAATAGTAATTTTTTCGCAATTATCGTATTTGTTAACGGGTTGTACCGAGCTACAATTTACTATCGCGGCCAATATCGCCGGCGCAAAAAAGAATGATCTCATGCGGTAACTGCCTGGCCGGCGTACGACCGGCCAAGCAGGAATCGGATTGATCCGCCTTTAGAATTTATCTGCCAGCGGGTTATTATGCGACTGCAACACAACCTTCGCGTCGCTGCGGGTCTCGGCCGGCATCTGCGGAATCAGTCGCGTGATCTTTTCCTGATTCATCATCGAATTGGCAATGCCGCCGATGATCTTGCCGTCGCGCACAATTTTGATGACTTCGACCATCATCTTGTCGTCGAGCAGATCGGCGAGCTCTCCCAGCTTGCCGTGAAAATTCTTATGCGCAAGATCTTTCACCACCTGCGCGATCAGGTTCGGTTCCATCAGGTTGCCGATGCGCGCGGTGATTTCAGGGCTGGCATAGAGAGCAACCTGGCCCATATAGTCGATACGCAGCGACTTGCCGATTTTTGCCGCCGCCCTGGGGTCCATGTAGATGACGACCTGCGCGATGATGTACGGTGTCAGATAATCATGCGCCAGTTTCGCGATGATAAAATTGGGGATAAATTGCGTAGAGACAGCCATCACCTTAAAGACAGGTTTCTGCAGTTCTTCGGTGCGGTGAATATAACCGTGTATTTCTTTCTGGATTTTTTCCAATATGGATTCGTCGATGGTGTTGAGGAAACTCAGGTCGCTTTCGGTCACCAGGCTTTCTTTGATTTCTTCGATCATTGATTCTTTAGACATATATGCTCATTTCTATACCGCAAAATGCCTGTCAAGTGAGATGAGCCTGACCTTGAACCTGATCGAAATTCTGACCTGTAGCGCTTTGGCGCAAGCCAAAATTTGCCACGATAATTCAGCGCGTATCGGGTATCATCAGTGGCGCCTTGCCATCGGTAATAATAACCTTGGCATTGGGAGATTTAGCCAGCTCCCGAAAGGCTTCAATGCTGCGCAGCTGAATGATTTCCTTATTGAGTCCCTGGCTGAGAATTTTTTGCGAATCGCGTACGCCGGCCGCCTCGATTTTTCTGCGCTCCGCTTCCTGGCGCTCCTGATTGAGCACGTATTCCATACGCTGTGCATCCTGTTCGGCGCGCAACTTTTCTTCTATCGACGCCGCCAGGCCAGGCGGCAATTTGATGCTTTTGAGAAGAACCCTGCTGAACATAAAACCTTTCTCTTCGAGCACTTCCCGCATATTCTTGAGTATTTCCACTTCGATCTCGGCCCGCTTGCCGGTATGCATGTCCTTAGCCAAGAAGCGCGCCGAAACATCCGCGGCAGCCGAACGCAGCACATTTAGCACGATTCGCTGTTCATCCTCCTGAAACTGGAGGCCGCCGAATTCGACCAAGAGCGACGGAACTTTGTCCCCCTTCAGCCGGTAGAGTATCGACATCTCGGCATCGATGTTTAGCCCCTCCTTGCTGGGCAGAGACATAGTTACTTCCAGATTTTCTGTGGTTAGTGGTAACACAATAATATCCGTCCAAATCGGATTATAAAAGTAGAGTCCCGGTTCCAGAACCTCTCTGCTTTGTTTACCAAACTTTCGTTCGACGCCCAGGTGGCCTTGCTGTACCGTTTTGCAGGCAAGCAAAGCACTAAGAAATAAGAAAAGTACCGCAATTTTACAGACCCGTTTCATAATCCCTCCCCGCCGTAGGCGACAAATTCAAGTTACGCATATTGACTTCTGCCGGCAAAATTGCTGGAGGAAAAAGTCCGCCACAAACAGCGTTAAAGGATTTTCAGAAATGGAATTCGGGAATCGCGAAAGCACCTGTCCGAGTTATGTATTAAAATCGACGGGACAGAACACTAAAGACAGGGGAGTAGAACTCCCCTGTTGTCAGCCGAACGAATTACTTCGCGTTGCAGGCTGCTTTTGCCGATTCAAAAGCCTGGTCTGCCTTCTGCCGGCAATCTTTCCTTTCGGCTCCCTTCAGCTTCATACAAGCTTTGGAGTCTGCGCCTTTTTTGCCACGTGCTGAAGCCATGCATTTTTTCGTGTCGGCTTTGGCTTCTGCAGCAACCGGGGAAACCGCAAAGACGGCTACCATAACCAGAATAAGTAAGAGTGAAATTTTTTTCATGTTATTCTCCGTTTGAGGATATTCCGGATTACGCGAAAATTCTGCCCGAAAATTTCTGACCGGCCATTAACGCGGAGGTTTATATCCTTTGTAAGGGTACGTTCGGCGAAAATAAACCGGCCACCAGGAACAGGAGACACGTATTAATACGTGTTTAGTCGCGTCACGCACCGCATTGACTGCGCGGCGATTTCGGGTTATGAACCGGTATGAAAACAAGAGGCAAAACAACGACGACTGCGCAGCGCAGCGCCAAGGTGACGCAGCATAAGCTCGCCATCTGCAATGGCTTACGGTGTAAGCTCCACGGCGGCGGGACGCTGATGAAAAAAGTGAAAAATATTCTCAATATCGACGAGCATGCTTCAACGACCGGCGGTTCAGTTATACTGGAGACAGTGCGTTGCTCTGGCAGCTGCCATATGGCACCTTTGGTTATCGTAGACGACCGCTTTCTGCACTCGGTGCAGCCAAACAGGCTTGAAGCGCTCCTGGGTGCGGGTATTTTGCCCCACTAAGCGCAACGCGCCTGTTATTCTGCCCTGTTGCCGGTGTCGATTTTCAGGATGCGCGGTTGATTTCCAGGCGGATCTCGGTGCCTGAGCCTGTGTCAGACACGACCTGCAGGCTGCCGCCGAGCATGCGTGCGCGCTCGCGCATTATGTGTAACCCCAGTCCTGCGTTGCTCTTTTTGCCGGGCCTTAACACTTCAGCGTCGATACCCCTGCCGTTATCACGCACCGACAAGGTCAGCCCCGTCATTTCCCGTCGGCCGCTGACTACTATGCGCGTGGCCTGAGCGTGCTTCACTGCGTTAACCAGCGCCTGCTCAACCACACGGTACGCATTCATATCCCAGTTATCGGCGAAGAAATCGTCGACAGCATCGAGGTCAGAGAGGATTTCAATATTATCGCGAAACTGAAATCTACTGACCAGCTGCCTGAGCGCCTGACCAAAGCCGAGATTACGCAGACCGATCGGGCTTAGGTTATGTGATATGGTGCGCACCTCCTGCAGAATTTCGTCCAGATAGCCAACGATTTCGTCCATTTCGGTCCCGACGGGCAGGCCGCCCTGCTTCACAATCTTCGCCCATTTGAATTGCAGGTGCAGCTTGAGTGCGAGCAGTGACTGGCCAAGACCGTCGTGGATTTCATGCGCGAGTCCCGACCGCTCTTCTTCGCGCACTTCAAGAATTTTCTGCGACAGGATCTTGATCTCCGCTTCCACGGCTTTTCTTTCCAGCGCATAACGCATTGCCTTGGCGAGATAGAAACTCGTGAGACCGGCTTTCTGCAGGTAGTCCTGCGCACCAGTCCGCACGGCGGCCATCGCCAGTTGTTCGTCGCTGAGCCCGGTTAATAAAATGACCGGAATTCGCGAGGCTTCGTCAGCGATGCGTGCAAAAGTCTCGAGCCCCCTGCTGTCCGGCAATGTCAGATCGAGCAAGACAAGATCGATTCCCGTACCCCTCAGCCGTTCGAGCCCGTCTGCGAGTGTTTTTTTCCACACCAATTCAAAGCGCGACATTGTGATATCGCGCGCCTGGTTGATTTCGGAAATCATCTCTTCGATCAGCCTGGCGTCGCCAGGATTATCTTCAATCAGCAGAATGGATTGCGGGCCGCGAAAATTGCCGGTCATTTGGGTGGCAGCTTGACAATGGTGAGCCAGAAATCTTCGATCATTTTGACGACTTCGATGAACTTGTCAAAATCCACCGGCTTGTTGACGTAACAATTTGCGTGCAGGTTGTAGGTTTTGATAATATCCTGTTCGGCCTGCGAAGTGGTGAGTACAACAACGGGGATCTTTTTCAGCTTATTGCTGTTCTTGATAAATTCCAGCACCTCGGTTCCGCTGACGCGCGGCAGATTGAGATCCAGCAAGATGAGATCCGGGAAAGGATTTTTCCCGTCGGCGTTTTTCAGAAACAATAACGCTTCCTCGCCGTCCCGCGCAACGCTGAGATGATTGGCGACACGCGCTTCATTCAGCGCTTCAATCGTCAAACGAATGTCGCCCGGATTATCTTCTACAAGCAATATCTCGATCGGTTTCATCCGTCCTCCGGTAATCTCTCTGGTTATCGCGCACGACTATCCCGCCAGTGTAAAGTGGAATGTTGAACCCTTACCAATTTCTGATTCGACCCACATACGCCCGCCATGGCGTTCGACGATCTTCTTGCATACCGCAAGCCCGATACCCGTCCCGGGGTAATCGAGACGGTTATTGAGTCGTTGAAAGATGACAAAAATCTTTTCCGCGTACCGCATGTCCAGGCCGATGCCGTTGTCGCGGCAGCTGAAATGCCAGAAGTTACCGGCTTTTTGCGCGCTGATAGTAACGCGCGGAGCGTGCGGCGAGCGGAATTTGATTGCGTTGGCGATCAGGTTCTGAAATAGCTGCATGATCTGGCTCTGCTCAACTTTGATCTGCGGTAAATCCGCAGCTTCGATGACCATGCCGGTTTCAGCGATAGCAACTTTCAGGTTCGCCCTGACTTCTTCGAGAATCACGTTGAGGTCAGCGACCTCGTGCGGCCGCGCCGTCGTTGAAAGGCGCGAATAGGCCAGCAGATCGTTAATCAGCTTCTGCATGCGCTCAACCCCGTCGACCGCAAAGCTGATAAATTCATCGGCCGCCGCGTCCATTTTGCCTTTGTAACGGCGCGACAGCAGTTGCACATAGCTGCCGATCATACGCAGCGGTTCCTGCAGGTCGTGCGACGCAACATAAGCGAATTGCTGTAATTCAGCGTTTGACCGGGCTAAATCCTGCTGAATTTCTTTGAGTTCGGTGATATCTTCCTGAATAGAAAGGTAATGCGTTATGCGCTGCTGCGCATCCCTGATCGGCGAAATCGAAGCGAGCACCCAGAATTGCTCGCCGTTTTTCTTACGGTTATGGAATTCCCCCCGCCATTCATCCCCTTTTGTGATCGTGCTCCACAGCGAGCTGTAATCTGCTTCGGAAAGCGAACCCGACTTGAGAATTTTCGGATTTTTGCCCCGCACTTCCTGTGCGTTGTAGCCAGTCACCTCACTGAACTTGCGGTTCGTGTATTCAATATTCCCGGCCAGGTCGGTGATGAAGACCAGACTGGCGCTCTGTTCGACCGCACGCGACAGTTTGCGCGCGACTTCTTCGGCCGTAACGCGCGCGCTTATATCGGACACGATGCCCGTAAAGTAAATTTTGTCATGCAGCAGCATTTTGCCGACCGACAGGTTCATGGGAAAAACGGACCCGTCTTTCCTCAGGCCGACAACTTCTCGGCCGATGCCGATAATTCTGGCCTGGCCAGTGCTTGCATAGTTTGCGAGATAGCCATCGTGCTCTTCACGGTAAGGCGAAGGCATCAATATACGGACATTCTTAGCCTTAAGCTCGGCCTCACGGTATCCGAAGATTTTTTCCGCCGCCGGATTTACGGAGTCAATGAGGCCTTTATCGTCGATGACGATTATACCGTCGATTACTGTGTCGAGTATCGCCCGCAAACGGGCTTCATTTTCCGCAACCTGATTATCCATGGGCCCTGTTGAGTCTGATCAGTCAGCATCAGGAAAGTAGCTTTGTCCGGCAAGCACCATTGCCAGGCACGGTAACAATTGTTCGTGCGCCTTGTCTTTCACGACATATCCGACTGCGCCGCATTCCCGCGCCTTCTCGCGGTAAGCCAACTCTTTCAGCGCAGAGACAATGACTATCAGCGCGCCAGGATGCGCATCCTTAATTTTCCTGAGTGTTTCCAGGCCGCCCATGGGCGGCATCAGCAGGCCCATGATTATTATGTCGCATTTCTTTGCAACCAGCAGCGACAACAATTCGTGGCCGCTGGCCACTTCGGCAACAATCTCATAATCTGAATTTTCGGCAAGAAACTGCCGCAGTGCGCCCCGAAAGCCCGCATGGTCGTCTGCCAGAATCAGTGTATTCCGCATGAATCTGCCGGGATTTAGATCAGCAGGACGGCATAAAGTCAAGAAGGGAAAATGCCC
>CAYHJO010000132.1:0-11924 GCA_964356715.1 uncultured Turneriella sp. | reverse complement strand
TTCTAGAAGTTTGTCGAACCCGCGCCGACACCGCCTTTGAACACCGTGCGGCTCAGCGAGCGGTCGGTAACGATGCCGCGCGTACCAGTCAGCACGTTTCCTGTGCCATCCTGCACGGTGACCGGAACATTCGAATACAGCGAGTTTTTGGCCTCATCCCAGAAAATCTCCTGCGTCTTGAGCTTGCGGCCATGCGGCGCTTCGACCAGCACATCGCCTGAGATGGTCATAAACTTGTTGCCCTGCTGCAGGTGCCCTTTTTTCGCGGTGACAATGGTGGCTTTACCGAAGTCCTTGGATTTGCGGTCGGTTTCAAAATACTCAATGCGCATATTAAACAGCACGGTTTCGTCGCGCACCTGCACGATATAACCCTCTTCTGCTGCGATTTTCCATAGCAGGGCGCCTTTGCGGAAAGCTTCTGCCGTGAAGTTGCGCAGCGTCGCGTCGGCGCCTTTGACCTGGTCGCCGTACATGAGTTCGGGAATGAATGCCGATTCACGCCGGCAGGCGGTGAATACAGACAAAAGACAAAGAGTCAATGTGGCGCAGAATTTCTTCATACCTGACCGATGCAGAAAGCGGAGCGCGAGCCAGCGGGTAAACCATAACTAAATGCGGGGCGGGTGTTCGGTTGCCCGGAAAGAACAGGTAAACACTTAAAGATTTTCCTCGGCCGAAGTGAGAAAATATCGGTGTCTTTTGGTATTTATAATAATAGAGGGTGAACTATGAAATGCCGAAAACAACCGAAATTCCTGGAGGATAAATCCGTACACATTACCAGTCTTTTGGAGGTGCGTTTGGCGCCTATTCATTGGAACCGGATTAAACTCTGCGCATGGCGGCGCGGGCGGACTTATTCGACGATTACGCGTTACTGCGTACTGACACTGGCGCGCAAATGTGCGTTGCAGTGGACGCCGAAATTGCGGACGGCAAGCACCTCTGTTCGTGTCGGATTGGATATGGCGCAGAATATGCATCGGCACATGATGTGCCTGTACGGCGAGGATGAGAAACTTATTCGTCTGGCGGCGATGGATTTAGGTATTACGCTGACCGCCTTTGTCCGGCTGGCAATTGAGCTGTACCTCCCCTTTCTGGCTATGGAAAAACGCAGCCGGCGCACGATCAACGACGCCGATTTAACTTGGGAAGGTATCCGTTTCATTGAATCTATGCAAATTTTCGGGGTTAACGGCGGCCCCTGGCCCGTCGCGCGCGATCTGAGCTGCCATCGGTTCGATATCGACAGCTATTGGTGAACCGCACTATCACGCGCACGGTGCAAAAACACTTGGCGTCTCAGTGAAAAAAACAATCAAGCACGATGCATAGAACCACGCACAAAATAGCAATCGCCTTTGTCTTAATGGGCTTTTCCGCCTTTGCCGCAGAGAAAACAAAAACCTACAAGGGTGCATGGTTTGAAATCCGTTATCCGTCCAACTTCAGCGTACAGCCTTCAATGAAATCAGAAAGCATCGAGGGCAAATTCGAGAGTGCATTTTTTGTTTCACCCGACAAAACCGTGCGTTTTTACATTTTCTCGCCCCAATGGGCCGGTGACAACGCCGATATTGCCGTCAAACCAAGCGACAAACCGGCGGTGACGGAGAGAACAGAAACTGCCAACGGCACGACGAAACGCTATTTTACCATCTCTACCAAAGCAGACGGCATGACGCGCTCCTACGTCGAAACGACCAATGCCGACGCCACGGTCCGCTGGGTCATCGGCATCGAATACGCAGGTAAAGAGGCGTATGAAAAAAATAAATCCGCCTATCTGAAATTCAAACAGTCACTGCGGCAGTTTGCAGACTAATGGGGCCGCGCGGCAGGCTACCCGACCCGCCGCGCATTCCCAATAGCGAACAAGTGTTCATTTTTGCTATACAATCTGAAGCAGGGCGCTCCGTTGCCTCATGGATATAGACTTTCTCGCACACAGTCTCTATACGCGGCTATTGCCCGAAAGTTTCCGCTGGAATTTCGGCGAAAATCTCTATAATGTCTACTCGCAGACCCGGCGTAAATCGTCTGGCGCACGCCTCGGCAGCGCATTTCTGGGCGACATCACCGTTAAATACCTCGAATGGGGCCGCCCGCAGTTGCCGAAGTTGTTGCTGCTGCACGGTTTTGCCGACAGCAAAGACGGTGTGCTGCCCTATGCAAAGGAGCTGTCGCGCCGTTTTCACGTCATTGCGCCCGACCTGCCGGGCTTCGGCGACAGCGAAAAGCCTGCGCGTGTCATCTACAGCCTCGATCAGTTCGAAAGCTGGATCACACGCTTTGCCGACAAGATGCACTTCGACCGCTTCGTCATGGCGGGGCATTCTCTCGGTGGCGCGATCGCAGCCGAACTTGCGAGTAAAATTCCGCACCGCATCCAGCGGCTGATTCTGATCTCCGCCGCCGGCCTCGTGCCCACCAACGACGGCGACAATATCTATGAGCGCATTCTGAACGGACACAACCCATTTGAAGTTTCATCGTACGATGATTTCCGCGAGTTTTTCAACCTGATCTTCAGCGACCCGCACAAAGCGCCGCTGCCGGTCAAAAACTACTTGTACATGCGCTTCGTCGCAAACCGTAACTGGTACCACAAAATCTTTCTCGATATGATGGGCGACATCTCGAACGAAGACTTTATCGAGGCGCGCAAGCAAGAGCAGATCAAAAAATTCGAAGCGATCAGCACGCCGACGCTGATTGTGTGGGGTAAATACGACGGATTTTTCCCTGAATCGATCGGCACCTGGATGCATCGCACCGTGCGCGATTCGCGCTACGCGCTCATCGACGAAGCGGCCCACATGGCGCCGATGGAACAGTCGGGCAAACTGGCAAAACTGACGTTGTCATTTCTCAACGGCTGACTCCTCATCTAACCCCGGGTTTAAACCCGGGGCTAGATGAGGATTGCATCCGCGAAAACCGTGTGTACAGCACCCAAAGATAACCTGAAGGGCTGCACAGCATTCTGATGAATTTCCAATAGCCATCCCATGGCTAACTAACGGAGTGCTTTGCACTCCATGAGCATCTCATAAAATACCCTGTGCTGATTTACTGGGACGCCAATGCGCTCGCTTCGCGGCATGCCACCGGCATCGTCGTTTATGGCTCGCACCTGCTCAGGGCGTTGCAGAAATATGACGATCTCGAATTCATCGGCCTCTTAAAACTCAGCCGTCTCAAAAGAAAAAAATACCTACCGCGCCACGCCGACCTGCGTACACAGCTCTATATCCCCCCTTTCAGCGACTGGTTTCTGAAAAAAAATGCCGTCTACCATGGCATCGACTTTAAAGTGCCCGCCACGCGCCGCCTGCCGCGCGTGGTGACGATTCACGATCTGGGCGTGTTTGAAAAAGACCTCAGCGACCCGCGTTTTCAGGCAGAAGGCATTCGTTACAACACCTACCTCATCAACACTCTCAGACCCGATCGCATCATCGTGCCGACCGATTTTGGCCGCGACCACATGCTGCACTATTTTCCACACACGCGCGATATCATTCGCGTGATACCGCACGGTTCAGAGCAGGCATTTGAGACGGCAGAGCATGAGCCTTCGATTCCGCCCGACACCAGTGCCCTCGTCCCTTTTATTCTCTGCCCCGGTTCGGTCGAGAAGCGCAAGAACGGCGAGCGGCTGATTGAGGCATTCGAGAATTCGCGCAATGTTAAAGAGCGGCGGATCAACCTCGTCTTTGCCGGCGGCATGGGTTATGACCACGAGACAATCCGCGCGCGTGCCGCCGCCTCTCCGCTTACGGAATACATCCACTTCTTTTCCGGAATAAGCTCGCGTTCGCTGCAGGCCCTCTATAAAGCGGCGCTGTTCACTGTTTACCCCTCAGTGTTTGAGGGGTTTGGCCTGCCGATTGTCGAGGCGTTCGCGCTTGGAAGCCCACTCATCACGAGCAACATCGGTGCGATGGCCGAGGTTGCGGGCGATTCTGCGCTGACGGTTGACCCATATTCCGTGGAGCAGCTGAGCGCCGCAATCGACCACCTGGCAGAAAACGAACTCTTGCGCGAAGAATACCGCGCGAAAGGAATACACCGCGCGCGCCATTTCAGTTGGAAAGACGCCGCCGCTCTGACTCGGGACGTCTATCTCGAACTCGGTGGCGGCTGAACAATCGCAGACGACACAGAGGAAATAAAATGGCAGTTCGACAACGCTCACCACAAGTCTATGACATGTTCCCGTTTTTTAACGAACTCGAGCTGCTTGAGATTCGCCTGAACGAACTCGATGCGGTGGTGGATGTTTTTGTTCTCGCAGAGGCGCGGCATACGTTCCAGAAAAAACCGAAGGATCTCGTGTTCGAAAAGAACAAAGATCGGTTTGCGAAATTCTTACCCAAAATACGCCATGTCATTGTCGACGAACTGCCGGGTTTTTTCTACAAATGGCGCCGCCCTTCCGCGTGGGATGTCAGCGACTTCCAGAAAGGCCAGGTCGTGCGCGGCCTGTTTGATGCAAAGAGCGGCGACACAGTCATTTTCTCCGACGTCGACGAAATCCCGAAAGCCAGCGCCGTGCATGCGCATGCCGCGCACAAGGGCATCACGGTCTTCGAACAGCGCCTCTATGCCTATTACCTCAACAACATCTGCACCGACTATGACACGCATGGGCAAACCTGCGTGGCTCAGTACAACCGCGACGGTCTCGGCTGGTGGCGGGGTTCGGTGATGCTCGGCTTCGATGCTTTCAAAGACATTGGCAAATCGATCAAGAAGATGCGACTGCTGCATGACAAGTCTGATGTGAACGTTATACCGGACAGTGGCTGGCATTTCACCTCAATCGGCGACGTCGAGCGCATTGCGCTCAAGCTCGAATCATACGAGCATTCCGAGGCGAATACCGACGAAACAAAAAATCCGGCGGCGATGAAAAAGCGGATTGCAGAAGGGAAAAGTATCTTTGTCGATAACCTGAGCCAGCACCGTATCGTGCCGCTCGATGGCACGTTTCCGCAATATCTTGTGCAGAACCAGGAAAAGTTCCGCCACGTTCTGGGATGAGCCCAATCGCCCGGACGGCGGAACGCATGCCTGAACTCGCCGCGCAAATGGACGGCTTTCCTGGCCTTGAAAGCGTACGCGGCGCAGCAAAAGGGTAAAATACTGTGGTACAAAGACTATACTGTGCGCGTTTCGCGCGTTGAGCGGGCTTATTCGTCAGGGAAAAAATTCTATAATCGAAACAGCCGTTCATAGGCATCAATCACTTCGTTTACCGGTGTCATTTTTTCCGTAAAGAATTGTGTGTGATCGCGTTTTTCCGGAACATAGAGGCGGATGTTCTGCGGAAAGGTGAACCATAAAGAAATGATCGGCTTACCCGAATAGGCGGTCACTTCCCAGCACCACGAATTGGTGCCGATGAGGCCGCGGATTTTTGTCAGCAGCGCAATCGTGGTTCGCAGCGGCAGTCCCTGCGCCGAAACAATTTTCTGCCCGTCGACTGTAAGGCCATATTCTTCGCCCTGTGCACCAAACAGTATCAGCCGCTCGCCCTTCTTCAGCAAATGGTCGACGAGCGCATGCCATTTTTCCTGCGGCCAGTAGCGTTTTTCATCGAATGCCCCCGCGTTTCCGCGCGTCGTGATCGGATGTATACCGAGAGCCTCGCCGGCTGAGAGATTGTTTTTCCGCAAAAATTCATCCGCCGCCGCGTGGTCTTCGCCAAACAGCTCGGGAACAAAAGGGTGCTCGAGCGGATAGCGCAGCGGATATTCGTCAGGCGTCCAGCTCTCGACGATATCACCGGGTGTCGCAAATTCGCGGATCTTCTTCAGCACCTTCTTTTCGAGCCGCGGCGACTGCCGGTCATAGCCGTATAACAGCCTGACCCCATACACACGGCGGTCGGGCAGCAGCAGCTCCGCAATCATTTCGGGAATAGTACGGAAGCCGCCGACGTGAAAATACACGCGGCGACCGGGATAAACCTTGAGCAGGCTGTTCAGCCGGGCAAGATACGCGAGCGTATCGCCTATACCGCAGCGGATAAGGATATGTATGTCTTTGCGCTCGCGTTCAGGTTCAGTTTTTCTGGTAAATAACGACATCGCTCGATCTCTCCTTACTGCCGGTAATTCCCTGTGCGCAGAATTTATAGTCCCGCCCCGGTAACAACACCTTGTAATAGTTCTCCATCGCCGCCGGGTCGGGTGTCAGCATTTTGTGGTACAGATGGAACTGTATCGCCACAGAACGCGAACCGGCAAGCTTTGCGCCGCTGTTGCGCACACGCACAAAAAGATCGCCGTCTTCGCCCCAATAGTGTTTGTACTCTTCGTTGTAACCATTGACCCGGCGCAGCAGGCTATTGCTGATCGAAAAATTCGACCCCAGAAGATCGGGCACTTTGTCGCGCCCGAGCAGTCTGCGCAACCACTGCGGTCCGATGCGCACCCCGCGGTTCGGGTCTTCGACGTCTTTGTTCCAGGCAGCTTTGATCAGCCGCCACGGCAAACAGTGGTTTAACTGCGTCACATTCCTTTCATTGTAACTCTGCGTCACTTGCGGCCCCAGATTCACGCGCCTGCCCATGAATAGAAGATTGTCTGAATTATCATGCTGCCTGACGTGATCTTCGACAAAGCGCCGGTGCGCCACAGTGTCGTGATCGACGTTGATCACGACGGGAAATTCTTTAGGCTCGAGCGAGCGCCACACATGATTCGCAATCTGCGCCTTGCGGTAACCGGCATCCGGGTGCCAGAAGTGCGTGATTGGCTGCGGCAAAATCTTGCGGTACTCGTCGATCTTTGCCTTCGTCTCTGAGCGCGAGCCGTCGTCCGCGATAAAAATTTCAAAATTCGAGTAGGATTGATTTCTGTACGAAGCCAGGCAGATACCCAGAAAAGCCGGATTGTTATAGGTGACAATAACGACCGCTGCGCGTTTCATACTCTCAGGCAGTTTTGCGGCCAACGACAGCGAACGAGTCTGTGCGGTCGCTCACCAACTCTTCACATAGCACGACCTCCATGTTAAGGTACTCAAAAACTTCTTTCATATCTGCACCCACCCATACATGGTGGTGGATCGAACCGGTGCTCGCGAGATCTTCTTTCGCCACATGGCGGTAATGTTCCGGTATGCCGCCCGCCGCTGTGACGTTGCTGATCCACTCGTCGACGTGTGTCGTATCATCGTCGGGCACGTTATTTGTGAAGTCTTGAAGCAGATGCTCAAGTGTTGTGCGCTCGCGCAGGCGGTCGTTGGTGCGCTCTTTATGCGGCAAAAAAAGTATCAGGTGACCGCCCGGTTTCAATACGCGAATCCATTCGGTGAGCGCGCGCAGCACATTGCCGATATGTTCGAGTGTGTGTTCGCTCAGAATAAAGTCGAATGTTGCGCTGGCAAAAGGAATTTCTGCCGCGGGAAAATAGGCCTGCGCAATCGATTTGTCGCGGCCATGCGCTTCATAGCCATCGGCCAGAAGCGTGCGCGAAACCGGCGCAATCGTGCGCGCGCCGACGCCAATTTCAAGCCCGATACCCCGCTCCGCAGCAGAGAAGCGCTCTATAATCGCACGGCTGAACGGGCGCCGCAGGTGTTTCTGGAACTGTTTATAGATCGCCTTAGGCCCACGCTCGCACCACAGACCCTTAAGATAGAACCAGTATTCCGAACGCGGAAACCGGAAATCGCGAATATTCAGCTGCTGTTTCACAATTTGGCCATGCCACCTGTGGCCGCAGGCCCGCAGGTGGCATGACCAAATTAATTTACGCCGTGTTGCGGACACCATTTTAGACTGCATGGCGAAACCCAAGATTCTCATTTCCGATAATCTCGACCAGGACGGCGTGGATATTCTCAATGCATCCGGTCTGTTTGACGTTGACTACCGCAAAAAGACAAGCCGCGAAGAGCTCGAAGCGGTCATCGGCGAAGTCGAGGGCCTTATTATCCGTTCGGCCAGCAAGGTAGACAAAGCGCTCGTGGAAAAAGCGTCGAAGCTCAAAGTTGTCATCCGCGCGGGCGTCGGCGTCGACAACATCGATATTCCCGCCTGCTCGCAAAAGGGTATCGTCGTGATGAATGCCCCGGCGGGCAATTCGATCTCCACAGCCGAACAGGCGATTGCGATGATGTTTGCACTCGCGCGTAAGCTGCCGCAGGCGCATGGTTCGATGAAGCAGAAAAAATGGGAGAAAACCAAATTCCAGGGTTCGCAGCTCACCGGCAAAACCCTCGGCGTAATCGGCCTCGGCCGCATCGGCAAAGAAGTCGTCAAACGTGCGAAGGGCCTGCAAATGAAAGTTCTCGGCTTTGATCCCTACATCCCCAGCGAAAACCTCACCTCGCTCGAAATCGACCTCGTACCGATCGATACCATCCTCAAAAATGCGGATTTCATAACTGTACACACGCCGCTCACCGACGCGACGAAAGGCCTCGTGAACGAAAAGAATCTTTCACTGCTGAAGGCCGGCGTGCGCCTGATCAACTGCGCGCGCGGCGGCATCTATGACGAAGCGGCGATTGCGAAAGGCGTCAAAGACGGCATTATCGCCGGCGCGGGTCTAGACGTGTTCATGGAAGAGCCACTCCCGGCAACGAGCGAACTCTATGACCACGATGACATAATTCTCACACCTCACCTCGGCGCCTCCACCGACGAAGCGCAGATCGAAGTGGCGAAAGAAAGCGCCGAGTCGATGGTAGCTTATTTCAAAAACGGCGTCGCGCGCAATTCGCTGAACTTCCCGACGATCGACCCGAGCTCAATGGACGCACTCGCCCCCTGGTTCGCGCTCTGCGAACAGGTCGGATCTTTTGTCGGCCAGATAATGAAGAACCCGATCAAAGACGTCGAGATTACGTACCGCGGCGAATTCACCGCGCTGAATCTCTCACCGCTTGAGATTGCGCTCACAAAGGGATTACTCTCGGTGGCCATGGGCGACGAAGTCAATCTTGTGAACGCGCCGATTCTCGCCAAAGATCGTTCGCTGCGCATATCGGGGCGCAAAGAAGAAAAAACGGAAAAAGAGCCTTCGATACTGAAAATGACAGTCTATGACGAAAAAGAACGTCTGTCGCTGAAAGCCGCCGTGGGCGCCACGGGCGGCGTGATTACAGAAATCAACGGCAATCTGCTTAAACTCAGGCCTGAAGGCAATCTGCTCTACATTCTCAATACCGACACACCGGGTGTGGTCGGCAAACTCGGCACCCTTTTGGGCGAGCACAATATCAACATCTCGAGCATGGAGCTGTCGCGCGCCACGAAAGGCGGCGAAGCACGCACGTTTCTGGGCCTCGACGATGAGATTTCGAAAAGCCTGCTCGAAACGATCCGACAGAAAGAATTTATTGTAGAAGCGCGGTTCATCAAGATTTAGACCGCGTGGCGCAGCGTTCCGCGTTAGGTCGTTTTTTCCGGTACCTGGCGGATTTTTTTGACCGGCGTGCTGAGCACAAGCTGCAGGGCGTACGTTTTCTGCGCGCATACGCCGGCACGCCGCTCGAAATCGATTTTTTTGCCTTCGGCCTGCTTTTCCTCGGCATTCTGATCGGCGGTATTATTATACATGGGTTTTCCTTTTTCGGCTGGGTGATGTTGCTGGCGCTGGTACTTTCTGCCGGCGCGTGGCTGATATTTTATTCGGCGCACTGGCGCGAACCGCGCCGTTCGCTGCTCTTCGCAGCGCTGCTCGTGCTCTCTGCCGACACCGTTGCCGAAAGGCTGCCTGCGCTCTTCGCTTTTATGACGCTCTATTTTCTGCTGCTGCAGACGCTGCTGAAGCGAAATCACGGCGCGGAAAACGCGCGCAGCGTCGTTGCCGTAATGTTGTTCTGTTTCGTCGCGTACGACGGCTTTTCCGCCGCGGTCGCGCTGCAACGCAGCGCGCTATTGAATATCAGCTCTCAGGCGCAGCTCGTCTGCGGCGCGGGCGCGCAGAGCCGCGTGGCATGCCGCGCCGGCACCGTGCGCTTCGACGTACCCGACTTCTGGCAAAAGGCCGATGGTAGCAACCTTATTGAGGATCTCGAGACCATTGTGTCTCTGAAGATTTTTCAGGACAGCGCGACGGATAACAAGGTTGCATTTGCCGCGTTTTCGGCGCCACCGGAAACGATCATGACCTCGCTGCGCGGCTTTCTCAACGCGCAAAAAGCATTTATGCGCAGCCGGGTGCCGAATACGGTGCGCGGGCCCAACCAGCCTGAGCTGGAAATCCGGCCGGTAATGCAGGCCGCCGACATCGAGCTGCACACGATTACCTATGTCAGTTCCGGTAAGCCGGGTTACCTCGGCGGAGAGGTTGAATCCACTGCATTTCTGCTACTCCACCGCCGCCGCGAATTGACCTGGCTCTTCATACTCGACGGCACCGACTTCTCAGGCCGCGAATTTCTGCTGCACAGAATTATCAGCGGCTTTCGCTGACGAAATCCCAGCCGTTCATGCGCGCGCGGCGGTCGCAGCTGAAGCGGCCGAACGGCTGAATCCGGCCCAGAAGAGCAGGATAATCAGCGGAACAGCTACGAGATTCAGATTTTGCCAGCCCATCAGCTGGTGCAGTTTTCCGGTCATCGAAATCGCCGCGGCTGAGCCGGCTGAAATAATAAATTCATTCACCGCCTGCGCTGAACTCTGGTGCTCTGCGGCAATCGAAGCCGTCAGCATCTGGCTCGCGGAAACGAACAAAAAGTTCCATCCGACACCTAAAAGCACCAGCGATGTGAGAAAATGCCAGTAACCAGACCCGAGAAAATTCACGCCGATGCAGGCGCCAAAGCACACCGTACCGACCGCGATGACCGGGCGTGCGCCCCAGCGCGCAATCAGGTGGCCGGTAAAAAAAGAGGGCACGAACATGCCGAGCACGTGAGCGCGAATCACATCGGTGGTCGCCTCAAAACCCAGGTGGTGGTGGTGCATCGCGAGCGGCGTCGCTGTCATCAGCAGCACCATGATAATGTAAGCCCCGGCACCGAGAAAGACCACGCGGTAGAAGCCGGCATCGCGCAGCAGAAATCGCAGCGATTCGCGCACACCGCGCCTGACAATAGCAGTCTTCGGGAAGCGTATCTGCAAAAGCGTTATCGCCGCCATGGCGTAGAGCGGTAGCAGCAACAGATAACCGCCGGCAAAAGTATGGGGCGAAACAAGCGTAGCTCCGAGCCGCGTGAGCGACGGCCCGATAAAAGCCGCGAAGACGCCGCCGACAAGGACCAGCGAAATTGCCCGCGCGCGCTTATCGGCCGTCACAGTTTCCACCGCGGCAAAACGCAAGTACTAGGTAAAACAGAACAGCACCCCGAGAAACGGCGCGCCGCCCAGAAACAACGGAAAGCTGTTGAGCACAATGCCCGCAGCCATGACTATCGCCCCGATCGCCCCCGCTGCCAGAGCGGTGAAAAAGCCGAAGCGGCGGCCGTAACGCGCCATGAGAAAAGATGCGGGCATCGTCATCAACAGCGCAGATAAGACAGCCAGAGACGAGGGCCATGTCGACACTGCCTCGTCGGAGGTCAGCGCCAGCGCGATGAGCGCGCTGCTGGTCGTAAGGTGAATGCTGCCCGCCTGAAAGACAGCCTGGCAGAGAGCGAGCAGCGCTACGGAGCGCATTAGTTTTCCGCGCGCAGCAGCAGCACCACTGCCTGGCACACAACCGCGCGCGATTCGCCCACCGCGTCGACCTTCTCGTTGCTGCGGCCTTTGATGCTCACCTGCGATTCGGCGATGCCAGCAAGGCTTGCCACCGAGGCACGAATCTGTTCGCGCACCGGTGCGATACGCGGCATTTCGCAGATAATATTGCAGTCGATATTGCCAATTTGGTAAGCGGCGGATTGCATGCGTGCTATGGCAAATTGCAGGAACTCGGTACTTTTTCTTCCCCGATTCTTTTCATCCGACGGCG
>CAYHJO010000131.1:0-11974 GCA_964356715.1 uncultured Turneriella sp. | reverse complement strand
CAAAGGGTTACTTCAGATGGTTTGTACGCAGATATTCTTCGTACTGCATGCGCCGCTCATAGGCGTCGGCTTCTTCTTTGCCAAGAATGCTCACGCGCAGCTCATCGAGTTTGGCCTTCTTTTCGTTCTCCGAAAGATTCGCCGTGTCGCGCGCGAGTTTCTGCGCTGCTGCTTCGTATTCGGTGATTTTCTGCCTTTCCTGCTGAATTTCCCGGTCGACCTGCGCCATGCGCTTTGCACCTTCGGCCCCGAAATATTTTTCGCGCAGCGCCTGCGTCTGCGCGGCGGAGTTCTTGTTGCGTTCCATTTCATCGGCGCGCAGCATGACCTCGGTTTCGTAACGCGTATATGCAGGTTCAGTTTCATTCACGGCGGCGTTGTAGTCGCCGAGCATATTTCTGCGCATCTCGTAGAATTTTTTGACGCGCTGCTCGGCCGGCATACCTGCCGACGATTTCACGAATTCATTCAGCGCTTCCTGTGTCGACGAGCGCGTTTCTTCAAAGCCGAAGATCAGTTGGGCGTCCGCATCGTTGAAAAACTCGCGGCGCTTTTTCCTGATAAGTTCCAGACGCTCGGCCATCGGTGTGTTTTCCGGCAGCAAAAAGCGCCGCATCGCGTCTTCGTAGCGCAGGTAGCCCCTGAACAGGGAGATCATCTTTTCGTTATCGGGCGGCGGGTATTGTTGCCGCAGAAAGTTTTCGATACGGATATTGCATTCGTCAAAGTTCATCTGTGGAGGCGCCTGGCCCTCTTTGTTCGAGCCATCGGCGCCAACGCCACACTTGGTCCGCAACCGCCACAGCTCGGCGACGAGCGATAAGCGGCCCGTGCGTGCCATTTCCATGATCTGGCTGAATGTGTACATATTCTCTTCCATGAAGAGTTTCTTATTCTGTTCGATGAATTCGCGGTGTTCGCCCGACTGCGGATTCGCGGCAAGCGCCGCGCGGCGCGCCTGGTCTTTCATCGATTTGAGTTTTTTATCCTCGTCGGTTTCGGGCCAGAACAACCACAGTAAGACCAGCACAACGACCGGCAGTATATAGAGCAACTTGCGTTTTTCCATGGCGGGTAATTCAGACTGAATGCGCGTGCGTCAAATCAAATGCGGTCCGCATTCAGGCCATCAGTGCTTTCAGTTTCTGCACCGCCCGGTTTTCGGGATCGAACGCTTCGGCTTTGTGCAGCAGGCGTTCGGCCTTGTCTTTTTTCTCAAGGCGGCGATAGATATCTGACAGGTTTACGATACCATGAAAGCTCATTGGTTCGCGCAGTATTAACCGCTCGCCGTAATCGGCCGCGCGTTTCAGCAGGCTTTTGTCGCTGCCCGCGCAGTATTTCAGCGATCGCGAGGTCAGATAGATCATGCCGAGATCTGACGGGTCATAATTGCAGTACTCTTCGCCCAATGCCGCGGCGCGCGTAAAATTCTTCAACCGCGAATTGAGCAACGCGAGCTCGTAGACGACCTTGGCGTCATGCGGATTTTCCGCGTAGAGCCGGTCGAGCTCCGCCACGGCGCCTACGTAGTCTTTGTTTAACGCATGCTTTCTGATGACGGACAGGTCTGCGCGGCTTACGGGTTCGTGCCCCGAACCGTCGTATAGAATGCGCACCAGCGACAGGTCGTCCGTAATATCGCCTTTATGTACCAGCTCTTCGCGAAAACGCATCAGGTCTCCGGCAGTATGCTCGAGAATGCGCAGGAACAGCGTTTCGTCCTGGTTGATCATCGAATTGCCGGCATCGTCGCGCCCGAGTGAAATATCGTCGCGACCGTCCGAGCCGATGAAAATCTGGTCGCCCTTGACGAGCCGAAAGGTTTTCACGCGGAATAATTCGTCGTTTTCAGGCATGCCGAGCTTTCGCAGCGTGAGTTCTTCTTCGATAAAGCTGGCCTCGCCATCGCGCAGAATCGCAATCCACGGATGTTCGGCGTTAATATAATAGAGATATCCGCTGTCTTCGTCTATGAGTCCGATGACAGCGGATACCAGCATACGCCCGTCGAACGAAATCATCACGTGGTGTAATTCTTCGTAGCAGTCGCGCAGCCACTGTTCGGGAAACATAAAACGGCTCATTTCGTCGTTCTGCGTGCGGTGCAGGAACGATTTGAACACCGTGCCGAGCACGAGCGCACCGCCCGCACCCTGTATCGACTTGCCCATCGCGTCGCCGTTCATAAACGCCACATATTTTTTGTTGCGCAGATAGACCGTGTTCGAAGAACTAATATCGCCGCCGATCTCTGACTGCCAGTGTCTGAACTGGAATTTTTTCTTCTGCTCGGTCAGAAACTCGACGCGAATGCGCGAGGGCACAGCCTCGTTCATCGCCAGCGGATGTAACAACTGTGACGTCAGGAAGTAATCTCCGTCCTGCTGTGTCTTGAGTTCGTTGATCCGCTTGATCTGCGCCTCGATCTCGATATTTTTCAGTTCGATCTTCTTCGTTTTCATGAACGAATCGAAACGGATGCGGTCGAGCATGAAGGAGAAGGAAAAGGCGATCACATAAGAAATCAGCAGGTTATTCATCGAATACGCTGCGGCAGGCGTGGCGAGATTGGGTTTGAAAACAATCACCGATGTGGCAAACACGGCAATCGAGCAGAGAAGCATAAGAGTGAAAAGCCGAAAAGCTACCGGAGCCGCGATAGGAATCAACACCACAATCTGCAAACCGGAAACATAGTTCGGGTCATCGGCGATGCGACCCGTGAACCACGACGTCGCCGCTATCAAATAGACAATCATGATCTTCAGCGACAGCGCGCCGTGTTTGTAAAAGAAGGGGATGAACGACGTAACAAATATGAAACCGGCTATACAAGTCAGGCCCAGACGAAAGTAAATGAGTTCTGAAAATTCCGGATGGAGTTTTTTGTCGGTATTAAAAGCGAAATCGAGCCACGCGACAGTGGCGATGGCAGAACCGATGCGCAGAAACCCCTGAATCTGCCGATCCATATCGGCGACGAACTCTGCGCGGTACTTGGGCCGGTCAGGATTGCGACGGAAAAAAGACTTCAACTTTTCGAGCATTTACCTACTCTCCAAATGCCTCGGCGGCGGTCAAACAAAGCTTTTGAAACGTCACTGCCCGCTGGTATGATTCAACCCGCCGATAATTTCGCGTGGCTTTGAACCGATTTGCGGCCCGATCATGCCGCGCGCTTCGAACGCCTCGATAAGACGCGCAGCCTTGTTATAGCCGACGCGCAACCGGCGTTGCAGATAACTCGCCGAAGCTTTCTGGCTTTCGACAATAATCTGCCAGGCTTCATCAAAAAGTTCTTCGTCGCCCGCTTCGAGTTCGCCCATTTTGCCTTTCGGGTCTTCAAGTATAATATACACCGGTTTCGCGAGTTTTTTCGCGTAGGCTACGACATCCTCAACTTCGTTGTCTTCAATCAGCGGCACCTGTGCCCTGATGAGCTGCGCCTTCGAGGGATGGCGGAAAAGCATATCACCCTGCCCCAAAAGCTGCTCTGCACCGTTACCGTCGAGAATAGTGCGCGAATCGGTTTTCTGCGCGACCTGCAGCGCAATGCGCGCGGGGCAGTTGGCTTTAATGAGTGCCGTAATGACATCCACCGACGGGCGCTGCGTCGCGAGAATCAGATGGATACCAACGGCGCGCGCTTTCTGCGCGAGGCGAATGATCGACGATTCGACTTCTTTCCCCGCCACCATCATCAGGTCGCCGAGCTCGTCGATGAGCACGACGATATAGGGCATAATCGGAGTGTCAGGATTTGCTTTCTGTGAACGCACTTTCTCATTATAAGAGCGGATGTCGCGCGTGCTCATGTCGGCCAGGTCTTCGTAACGGCGCTCCATTTCTTCGACGGCCCAATTGAGAGCAAGTATTGCCTTATTGGGCTCGGTGATGACCGGGTGCAACAGGTGCGGAATGTCGTTATAGCCCGACAGCTCGACGAGCTTCGGATCGACGAGCAGAAAACGCACCTCTTCGGGCGTTTTATGTAAGATGAGGCTCGAAATAAACGAATTCACGGCGACAGATTTTCCCGAACCCGTAGCTCCGGCAATCAGCAAATGCGGCATGCGCGTGAGATCTTCGAGCAAAAGGTTGCCCGCAATATCGCGCCCGAGCGGCAGCGGCAGCGCGCCGCCGAACTCTTTGTAGCCGACGTCGTTTAAGATATCGCCGAGCAGCACCTTAACGCGCTGTTTGTTGGGAATTTCAATGCCTACCGTCGAGCGGCCAGGAATCGGCGCTTCGATACGCACGCGCATCGCTTCGAGCGCCATCGCCAACTCGTCGGTGAGCGCGAGAATACGGTTCACCTTGATGCCCGCGGCCATCTTGAGTTCGTAGCGAGTGATGATCGGGCCGCGCTGTATGCCGACGACATGGCCTTCAATCGAAAATTGCTCGAGGGTTTCTTCGAGTTTCTCTATGACGTGCTGCGCCTCAGCCGGGTTGGCGAATTCGAGCGCGCGCTTCTGCGTTTTGAGCAGCGGGAACAGAATTTCGCGCTGGCGGTTAAGCGTCAGCACGGGCGTAATTGAGGCACGATCGGCCACATGTTGGAATGCCGGCTTCGCCGGCCGGCGGGAGTCGCCCTCGCGTAAAAGCCGCTCGTCCGTGACGCGCGTCGCAGAGTTCGCTACCGCATTTTTGCGCTGCTTCTCCGCCTCTTTGGCCGGCGCCACCGCCGCGCCGTCAGACTCAGCCGGCGTGCTGCGGATTTCCATAGCTGCAACAGGCCATTCGTCTTCAGCAGAATCGACCGCTTTGCCGGTGTTCGTCACCCGCGGGCTTATGACCAGTTCTTCGCCTTCGGCCAATTCACCCAGCAGCGGTTCGATCGTCTCGGCCGGAGGAGTCCACGCGCGGCCGCTCGCCGTGCCCACATCATCAAATAGCCGCTCGAGGTCGAAACCATCGCCGCGCTCATAGGCGACAGTTGAGTGCGCCAGTTCATAACTGAGCTGCGCTGCCTGGACTTCGGGTTTTGCATCGAGCACGTAATGGTAGTCGTTAGCGGGCGGCCGGGCCTGTTGCAGTGGCGGCGGCAATTCGGCTGGGAACTCATCGGCTGTGGGTGTCGCCGCGGGTGCCATGGCAAAATTCGGCTGCGGCGTGTGGAAAGCGCGCGGTTCAGCCGCTTGTTCGGGTATGATGGCATTCAGCGGCGCCAGATGGAACGCAAAGTCGCCGCCCGAAAGCATTGCCGCGCTGTCTGTGGTCGCGCCCGCAACGCGGGCGACGGGAACCGGCTGACGCCGCTGCGTTTCAGCCGGTGCTGTGTCTTTCATTGCCGCGAGTTTTTCGGCCAGCCGGCTGCGGAAAACCGGCTCCTGCTGCACGCCCGACTGCGCAACGCCCTCGACGACGATTTTCTGTATCCAGGGCGGGCGCATGCGGACGCTGTCGCCTGCCTGCGCCTGAGAAGGGGAAGATTTTCGCCATCTGAGCATATTCAAACTCGCGTGTACAAATGATTATCGGCACGATCTTGTGCCGGCAAAAGATGGAAAATTTCAGACAAATCCGCTTTGAGGCGCTGCCTCAAAGCGGATTTGCTGCGTCTAACTGACTTTACCGCGATACATGACCTGAACGCCGTCTTCGTCGAGTTTTTTCAGGAAATCTTTCGCTTTTTTGCGCGATTTAAAATCGCCGATGCAGACAAAGTGCCACTTGCCGTTCGTGGCGATAAAACTTTTTTCCGGGTACGCTTCGAGAATTTCGTCGCGGTGGCGCTCTGCGTTGACTTTTTTCTTGAACGCGCCGACCTGCACGGTGTAACCTTTGGGTTTTTTACCGTCGAGGAATTGCAGTTTTTCTTTGTTGCCCGCAGATTTGATCTTGCTGTCGTCTTCGTCAGTCGCCGAATCGGGGTCTACCGGCTCTATGATTTCTTCTTCTGCGTCAGCCTTGCCCCCCTTGCGTTTGGCCTTTTTGGCGACGCCAGCTTTGGCGAGAAAATTATCTTCGCCTGCCTGCACGAGTTCGAGCTGCACTTTCGTCGTACCTTTTTCGGCAAAACCCAGTTCGCGCGCCGCAGCGTAGCTCACGTCAATGATGCGACCGTCTACATACGGCCCGCGGTCGTTAATTTTAACCATCGCCTTTTTGCCGTTTTCCGTGTTCTTGACGAGCACCAGCGAATTCATTGGGAAATCGCGGTGCGCAGCCGTCATTTTCTGCATATCGAACATTTCGCCGCTGGCCGTCGGACGGCCCTGCAGCTCTTTGCCATACCACGATGCAAAGCCTTCGCTGATAATCGGGGCCGCTTTATCATCCATCGCGACGCCATCCTGCAGCACCGGATCGTCAGATTTGGTTTGAGTGTTGTCACCGGCATTGGAGCGCACCTGGGGGGCACGGCAGGCAACCAGGAACAGAACGCACGAAAACAGAAGTGAGGCTTTCATAGTTCTATCTTCGTATGAAGCTGAATGGACTTTGAGTGATTTTTCTCAAGCCTAACAGTCGGAGAAAAATCACTTTGAACCGGGAGCGAGCAAAAGTTTTGCCGCCTGCCTGGCGGGTTCATACGCCGTCAGGCGTTTAGCGATCTGTTTGAGCTCGCCCTGCTGCGTCTTGCGGTACGCCGCATCGGAAAGAATCCGGTGCAGTTCAGAGGCGATATTCATCGCCGTCAGCCGGTGTTGCAGAAATTCCTGCACAATGAATCGCCCGGCGAGCACGTTTACCATCCCAATATAGGGAATACGAATCACACCTTTAAAGATGCCATACGACATCCACGATGAACGGTACAAAATCAGGTGCGGCACGTTGAAGAGCGCACACTCGAGCGTGACGGTACCCGAGCAGGCAATCGCAGCACTCGCAATACTCAGCACATAGGGCGCGCTGAATTCGACCAAATAGGTATTCGGCGGCAAATCATAGTGCGAAAGAATGTCGTGGATCTTCGCGTTAGCCGCGGGTATAATAAAGGCGCAGTCTGGGTTCTGTTTCTGAAACAGGCGCACGCCGTCGAGAATGCGCCGTGTGTGGTGCTGAATTTCGGCCGGGCGCGAACCCGGCATGATCGCAATGACCTGTTTGCCGGCTTTGAATACCGGTTTGAGATAGGGCACATCTTTGAGCGGATTTCCATCGCGCGCAATCTGTTTCTTGAAATTTGCGGTTTCGGTCGTCAGCGGATGCCCGATATAATGCGCCTCGACGCCGATCTTATTATAGATCTCGGGTTCAAAATCGTAAAGGCAGAGCACACGTTCGAAACGGTCGCGGATCTTGAACACGCGGTTATATTTCCACGCCCAGACAGTCGGCGACACAATCATCGTGCAGCGGATACCTTTCTCTTTGAGTTTCTGTGCGAGCACCAGATTGAAACCCGGAAAATCGATCAGCCATGCTTCCTGCGTGCCGCGCTTCACGGCCTCGTCGACCAGCTGCGCGATTATTTTTGTCAGCCGCCGGTAATTTTTCGCAGCTTCCCAGAAACCGATTGTTGCGAGTTGTTCAGAGGGATAAAATATTTCGACACCGGCGTCGGCCATGCGTTTGCCGCCGCAACCCCATAGGCGGACGCTTGCGGCTTTTAAAACTTCCCGGGAAATTGCACCACCAAGAATATCACCGGACTCTTCGCCCGCAACAATTAAGACAGGCGCACGACTGACGGCAGCTTTGCTGCTGTCAATCGTGCGCCTGCTATTACGCGCTTTCTTCGATTTCGTATTCGCTGAATAGCGTTTTTTGGTTGGAATAGATCGTTTCATTTTCATCGAGCCGCACCGGGTATTTGCCGTCGAAACAGGCTGTACAGTAACCCGCCTGACCGCTGCCAGTAGGCAGCTCCTTGCTGCCAGTCGGTGTTTCGTGTGCTGCGCGCTGCATGCCTTCGAGAGAGAGATAACACAGCGAGTCGACGCGCAGATATTTCACGATCTCGTCGATGGTGTGCGTTGCCGCAATCAGTTCGGCCGGATGCGGAATATCGATGCCGTAATAGCAGGCATGGCGCGTCGGCGGGCTCGCGATGCGGATATGGATTTCTTTGGCGCCGGCATTGCGCAGCATTTTGACAATCTTGCGTGTCGTCGTGCCGCGCATGATGCTGTCGTCGATGACAATAACACGCTTGTCTTTGACCACCGAAGCGATCGCGTTGTATTTGATTTTTGCGCCGAAGTCGCGTATCTTCTGGTCTGGCTCAATAAAGGTGCGCCCAACGTAATGCGACCGGATTAGCCCCATGTGGTATGGAATTCCGCTGCGGCGCGAATAACCGAGCGCTGCGACCGACGACGAATCGGGCACCGGCATCACAATATCGGCGTCAACCGGCGCTTCGTCGGCGAGCGCTTCGCCCATTCTAAGGCGTGTTTCATATACCGATTTGCCGAACACGTACGAATCGGGACGCGAGAAGTAGACGTATTCGAAAATACACAGATTCTGCGACGATTTTCCAAACGGAAAAACCGAAGTAATACCGCGCGGCGACACCGTCACCATTTCGCCGGGTTCCACGTCGCGCACGTATTCTGCGTCGATAATGTCGAGCGCGCAGGTTTCCGACGCAAAGACATAGCCGTCGTCTTTTCTGCCCATGACTAGCGGACGAAAGCCATGCGGATCGCGCAGCGCATAAAGCGTGTTGCCCGAAAGCACGACCAGCGAATATGCCCCGCGAATCTGCTGCAATGCATCGATGAGCGCATCGGTGAAATTTTCTTTGCGCGAACGTGCAACGAGGTGACTGATCACCTCGGTGTCGATCGTGGTCTGGAACAGCGACCCGAGTTCTTCGAGGTTTTTGCGGATCGTGGCGGCATTGGTGAGATTTCCGTTATGCGCTAATGCCATCGTCCCCAAACGAGACTCGAAACGAATAGGCTGCGCATTGCGCAGAAAGCTGGCCCCGGTTGTGGAGTATCTGTTGTGCGCAATCGCATGCCGGCCCGTCAGCTGGCGTATTTTCTGCGGAGTAAATACATCCGCCACCTTGCCCATACCGGCAAAACGATAGAGGCGTTCGCCATCAGACGAGACAATGCCCGCGCTTTCCTGGCCACGATGCTGCAACGCATAAGAGGCCAGATACGCATGGTTGGCAGCTTCTTCGATGTTGTAGATACCGACAATGCCGCATTCTTCTTTCGGATAGGGGGATTTGCTGATTCGCTGGAGGTTAATTGTTCTCACCGCGTTTGGTTGTAGATCGCCGCCGACTCAGGCGGCAAATCAAAAACGAATACCGTGCCGCAACGTATCAGCTGCTGTAATGCTATGACGCAGCGCATTATGTTATTTAGTTAATTAGCTAAATTTACAATTTACAAAATGTCGCCCTTGCCGCCTTGTCCGCGCAGATTGGGTTTAACCCTAACATAGGAGGCGGCAAGGCAGCCAAGCGTTTGCAAGCAAACGGCTCGGCTGTGCGCCGCCTCCTAAATACCTCGTGTATCATAGGAGAAATAAATGTTCAAAAACCTCTCTCAATCCCACAAAAATGGCCTGCTTTTTCTGGTATTATCCCTGGGTGCAGTCTTCACCACAATGTCTGTGACGGCACAGGGCGCACCCGCCGCAGCCAAACCTGCCGCCGCTGCCCCAGCTGCAGCCCCCCCCTCGACTCCGCTCGGGGCAGGCTCCGCGGAAACAGCACCCCTGGGCGCTGACGGCAACAAAGAAGCCGCCGCATTTGCCGAAGCCGGCGAAGCCAACATCTTTAAGAGCAAAGACCCCGCGCTGTGGATTCTGATCGTACTGTTTCTTGTCGCGATGGCCATCGGTGCAGACCGGCTGTGGGTCATCTGGAACAGCAAATCGGCAAACGCCAAGCTCGTGCGTCTCGTCACTGAAAAGCTCAGCCAGAACCCCGCCACCGGCGAAGACCTCGCGAAAGAACTTGCGACGGCCGAATACGGTGTCGAAGGCCGCATTGTCGCGGTGACCCTCAAAGGCTGGCAGCACGACGAAGATACCATTCAGTCGTATGCCAACGCGGCAACAGTGGCTGAACGCCGCTACCTCTCAGCGCGCCTGCCGATTCTCTCAACTCTTGGCAACAACGCTCCGTTCATCGGCCTTCTCGGCACCGTTCTCGGTATCATGAAAGCGTTCCGCGACCTTGCCGGTGCCGCCGATGCTGGCCCGCAGGTCGTGATGAAAGGCATTTCAGAAGCTCTCGTCGCAACCGCGATGGGTCTCGGTGTCGCAATTCCCTGCGTTATGCTGTTCAACTACTTCTCCTCAGTCATCAAACGCAAGATGTCAAACTCTGAAGAAGTGACCAATATCGTTGTGGCGCTGCGCCGCGCAACGCGCTCAGGCAACAAGGTAGTCTGATATGGCAGCCAAAGTTGGTAACGACTCCGGCGACGAAGTCATCGGCGACATCAACGTCGTCCCGCTCGTTGACATCATGCTCGTGCTCGTGATCATTCTGATGGTCACCGCCGAGTTCACCAAGTACCGCACGATTCCGATCCAGCTGCCCAAGGTCAACGCCGTGGCGATGAAACGCGAACCGCACAAAGTCGCGATCAGCATCAAACCCGACGGCAAGGTATTCTTTGGCGACAAAGAAGTCAAAGACATGAGTACGCTGCAACCGCGCCTCACGGCTGCCAAAAAAGCGCAGCCCGATGTTGCGGTCATTCTGCGCATGGAAAAAGACACGAAGTATAGCGACATGCTGAAGGTACTCGATGACGTGAAGCTTTCGGGCATCAGCAAAGTCGGTCTCGCGGTCGATTCGGCCAAAAAAGGCAAGTAGGATTTATGACGGCGGAAAACGGCTCATCTCCCTCACTTGCCCACGAATTAATTCGTGGGCAAGTGAAGAAACGAAGCTCTCGCCATGGCGTAGTCAGTTTCGACGGCATACAACTTTCCAACGGCACTCTTGTATATCCCGGTCTTTCGAACACATTCGAGAACTATGAACTGATTCCGTGGATCAGCCGGCATAAGAGCCTGTGGCTGGGCATACTGCTGCTGGTTTTCGGTATTGCAGTCACGGTCGTCAAAATCGACTGGAGCCCTTCGGATTCAGAACTCGATAAACTCGCGGTCACCGTTGACTTCGGCGACGTCGTGCAGCCGTTCAAAAAGAAACCCGCGAAGCCGCGCGAAGAGGTCGACGAAGTCTTCGGCAACGAATTCATTAAAGATAAAACTCCGCCTGACCCGAACCAGGAAGACCCACGCATTGCGACCGCCGTAAACGCGGCTGTCGGTGGCGCGACCATGCCGGTCGACCTGTCACCTGAAGTCAGACCGCAGTACACGCCCGCGGCGCGCTCGGCCGGCATCGAAGGTTCGGTGACGCTCGAAATCGTGATTTCCGACGAGGGCAAAGTGCTGCGCGCCCGCCCGGTGGGCAAAAAACTCGGTCAGGGCCTCGACGAGGCGGCCGCAGCCACCTACCGCGCCAAACGCTTTAAACCGTCTATCGGCCCGGCCGGCAAGGCCATCGTGGTGAAATACTACGAACGCGTGCGATTCGTTTTAGACTAAAAATATGAAAAATCGCATAAAAACAAGGCGGATCGACTTTATTGATTCGTCATTTCGCCAAATACCTAAATTAAACTTTACAGAACAAGTGCAATGCACAACAGGGAGAAACCAAATGCAACAGAGCCCCACCATCTCGGGTAAACTCAACCGCCACGCGGCGAAGGCCATACAGGGCCTGACATTACTCGCGCTCATTCTGGCAGTCAATGCCATCGATGCGGCGCCCAAGGGCAAAAAACCCGCGGCTGCGCCGGTCGCAGTCGCCAACACAGGCGCCACCGGCACGATTCGCGGCAAAGTTCTCGATTCAGCCAACGGCGAGCCGATGATCGGCGTCACCGCAGTCATCAAAGACCTCGGCCTCTATGGCATCACCGACATCGACGGCAGCTATACGATCACCAACGTACCGGTTGGCACGCAGACGGTCACCTACCAGATCACGGGGTATCAGTCAGCCAGCACAGGCGTCAACGTC
>CAYHJO010000130.1:0-12008 GCA_964356715.1 uncultured Turneriella sp. | reverse complement strand
AAAGAGTCTTATTGTCCGAAGCGAGAAATGGTGTGACCTCCATAAATGCCGAGTTAATTTCATTACTGAGATTCATCGGTTCTGACCAGGTGTCGTCGGGCTGCAAAAAGCTCACGTAGAGGTCCATCTTTCCCACGGTATCCTTGCGCTGCAGGTTCAGAATCAGTGTGCGCTCATCCGCCGAAAGCGAGTAATTGACGAGATTCGCTTCGTTGTAAAAATTCTGAATGCGCAGTGGCTCGGGGAAACTCCACTTGCCTCTCGCAAAGCGCGTTTTGGAAACACCGGGCGATACCTTGCCGTCTTTGCCGTAGACGTTGCCGATATAAAGCGTATTGCCATCTGCCGAAGTGCCGACCGGAAAGTCATAAGTGCGCGAATTGAACGCAGCGGCAATGTGCTCTGCCTCTGTCCATGTACCGTCAGCTTTCTTGCGGCTCACCCAGATATCCTGATCATCGCGCAACGCACTTGCGCCGTCGACGACAGTGCGCACGCCGACATTGTCGGGATGTCCCTCGCGGCAAAAATAGATGGTCTTGCCGTCGGGGGAAAGTACCGGCGCAAGTTCATCGTAGCGCGAATTCACACCTTTGCCCAGCGAAGTAATCTCCAGTTCGGCGAAAATTGCCGAAGTTGCAACGGTGGTCATGAGCAGATAAGTCAGGCGCATATTGTATAATCGGAAAATTTGATCGCCGCGTCTGCCAAAAATTGCAGACCTCTGCCCCAGCCCGGCGCCAGATCGCACCCGGATAACTTTACGCCACCTTAGGCTCCTGCATTTTGCCGTATGCGGATAAGACAAATTGCAGCCGTTTTGCTGATCGGCAGCTCGGCATTTTACTACCTCGCGGCGCAGCAAAAAGCAGCCGCGCCGCCTGCCGCGGCGAAGTCTGCTCCGCCTGCTGCAGCCGCACCGGCGGCGCAACCGGCCGTCGCTGCGCCGGCTCCCGCGTCCGGTTCTTCGACGCTTTCCGAAGCCGGTCGCTGGCATTTCGGATCCGCCCCGACAGTATGGGTGATGATTTTCATCTTCAACCTTGCACTCTTTGTCGTTCTCGAGCGCATCTATGTGCTGCGCAAAGAGCGCGGCGATGGCGCTGCTCTCGTGCAGTATCTCTCCGAAGCTCTCTACCGCGGCGATTCTGCGGCCAACGTTGCTCAGGCCGCGGATGACAAAAAATACGGGCTCGAAGGCCGCATCGCTGCGGTGTCGCTCAAAGGCTGGGACAAAGGAGAGCATGCGATGCGAGAATACGCAGAAGCGGCACTCATTGCGGAGCGCCGTAAGCTGGAGAAGCGCCTCGTGATTCTCTCGACGCTGGGGAACAACACACCGTTTATTGGCCTGCTGGGTACTGTCCTCGGCATCATGAAAGCCTTCCGCGATCTCGCCGAAATGGGTGATTCAGGCCCGGCGGTGGTTATGCGCGGCATTTCCGAAGCCCTCATCGCCACTGCCATGGGCCTTGCGGTAGCGATACCCGTCGTCATTGCGTACAATGCACTGTCGCGCACCGTGCAGGACAAACTGTCGCAGGCAGAAGAGATCTGCACGCTGATCCGGGCAATCCGGCTGAATAAATAAAATGGCCGGCTCAACGAAGAATTCGGGCTCGGGAGTCATCAGCGACATCAACGTCACTCCGTTGGTCGACATCATGCTCGTGCTGGTCATAATTCTGATGGTGACCGCGGAGTTCACGCGTTACAAGACGATCCCCGTCGCGCTGCCGAAGGTGAACGCGGCGGCGGTCAAAAACGAACCGCACCGGTTGACAGTGACGCTGCGGAAAACCGGCGAAATTTTCGTTCAGGACAAGGCAGCGCTGAACCTCGATGACGTATTCGACCAGATCAAAGCCGCCAAAGACAGCTTCCCTGACCTTGCGGTGATTGTACGCGCCGAAGGGGATCATCCTTACAAAAAGGTGCTCGCCGTCCTCGACAAGATCAAAGCCGCGGGAGCATCGAAAGTGGGACTCGCCGTCGACGCCGACAAAACGTACTGATGCCTGGCACCACGAGATTCCTGCTCTCAAAGCGGGCCGAACGGCAATGGACCGACGCCATCGAGGTCAAAGTCGGATTTTCACTTTTACTGCTGGTCATACTCGCGATACCGACATTTCTCCTGCTGGTACAAAACTCGATACTGATTCTCTATTATCTCATTTATCCTCCCGTGCCGGCGTTCGGTCTGTACCTGCGCTACCGTGGTTACGCCTATCTGAGCAGCTTTCTGATTGTGCTGAGTGTTTATACGGTAGTCAGCTGGATGGCATGGCTCGCAGGTTTTGACCGCGTCTCCTTGCTCAGCTGGTGGATCATCGCGCTGCTGCCCTGGGTGATGTTTTCGCAGAAGCAGCGCGCGGGATTGGCCATTTTGACAATTTTGCCGCTGGCTTTTTCTTTCATAGTACCATACCTGCCATACTATGAGAGTCCCTTACTGCCGGCGGAACGGGATTTTATACTGCAGATTTTGCGCATTTCTGTGGGTCTCATCGCCTTTAGCTGTGTCTACTTTCTGCGCGAAAAGCTGCACGAATCGGAGAGATTGCGCGTGCTTGAAAATGAATTCTACCACGACAGCCTGCACGCGATACCCTTGCCGATTATCATCAAAGACGGCATCACTCTCGATTTTATTTTCTTTAATCAGGCCGCGCAGCTGACGTACGATCTCAAACCCGGCATTGCAAATTCCAATGCGACGACATTTTCCCCGTCGTGCGCGGCCGCGGTATCAAAACTCGATCAGGAAGTTCTGCGCAGCGTGACCTACCATATTGAAGCCGATGAAAACCTCGTGCACCAGACGGGCCTGCACTGGCATTTCCGTACCTACCGCATACCGTTGGAACTCAGGAGCAGCCGCCGGCGTCTGCTTATCAATGTCAGCGAAGATCTGCGCGCAATAGACCATGTTTTGCGCAAAGCGCAGAAGAACGGTGAAATACTCGACCACGTATATCACCTGATATCCCCTGTGCTTTTTCGGCTGGATATCCCCACGGAAAAGATCACCTTTGTGCAGCCCGAGACGCTCAGCAACCCGGCGCTGCAGCTGAGCGCTGAGCTGGAGAATTACCTGCAATATTACCTCTCGCGCAACCATAATCATGCCGCGGCAGCCCCAGGCTACCATAACTTTACGCTCGGCAACCGTTCGTTCGATCTGTTTTTCGCCTATCTGAATACGGGCAGCGCGCTGATGGGGGTACTGACCGAGGCGAAAAGACCTCCGGTTTCAGACCTTACTTAATTAATTGACATCCGCCGCGTATCCGCAACTTTTCCCCCCATGTTAGACGTCGGCGAAGAAATACGCATCCAGAAGAACTCGGGCCCAACCAGCATATTTCTGCACATACCTTATCTCAATTATGTTTTTTTCTTTTTCCAGAGCCGAGGTGCATATAACATCGTGAAGAACCTCTACCTGCATAAGAAACAGGTGCCGGGTATTTTTCAATCTACCTGGCTGACGATCAAATTTGCCCTGTTCAGCACCATCGCCTCGACGGTGATTTACAGCATTTTGCTGGCGCTGGGTTATAACCCTTTCGGCAAGATTCTCGCGACCTATATTTACTTCTTCGGCACGCTGCTCGGTGGCATGCTGCCAGCGAACCAATTGGCGCTGCTGTTCGGTGAGGTGCCGGGCAATCTGCTGTTTCCGACATTCAGTTCGGCAACCTACATAGCGCTGACCGCGTTGACTTTCTCAACGTATTTTTTGTTCGGTATGGCAGGCGCGCTTTTGGCGATATTCAATATCAAAGCCGATATCCGCCGCGCGCAATACTTCTGAAATCCACCCTTCGACAAAGTTTACCCCGAGCGACGTCGAGGGGCTCAGGGACCACCCTTCGCCTGAACATGGCCGCGACGCTCGACGGCCATGTCGCGCACCCGACTGAGGCATGGGAATTCGGCAGCAGCGAAGACCGCCGCCGCATGGACCGGTTGCGCGAATGGGCCGACTGCCTGATCGTCTCACGCAGAACCCTGGAACACGACAACATGGATCTGCGCGTGCGCACCAAGCCGCACATCAAACGCCATCCACGGCCGGTCATCATTGCGCGCTCGGCCAAACCCTTTCGCGCCGGCCTGCGCGCGATAAAGCATGCGGCAGCCGGCGGCGAAATCTGGTTATCTGCGGTTGAAAAATCTGCTGCAATTGGTGCGCTGTGGCCCGATCTGGGGCAGCAGTGGGATATCCGCTTTTATGATTCCGTCAGAGAAATCGCCGCTTCGCTTGCGGAACGCGGGTTCAAAAAACAGCTGCTCGAAGGCGGCCCGACGCTCAATGGCCTGTTCTTTCAGGCCAAACTCGTGGATGAATTTTTTCTGACGCTGCTACCGATTCTTTGGGGAGGCCGCACCACAGACCGCAGCGTGATTACCGACGACGTTCTGCCGATAGAACAATTCGCGCTGCGCAGCGCAGAAAAACGCAAAAATGAAATGTTTCTGCGCTATGTGCGCAAAGGGAGAAGATGACCTGCGCGCTGCCGGTTACACGCTGCGTTTGAAGTAAGCGAATAGTTCGCGTTCATCTATGCGCACAATCGTCGGCCGGCCATGCGGGCAGCGCATCGGGTTTTGGCACTGACGCAGTTCCACGAGCAGATCTTCGAAATCGCGCAGCGAAGCGCTTTCCCCTTTTTTTATGGCAAATTTACAGGACAGGTCTTTCGCCAGCTGGTCAAAAAGCTCTGCCGCCGAGCGTTCACCCGGTTCGGCGCAGATTTCGAGCGCCTTGCGGAACGCGGTTATTTCTTCACCGGAGTCGACAAAATCGGGCACGGCTTTCAGCACATAACCGGCCGGCCCCAGATCTTCGGCTTCAAATCCAAGCCCTGCGAGAGCCGTTGCGGCGCCCTGAATGCGGCTCTTTTCGAACACGCTGACCGGCAGCGGCAACGAAAGCGCGAGGCGCTGCGAAATATTGCCGCGCGCATTCAGCAGCGCGAGCTGCCGCTCGTAGTTGATACGTTCGTGCGCGGTGTGCTGGTCGATCAGGTAAAGCGCCTCGTCGCTTGTCGCCACGATGAACGTGTTGAAAATACGCGAATGCAGTGTGAGGTGCTCTGGAAAAAGCGGCAAACCCGCAGTTTCGCCGGACTGCGAAAACTGCGGCTGAATGGGTGCGCTAAACAGCGATTGTGGCGTAAAATCGGCAGGGGGAACATCCACCTTTGTTACCCCGTTTGCCCCGGCCACCGGCTGGGGCCTCGAAATTCTCACCATGCTGGCCGCCGATATGCCCCCCGCTGCCGCGATGACGCGTGTGAGTGAGGTGCGCAGAAACGCGGCCACCTGCGGTTCATACCTGAAGCGGATCTCCCGCTTCTGCGGGTGCACGTTAACATCGACGTCGCGTGCCGGCAGCGTAAGAAATAAGGCTGTGAACGGAAAACGCCCCTTGGGCATGAGCTCGCCGTAGATTGCCCTGAGCAGCGAAATGAGCGGTTTGTAGAGCACAGGCCGGTTATTCACCCAGAAGCGCGACTCGGAGGCCTGATTACGGTAAAAATAGAATTTCGAGATATAACCTGACAGTTCGAGGGATCCTGCCTGCTCATAGACAGGCAGAAGGTCGTTGCCGATACCTTCGCCCCAGATGTCTTTCAGACGCTCGATCAGCCGCCCTCGCTTCTCCAGAATGACCGGCCCGTCGCTGCCAAGCTGGTAGCGAAAGCGCGCAGTATAGTTGGCGACCGCGAGATTGGTAATGACCGTCGTCATTTCTTTGCGCACGCGCGCAAGATTGGCAAAATATTCGCGGCGCACCGGCACATTATAAAACAGATCGCGCACAACAACGCGGGTGCCACGCTCAATGGCGCTGGGTTCGCTGGTCTTGCCGCGCTCGTCGACGCTGACCGCTTCTGCAGCGGCTGACCCCACTGCGCGGGACTCGAGGCGCAGCCGGCTGACCGAAGCGATGGAACCTAGCGCTTCGCCGCGGAAACCCATCGTGCCCGCTGACAGCAGCTCGTCGAGGTTGGAGATTTTGCTGGTGGTAAAACTCTCAACTGCCAGCGACAAATCTTGCGCGTCTATGCCATGGCCGTTGTCGCGAATCTGTATCTCTTCAAAACCGTCGCCGGTTATGCGGATATCGAGCTCGTCTGCACCGGCATCAAGCGAGTTTTCGACCAGCTCTTTGATAATCGCTGCCGGCGATTCAATGACTTCGCCCGCCGCAATCTGGGATACCAGGGTTTCGCTGAGTTTATGTATCTTCTTCATTGCCTGGCCGGGATCCGGTACGCTCTGAAAAATGTGATTCGGCGTAAGCCTCTTCGTAACTCCTGAAGCATATCCAAACGGTTCACGTTTGGATATGCTTCAGGCCTTTAGGGTAAAAAAAGGGCCCGGATCTTCATCCGTGGCCCCTTTTTGTCTGCAATCAGCTGACTGATTACCAGGCGCTGTCGTCGCCACGGCTGCCGCGGAAATTTCCACCGCCACGGCCACCGTTGCCACCGCGCGAACCGCCACGGCCACCGCCGCCACCGCCGCCGTAACCACCGCGGCCACCACCGCCGCCGCCGCCATAGCCACCACGGCTACCGCCACCGCCGCCACCGCCCTGCTCGCGCGGACGCGCTTCGTTGACGACAAGGTTTCTGCCCTTGAGGTCTTTGCCGTTCATCTGTGCCACAGCATTCTGTGCGCCTTCGCCGTCTTCCATTTCCACGAACGCGAAACCGCGCGAGCGGCCTGAATCACGGTCACGAACGATTTTCACCGTTGTAACCTGTCCAAAGGCTTCAAACGCTGATCTCAACTCTTCGTCTGTGGCGTTGTACGCCAGATTTCCCACATAGATATTCATGATTTGTAATCTCCCGATTCTTAAAATCTCAGCGCGCCGACCAAGAAGACACGATTAGTAAGCCCGCGTTGCAGTGAGCCTGTCGAACTGTCGAACTTTCCTGACACTCTGAAAAAATTGAAGCCTTTTTACAGGTTTCGTGCCAAAATTGTCCGTTTCCTGACTTTGTCAACGTATTATCGTTGACGCGTGAAAAGCGGCTTGCTGTTAGCCCAAAGGCTGCCAGCCCTTTGGGTTGGTGTGCCCTGCGCCCATTGCAACCGCCTTGGATCGCAAAGTCCAGTTTTAGGAGAACATGATGCTGAAAAAATTATTGGCATTACTGCTCGCATTCACTCTCGTTGGTGGCGTAGTAGTAGCACAAGACGCTGAGCCTGCGAAAGAAGAGCCAGCAAAAGAAGAGCCGGCTAAAGAAGAAGGCAAGAAAGAAGAAGGCAAGAAAAAAGCCAAAAAAGGCAAGAAGAAGAAAAAAGCCGCAAAAAAGAAACGCAAGAAAGCTAAAAAAGCAGAAAGCGAATCAACTGAAGAAAAAGGCGGTTAATCTGCCAACCGGAAATGCTGCTCCGATTTTCGGATCGGCTCAGTATTTCGGGGCATCGCGGGGAAATCTTGAATCCGCCTCGGCGGCCGTTCAGACTCCCCCGATGATCTTATCTCTTACCATCACCAAAGTATCGAAAATATTCTTTCTTTCCGCGTTGATCTGCTCAACCGGATAATTCTTTTCACGCATATACGTCAGCCGGTTTGGACCAGGACACAGGCATGTTGGCACACCTAACCAGTCGAACACCGTATTTTGTTTAGCGGTAAGCTCATTCTTGTCGGGAAACAGAAAGGTAGCCGCTTTGCCGACAATGATGATGCCACGGATTTCCCCCTGCTCCAGATCTTTGCGCACATGCTGCAGACAATTGGCCACGTAAGCCTGCGCTCCGGTGTCTTCTTTGCTGAAATGGCAGCGTAACAGTTCGCGCACGAGCGCCGTTTTGGGATGAAAGCCCAGCACAGATTCGAACATTTTTTCAAACAGCGAGTTTTCTGACGCGTCATTGTAAAATCCTGCACGCGGTCCGAGAAAATCGTTATGGATCAGTATCAGGTACGGATGCCGCGGTTTGCCCGCGGTAAACTGCTCTTTTTTGTATGAAATCCGCCTTTCGCATGCCACGCATGCATTGCGGTCGAGCGTGCGATGGACGATCTTTTCGGCGATAACCGGTTTGAAGGAGAGCGATATGCCGGCCGGATCGCTCTCGTCGTCGCGCCGCCATAGAAAAACAGACTTGCCCGCAAGCAACGCGCGGGCGGAATCCAGAATATGTATCAGTTCGGGGTAGAGGTCAACACGCAATTAGTCGAGATCCTGCGTGCGGTTGATCACTTTGCGTTTGCGCTGCTGCCGGTCATACACTTCTTGCGCCGCGAGCGTGCGCAGCGCTTCAGGCACTGCCTTGAGGCGCTGCTTATTGATCACTTCACCGCTATCGATGCATATGCCGTAACTTTTGTCTTTGATGCGGTCGAGCGCCGCGTTAATCTCTTCGAGGCGCGAGCGATCGGACTCGGAAAGCGACATGTTGAGTTCGCGCTCAATGAGTTCTGTCGCGAGGTCGGCCATATCGCCAACTTCATCTTTATCGGAAGATGTGAGTTCGTCTTCTTTCCCCTGTATTTCTTTGATCAGGTGAGCTTTTTTTTCGAGCAGCTGCTCTTTAAATTCGGTCAGTTCTTTTGCTGAAAACGGGGTTTTTGCCATTCGCGGAAATTATCATATTGGTAAATCATCGTCAAGTTTTTTTGTGTTATTCGTCTGTGGCCTTTTCCGGGAACATTCAGGGACTGCGCGACAAAGCAGCCGCAAACTGAAGAATTACCTCCACAAAGGGTGCCATTTTTTCGGATTTTCGTTCATACGCTAAGTAAAAGCGTCGCCGGCGCGTGAGTTGTGGCGCACGCAGCGCCATCAGCCGGTCAGTCAGAGACAGATCGGAAATGAATCCGATCCCCAGCCCGGCCTCCAGACAGCGCACCGCGCCGGCGACGCTGCGCAGCTCCATGCTCACTCTCGGTGCAAATTTGTTCTCCATGTCGCTGAAAATTTCGTCGCTGATTTTGCGGATCGCAGATCCGGGATGGAAAAGAATCCATTCGCGCAGGCGCAGTTTTTCCCAATCGGGACGGCGTTGCGCGAGGGGATCTTCGGCGCTCACCACCGGCAGAATCTCGTCTTCGAGCAGATAACGGTTCTGGTACGCGCCTTCGCTGATAGCCTCGGGAGAAAGCGCGAAATCTACCTGATGATTTCTCAGTGCGGTGCGGATTTCTGTCAGGTTACTTTCAATGACACGAAAGCGCGTGCCCGGAAACGACGCGCGCAGGGCGATCATGAGTTTCGGTACGAAGTGTGCGGCCAGCGTCTCGCCGACGGCGAAAGAGACCTGCGCCACCGTATGCCCGGGCGCAAGTGCCGCCTCGATTTCTGAAAATCCCTTGAGCAACTCACCGGCCTTAGCGGCGAAGACCTCGCCCGCGGCGGTGGCTGTCATGCCGCGGCGCGAGCGCTCAAACAGCCTCACGGCGAGCTCGCGTTCGAGCAGCGCAATCTGCTGCGAGAGCGCAGGCTGTGTCAGCGACAAATTCTGGGCTGCGAGCGACAAATTACCGGTGCGGTAGATTTCGGTGAAATATCTCAGCTGGCGGATTTCCATTGGGTCACCCTGAGCCTGTCGAAGGGTGACAACCAGGTCATGCTTCGACGGGTTCAGTATGACATAAAATAATCTTATGGATATCATATCAATTATTTATTTGACTTATGCAAAATATGTGCTATGTTACAGGCATGGCAAAGACTTTATTTGAAAAAGTATGGGACGCGCATGTGGTCGATATCTGGTCCAATGCAAATGCCCCGAAAAAAGAAGAAAACAAGAACCTGATCTATATCGATCTGCACCTCGTGCACGAGGTAACGAGCCCGCAGGCATTCGACGGCCTGCGCCTGAACAAACGCAAGGTCCGCCGCCCCGACCTCACCTTTGCGACGATGGACCACAACGTGCCGACAAAGACCACAAGGATTTCCGCAGACGGAAATCCGGTGGTCAAAGACCCGATCAGCGCGAAACAGATGGAATACCTCAAGCGTAACTGCGATGAATTTGGTGTGCCCTGCTTTGACCTCAAGAGCTATAACCAGGGCGTCGTGCACGTGATTGGCCCCGAACTCGGCCTCACACTGCCCGGCAAAACTGTCGTGTGCGGCGATTCACACACCTCAACGCACGGTGCATTCGGTGCATTGGCATTCGGCATCGGTACCTCTGAAGTCGAGCATGTGCTCGCGACGCAGTGCCTCGTGCAATCAAAGGCTAAAACCATGCGCGTCAACTTTAAGGGCAAACTCAACCCCGGCGTTTACGCGAAAGACATGGTGCTGGCACTCATTGGCAAGATCGGTACTGCCGGTGCCACGGGCTTTGTGCTCGAATACGCAGGCGAAGCGATCGAAGCACTTTCGATGGAAGGCCGCATGACAATCTGCAATATGTCCATCGAAGCCGGTGCGCGCGCCGGCATGATCGCTCCGGATGACAAGACATTCGCTTACCTCGAGGGTCGTGAGCATGCCCCAAAGGGCCGAGCGCAAGGAGGCGCAGGGGTCGGCGGGCCCACGGATGGGCAGGAGCCGACGGACTGGGAAAAAGCCGTGGCCTACTGGCGAACGCTCAAGACCGACGCCGGGGCGAAATTTGACGCAGAACTCGAAATCGACTGCAATCAGCTTGCGCCGCAGGTCACCTGGGGGACATCCCCCGGCATGGTCGTCGATGTGACTGCGCGTATGCCGAAACTTGCCGACGCCAAAGACGACGTCGAGCGTGTGGGCATCAAAAAGGCACTCGAGTATATGGACTTTGCCGAAGGCACGGCTATCGAAGCAATCCGGCTCGATAAGGTGTTTATCGGTTCATGTACCAACTCGCGTATCGAGGATTTGCGCGAAGCCGCGAAAGCGATCAAAAACCGCAAGGTCGCCTCGTCGATCAAGCTCGCTCTGGTCGTTCCTGGCAGCCACCGCGTGAAAGACCAGGCCGAAAAAGAAGGGCTGCATAAAATCTTTTTAGCCGCGGGCTTTGAATGGCGCGAACCCGGCTGTTCCATGTGCCTCGCGATGAACGACGACGTGCTCGAACCGGGCGAACGCTGCGCCTCGACTTCGAACCGCAATTTTGAAGGCCGACAGGGCAAAGGCGGGCGCACGTATCTCGTATCGCCTGTAATGGCGGCCCTTGCCGCCATACACGGGCACTTTGTTGATGCCAGGAGCGAGGTTACGCAAGCGTAACATGCAACGCGGCACGCTTAACGAATTCATAAGGAGTAAAACATGGAAAAATTTAAGACTGTAACTTCAAAGGCCTGTCCGCTGGATATGCCCAACGTCGATACTGACCAGATCATACCCAAAAATTTTCTCAAGCGCGTGGAACGTACCGGCTTCGGCCAGTTCCTGTTCAACGACTGGCGCTTCCACGATGACGGCACAGAGAACAAAAGTTTCGTTCTCAACCAGCCTGACCATAAGGGTGCGCAGATACTGCTCGCGCGCGACAACTTCGGCTGCGGTTCATCGCGCGAGCATGCGCCGTGGGCGCTTTTGGATTACGGCTTTCAGGTGATCGTCGCCCCCTCGTTTGCCGACATCTTCCACAACAACTGCTTCCAGAACGGCATTCTGCCGATCAGAATGCCTGCTGAACAGGTAGAAGAGCTGTTTCAGGCGGTGAAAAAAGACGCAGCTACACAATTCACGATCGATCTCGAAAAAAAGACGATCGGTTTTGCAGGCAAAAGCATCGCGTTTGATCTCGCAGAACCCATGCGCCAGAAACTGCTTTTGGGACTCGACGACATCGGCTGGACTCTGCAATTCGACGCCGAAATAGCCACGCATGAAAAGCAGGTCGTTGCCGGTATCCGCGTAGCCTGAGCAGGAGAAATCCGGCGGGTAAAAACCGCCGGGCGGTGTTTTCAGAATCTGTAGACCGAGGCCAGCGTGACCCCTAAAAACAGCGCCGGGCTTGTCTGGTCGAAAACGTACTGCGAGTGGAGGTTCAGCGCAAGCCCCCAGCGCTGCGAAAAA
>CAYHJO010000129.1:11079-12009 GCA_964356715.1 uncultured Turneriella sp. | reverse complement strand
TCGAAAATCCTGAAACTCCCCGACATCGGCGACACGGTGCCGAGAGTCACGTTGACACCCGCTTCCAGCAGCTCCTTGACGCGCGCAGTCTGTTCGGACATGTAGAGGTTTGAGACGGGGCACCAGACCACATTGCAGTGGTGTTCGGCAAGTAACTCAATGTCGCGGTCAGAAAAAGCGATGCCGTGAATCAGCACCGTTTGCTTGCTGAGCGCTTTTTTCGCCGCCAGCGTTTCAACGCTCTTCAGCGTCTCTTCATCGAAACCTTCAGAACAATGCGTGATGAAAGGAATATTTTTTTCTTTGGCTTTCGCGTGTTCGGCTTCGATGCCGTCGCCCCATTTCAGCGCATAGGAGGTTACCGAGTGCGCCATGGCAAAATCTGAAATGATACGGATCGGCATATTCTTCGCGAACAGCTCGCGCACAAAATGCGGAATATGATCCTGCACTCGCGTGATGCCGCAAAGCAGATGGCGATAGCCGCCCATCTGGTAAAGATCAGAAGACTCCACCTGCTGCCGCTCTGCATATGCGGGCGAACTCTTGAGATCGTTGTCCCATTCGAGCCAGTTCATATAGGGACGACGGTCGCCAACGCGCGGCACGTAAGTGCCGAGAAGGTGGTCGTGGCAGTTAATGAGCCCCGGAAAGACCAGCATGCCGTTGACGTCGATCTGCATCGCGTCCTGCGACTTGCGCGAACTCTTGCTGACCTGTGAGATGCGCGTTTTATCGATGGTGATCGAGCCGCGCTCGATCACGTCGCGGGGAGTAATGATTGTTCCGTTTACGAGTTCCCAGGCCATTATGTGTTTTTTGAGGCGAAGAGAAGTGGGGGGGGGGCAGGGCCGCAGGGGGGGAGTAGTGAGGTTTTTTTTGTGGGGGGTTGTTGTTTTTTTGTTTTTTTTATTTAAAAAAAAAAAAAAA
>CAYHJO010000129.1:0-11069 GCA_964356715.1 uncultured Turneriella sp. | reverse complement strand
TTTTTTGTGTCCTAGTTCTGTCCCCGCCCCCCCCCCCCCCCGCCCACTTCTCTTCGCTTTATGTCTGAGGGGTTTATTGGATTTCCTCTGTAGGATACAACCAAAAAAAGCCTTTTGTGGCGCGCTAATCCGAGTGCAGCACCGCGCTGTATTCGCTGCCCCGTCTGCACATCAATGCGTGCGAGGTTCGAATAAAGCGAATGCCAGCCATGCCCGTGATCTACGATAACATAACGCCCGTAGCCGCGCAACCTGCCTGCGCTGCAGATGCGTCCTTCGGCGAGAGTCTTCACTGCAGAACCCTCAACGCGCAGCGTGACACCATAGGTACCACTCTCGGCATTGCGCGAATACGGCTGTAAGACACGCCCTACCTTGCGGTAATCCGCAAAAGACGGTGCCTCAGAAAACCCAGCTGCTGAAAACGCTGCCGGCGCAAACAGCGCGAGAACCGGAACAAGACATTTACGGCAAAACACACCCATGCGTCTTATTTTCGGCACAATGTCGGCTCAATATAAGCGAATGGAAGCGATAAGGCCGGCAAGGCGAAAATCCTCCTTTTTGTGATTCTCGCCCCGCCTCGGTCGTTATATTTGACCCCTACTACGACCGGCTATCAATTGTCTGATAGCCGGCAAAAGATGCGGGTAAACCATGGCTAAATATGACCAAACCAACTCAGTGATCGGCGAGGGCTCGATCTTCGAAGGCCGATTCTACATCTCGGGCAGCCTGCGCGTCGATGGAAAATTTGAAGGCGACATCCGCACAGATGAAGCACTTGTCGTCGGCGAAACAGGCAAGGTGAAAACCAATATCAGCGCGCGCGAGGTAATTCTTGCGGGCACGCTGATCGGCGACATCGACGCGAAAGACGAAGTGCGCCTGACGGAAACGGGCCGCATGCTCGGCGACATCATTACGCCGGTCTTAAATATTTCGCGCGGTGTTGTGCTCAAAGGCAACGTGAACATCCACGGCGGTCACAAGAAAGACCCGCGCAAGATCGTCGAAGAAAGCTACGGTCTGATGCGCGAACTCGACAAAAAAGGCATTCAGTAAGCCAGGGCTTTTCTCTTGGCTCAAAAAAAAGGTCTCAAAAAATTACCCCCATCGGGTCGAAGCTCTAAAGACAGGGCCCCGATGCGCAATACACCACCACGCAAAGCCACGCGCAAAGATTTTTTCTCAGCGCCCAAAGCTGATATCGCGCCGCGCGCAGCAGCTTCCGCGCCGCCTGTTGCCGAGCCCAAACCCCGCATCGCGGGTCTGCGCGTCAATCTGGGCTTTGCCGAAATCGCCTGGCAGGGTAAGGGACAGTTCCTGTATTTTTACAAGCGTAGGGGCACGCTGAAAAGCGGCGCACTGCATGTCGACCGCCGCGCGTTACTTTGGCTCATTCTCGCAGTCGGATGTATCTCTGTGTCTGCGAGCTACGGCTTCTGGAAAAAACGGCAAAATGCAGTGAGGCTCGCCTTCACGGAAAACAAAACAGGCGTCGGCGGTGTCGGTCGCCTTGAGTCAGGCAAAGTTATCAACGAAGCCGCGGACATCACGCGCGAAGTCGCGCAGTTCGAAGAAGACGAAAATACCAAAAATCAGCTGATGGGCGTCATCGAAGAGCGCAGCAAAGAAAGCAAAGCCGCCGCCAAAGACACGGTGCAGAAACTGAAGTACAAAGTGAAGCCGGGTGACACGCTGCAGTCGATCGCCAGGAAATACAAAGTTAAACCCGAATCGATCAGCGGCTCCAGCCGCCTCGGCGAATTCCAGGACGTCGCGGTCGGCCAGACGCTGTCGATACCCTCGCGCGACGGTTTTTATTATATTGTCAAAAAAAATGAACGCCTCGCGAATATTCTGCAGGCGCACAAAGTCACGCTCGATAAATTCATGACTGAGAACGAACACGTGAACGTCGATTTGCTCGACGTCGGCGAAGAAATTTTTCTGCCCGGCGCGAAGCCGATCCGCCACGCCGAAGGCTGGCTGATTCCTGTGTCAAGCCGAGTCGTCACCAGCGGTTACGGCTGGCGCAGTTATCCGCGTTCGGCCTTCCACAAAGGCCTTGACCTCAAGGCATTCTATGTCCCCGTGCGGGCGGCAAAATCAGGCACCATCACGTATTCCGGCTGGCTCGGCGGCTACGGCAACGCAATCGTCGTGCAGCACGACGACACTTACAAAACGCTCTACGCGCACCTGTCGCGCCGGCATGTAGCAGTGGGGCAGCGCGTGCGCCGCGGTCAGGTACTGGGTCGCACCGGCGACACGGGTTACTCCTTCGGCCCGCACCTGCATTTTGAGATTTCCAAAAACGGCGAAAACGTCAACCCGGTCAAATTTCTCAAAGGCCTGCGCGGCCGCTCGAAAAAGCGCTAAAAAAATTCTCGCCATGGGCGTTGCCCATGGCGAGAATAAATAATGATTCTCCACAAAAGCGCGGCAAATCCGACTGAGCGGCAGATTGCTGCTGCCGAACCGCCCTTTCTCATCGCCGAATTCGGGTTGAACCACAACCGGGATATTGAACTCGCCAAAAAAATGGTCGATGCGGCCGCGGCGGCGGGCGTCAATGCCGTCAAACTGCAGTCATATACCACCAAATACTTTATCAACCGCCGGTTTGAGAATGTGCATGGCCTGTACGACATTTTTGCAGGCCTCGAACTGAATCTGGAATTCCATAGCCAGTTGCGGGACTACACGGTCGCAAGAGGTTTGCTGTTTTTTTCAACCCCACTCACAGTCGACTGGGTAGAAAAGCTCAATCACCTTGGCGTGCCGGTTTTTAAAATTGCCTCGGGCGATGTGAATAACTGGCCTCTGCTCGACGCAGTGGTTGCGACCGGTAAACCGCTATTCGTTTCTACCGGGGCCGCCAGTGACAAAGAGGTGCGGGCGGCTGTGGCAAAACTGTCGCAATCGGCCAAAGGCAGATTTGCCCTACTGCATTGCGTATCACTCTACCCCACCCCCGAAGCGAAGGCCAATATCGGCCGCATCGCGCGACTGGCAGCGCTACTGCCCGCAGGTCTGAATGCACCCCTGGGTTTTTCAGACCACACCGAAGGCACTGCCGCAGCGTTTGCTGCAGTTGTGGCGGGCGCGCAGATTATCGAGAAGCATTTTACCCTCGATAAGAACCTGCCCGGGCCCGACCAAAAAATGTCGTTTGATCCGGCTGAAATGGCTTCGTTGAGGCAGCAAATCGATCTCGCTCATAGCATCCGCAGCAACCCTGTGAATGCGGATTGTTTCAAAGAAGAGACTACCGGCGACTATTACGGCAAAAGATCGATGTATGAATTTGAAGGGCAAAAACTCGCGATGCGCCCGCAGCATCCGGATTTTCCGTTGCCATAATTTCCGTGATCCCCGGGTTAAAACCCGGGGCTAAAAAATCTCAGATGCATCACGGTAATTGCCAGCCCGAGAAACGCGCTACGGGCTGAAGCCCGCAGCGACTTTAAGGTTCTACAAAGCTGTTTTCGACCAGGCTGCACAGCGCGGCGACGGCCTCTTCTTCTTTTTCGCCCTCGGCGATCACCATGATGCGCGTATCGCGCGTCAGCGCCAGCATCATGAGTCCCATAATGCTCTTGCCATTGATGCGCTGCCCGTCTTTTTCAACAAAGATCTCACACGGGAATTTGTTGGCGAGTTTGACAAAAACCGCCGCAGGGCGAGCGTGCACGCCTGCTTCGTTATGTATCGTTGCTGTGCTGGATACCATATGCTTCCTGTCAGCTCTCTGCCGCCTCGCGAATCATGCGAGCAAGCCTTTCCTGAAATTTTCGCGCGGCGTTATGTCCGCGCGATTTCAGGTTGAAGTTCTTGGCCGCGGTTTCGAGCAATACCGGTACATTGCGGCCCGGGCGCACCGGAATTGTCATCACCGCGATCTCGACGCCGAGAATCTCTTCTGTCAGGTCTTCGAGGCCTAACCGGTCGTATTCCTTCTTATCGTCCCAGTCTTCGAGGTGAACGATCAGGTCGATACGTTTATTCGCTCTGACGGCACCGGAACCGAACAGGTCGCTGATGTTGATAATGCCGAGACCGCGTATTTCGAGGTGGTGTTCGATCGTCTGCGATACAAAGCCGTACAGGCGCGAGCCGTCGCGGCAGACAATACGCACGGCGTCGTCTGCGACCAGACGATGCCCGCGCTGCACGAGTTCGAGCGCAGTCTCGCTCTTGCCGACGCCGCTTTTTCCCTGAATCAGAATCCCGACGCCCGAAACCTCAACCAGCGTGCCGTGCAGCAGGGTTTGCGGGGCGAGCGCGGCATCGAGAAAATCGGTGAACACATTGATAAATTTGCTCGTGCGGTGCGAGCTGACAAAAACCGGCGTGCGGTTACGCACGGCATATTGCAGAAAAGGTTCCGGCGGATGGTTTTCGTGCGTGAAAACAATGCCCGTGATCGGATAATTGAAATAGCGCTCGAGCGGCTCGAGTAATTTTTCGGGGGCGATGCTGCTGACGAACGCGTGTTCCCCCTGACCGAACACCTGCATGCGGTCATGTGCGAAGTGTTCGAAAAAACCGTTGAGCGCGAGCCCCGGTCTGTTGACGTCAATGTCGCGAAGCTCGCGGTCGAGATCCGCGTCTTCGTTGATGAGGCGGATCTTGAGACGATCCGCATCTTTGAGCAGCTCGCGGACTTTGACGGCTTTCAGTTAGCGGGCCTCTTTATCATGATGCCCCCGTTCAGGGCGTGGAACATGACGTTAAGACGACCGGTATCTTCGTTCACGAAGGCGAGATATTCGAGGTTGGCTTCATTGAGCATATCGAGCGCTTCGGCGACGGTAAATTTAGATACTGGATAGATTGCTTCGGCAAGCTTTTCGAGTTTGCCGTTTACGAGCCGTGCAACAGTCTCGACGAAACCGCCGCCGCCTGGCATCACAACGCTGTAGTTACCGTCGTTGCGTGCCGTGACCAGGCCATAGGACTTTTCATCTTCGTGGTGGTACAAAAGGAATCGGAATTTTTTCGAGCGCAACTGCATGACCGCTTCAAGGTCATCCATCGGCTTGATCTCGGCGTCGCGCACTTCAATTTCAGTTTCGTCGTCAACCGGGCGCTCGTCTGTCACGGGCAAAAATGAATCGCGCGCTACCGCAACTTTCTCCTCGAACTTTTTGCGGTATTTGTCGATCTGGTTGTTGAGCACATCGAGCGCATTGTCGATCGCTGCGTAGAGATCTTTGTCGCTCTTCTTCAGGTGAAAAACGGTCGCGTCGCCGTGCACCGTAATTTCAAAAAACTGGTTTTGCCGTTCGAGCGAAAAACGCACGTCGATGCCTTCGATGTGGTGCAGTCGTTCTTTGAGCTTGTCGATCTTTTTGGTGGCGTATGCCTTGATGGCATCGGTGGGCGGGAGATTTTTAAAGTAATATGCGATTTCCATAAGGCGATAATAAACCCGGCAAGACGGTATCTACCTTTTTTTTGAATTTGCCGCAGATTGTGTCGTTTTTTCGGCCGAAGACGCCAATTTGCAGTGTTCACCGGCTGAGCACATGCTTGCCTGTCCCGGGCGACGCAAATTCTTCCTTTTGCGGCGCATAGTCACGCGAAACACGCCATGCGCTCGCGCCGTGCCGCCCGCCCTCTCAGCGGCTGCTTATCCCGAAGTGTTTCATTTCTTTGCCAATTCTCCCCGTGAGCATATAATACCACATGCGCCAGTCGGAGAGGAACGATTTCAGCGGATACCTGAACGTGGCCGGGCGGTTTTTCTCCAGAAAAAAATGGCCAAACCAGGCGAAGGCATAACCGCTGATCAGCGCGGGGGCGATGAGCCAGAATTTCTGCGTACCGATTGCAATCACAAATATCACGAGCCCCAAAGTTGAGCCGATAAAGTGCAGAATGCGGTTGAGACTCACCGAATGTTCATGCAGGTAAAAAGGCCAGAACTCCTTCAAAGTTTTATAGTGCGAGCGCCGCCACAGTTGCGGCGGCAGCGTCTGCTCACGTTCACGGTGGGCTTCGTGGTGTCTTGCCTGCGCGGCTACTGCAGATTTAGCCGGGGCGCTGCGCGCTGCGCCTGCCTTTTTTGCGGAGGATTTTTTCTTTGCCCCTGCGGCTTTGCGCGCCGGGGTTTTTCCCGTTTTTTTTGCGGTTTTTTTCTTCTTTGCAGCCACGGTTCCCTCTCTATACTATTTTGCCGCGTCGCGTGCCTTGCGCGCCATATTCAGCAGTTCGCGCGAATAGAGTTCGCCCACGAGTTTATCCTGCACTTTGAGTGCGGTCGCCTTGAGGCCCGCGAGCTCTTCTGCGTTAGGCTCGACTTTCTGCACGCCTTTATTCAGCAAAATCTGCAGCGATCTTTCGTTTTCGCGTCGCAGCTCGAGCGTCAGCAGATATGCGTATTTTTCGAGAGTCGTGTGCACGATTTTCTTCTGTGCGTCGTTCAATCTGTCATACGCCGACTTCGCAAGCAGCGTGCCGCCCGCGGCATTCGCGAGGCGGCTGTTGGTGATATACTTTGCTTCGCGAAACCACTGCAGTCCAATCGCACCGTAGGGCGGCGCGTAGAACGCATCGATGCCACCGGTCTTGAGCTGCGGCAGCACGGCTTCGAAGCCGAGGTAAACCGGCACAAGGCCATATTCAGAAAGCATGGCCCTCACCAGCGGATCGCCTTTCGGTGCCCAGATTTTTACACCCTGCATATCGGCGTATTTCGTGATCGGTTTGTTTTTGCTCATCAGATATACAAAACCGTTTTCACCCCAGCCCGCAAGCACAAGGCCCTGCGCGAGAAATTTTTTCGCGAGTTCGGGGTAGAGCTTTGCGACAACCGCGTCGATCTGCTTTGTGTTCTCGAAAAAATACGGCAACTCAAGCAGCCGTGATTCGCTCACCACCGAACCCAGGGTTTGCCCCGTAAAAGAAGCGATGTCGATAGTACCGGTGCGCAGCTTGCGCATCACCGAAGGTTCGTCGCCCGCGATGCCGCCATAGAATACCCTGATCTGCACCTGACCGCCGGTCTTTTCTGTAATTTCGTCGACGCATTTTTTGATGGTCTTTGCCCACACCGTGTTTTCGGGTGCAAGGGTTGCATATTTGAGGGTCACTTCCGCAAAAATTACGGTGGATGGATAGAGAAGCAAGGCCATCAGGCCCGGCATCAGGAGTTTAAAAATCGTCTGCATGGAAAACACTGCGCGTTAAAGCACTGCCGTCGAGCATAAAAAAAAAGCGGGCCTGCGCCCGCTTTTTCTATTTGGCACAACTTCTTACTCAGAAGCCAAAGTTAATACCGGCGCGGACGACATAGCCGTTCCAGTCTGATTTTGTACCGCTTTTTTCCAGTTGACCGCCACGGTAACCTGCTTCAAACACGATGTTGGTTGAAGACGCTGATCCGTCGGCTATCATACCGATGTTGAGTTTGCCACCGATCATGCCCTGGTACATGAAGCCCGTCGCGCTGTCATTGCCGTCGGGATTTTTCTGGTTATAGAGAGAATAACCAAAACCTACACCGGCGGTTATGTACGGCTGGAAAACCGGGGTATCATCGCTGCCCATGGGCACGTAAAAACGACCATTGATCATTGGCATAAAGGTGTAATAGGTTCTGGACATCGTTACTGTAGATGCAATGCCGTTCGTGACAGTGGTGGTTGAACCAACGTCAAAGCCGAGTGATTGGAAGTTGACCTCTGGCAAAATAGAAAAGAAACGCTCCAATTTAATATCCACTGCGAGTGCCGCATCAAAAGCAGCCTTGTCGTTTGCGGCTTTCACAGATGAAACACCTGCTTTTGCCTCAACAGCTACCGCCATTGCGGTAGAAGGCACTGCCACAACTGCCGCAAATGCAGCCAAAAATACGACCGTTAATTTCCTCATTTTATCTCCTTTCGCGGGGTGTGTTTAGCAGCCCGGCGCTATATTAGACGTCTGACCTCGTTAATGAGGTCGATAAATTTACGCTAAATGTAGAGCCAGTCGCGTAAACGAAAAAAAATGGCGTGTCCACGACTAGCCACGGGCTAGTCGTCCTTTTGCACCGCAAAATTGCGCATGGCTACCGCGATCTCTTCCAGAGTCAGAATTCCGCTTTCATCGACCGCGCCCAGCTTCACCGCTTCGCGCGGCATGCCCCAGACTGCACTCGTCGCTTCGTTCTGTGCCAGCGTTGCGTAGCCGGCGCAATGCATCGCGAGCAGGCCCTGTGCGCCGTCATTGCCCATGCCGGTCAGTAAAATGCCGAGTGCAGCCGGGGGAGCCGCCGCCACCACCGATTCGAACAGATAGTCGACCGAAGGTTTATGCCTGTTGACCGGCGGAGTGTCGCTGACTTCGGCGATAAATCCGCCGGCGCTTTTCCGCACGGCCATCTGCAGACCGCCCGGCGCAATCAGCACGCGGCCGAAATACAGCGCATCCCCCGACTGCGCTTCTTTAACCGACATCGTATTGGTTTCGTCGAGCCGCCGCGCAAAGGCGCGCGTAAAAATGCCCGGCATATGCTGCGCGATGACAATCGGTACGGTTTTCTGATCGAGTTGTTTCAGCAGATACTCGATTGCGGCAGGCCCGCCCGTCGATGCGCCGATGGCGATCAGGCGATTCGCGCAAACCAGCGGCGGCGTGGCAGCGGCGCTCACAGCAAGATCTCGGCGTGCCTGACCCAGCAGTCACCGCTCCACAGTTCGAAAATCACGTTGCGGTGTCCTTTGCCGCCGACGTGCTGGCCGGCAATGCGGATTTTCTCGCGCGCGACAATCTGCCGCATCATATCGAGATTTCTTTCGCCGACCGTCGCCGCCGTTTTGTCGTTCAGATCGAACATATTGCCGCCACCGAATACCTTGAGCAGGTATTCGTGCCGCGCGGTACCGGCTTTCTGCATTTCGCGGAAAAAAATTGCAAATGTTTCGTCTATGTACCGGCCGCTCAGCTCAGGCGCCGCAGGCAACGGGTGTTCAGCCACACTGCGCGAAGGCAGCAGGCAATGGCTCATGCCGCCGAGTTTTCGCTGCGGATGCCACACGCAGATCGCAACGCATGAACCCAGCAGCGTCTTGAGGCGATGCGTCTCGTCGCCCCAGAAATATTCCCCCGGCTGCAGATAGACTTCGTGAATTCCTGTGGTATTATCAGCTGGCGGCATTTTTTCGTGCGTATATCGTCGGTCGAACGGCGCGCAGGCACTCAGTGATACCATGCAGACTTTCGGCATGGCCAATCACGAGGTTGCCGTCTTTTTTGAGAAATGCCGCGAGCTGGTCAGTCACAGCTTTACGCGTGTCGCGGTCGAAATAGATCATTACGTTGCGCAGAAAAATCACGTCAAATTTCCCCAACTCTGCTGGCAGGGTTTCGATCAGATTCAGGTGGTAAAAACAGATTCTGCGCAAGAGCTCCGGGCGAATCGAGAATTTACCCGCCATTTCGTTAATGCCTTTCAGGCAAAAGCGTTTGCGGTAAGGTTCGGGAATCTGCGCCACATCTTCGATCGCATACGTCGCCCGCAGTGCGCTGCTCAGCATACGCTCGCTGATATCTGAGCCGACGATCTCCCAACCTGCGAAGCCCATTTCATCGGCAAGGACCATCGCCAGCGAATAGGTCTCTTCGCCCGAAGAACACGCGGCACTCCACACACGAAATTGTTCACCTGTCCTGCGCGCCCGGATTTTTTCGCGCAGCCAGTCAAAGTGTTTGGGTTCGCGGAAAAAATATGTTTCATTGGTCGTCAGAAGATTAATCATCATCTGCCGCTCCTCGCGGTTTTCCGGAGCTTTGACGATGTTCAGGTAATCGGCGTAGCTGGTCAACGCATAGTGCCTGAGTCTTTTCATCAGACGGCCGGTGATCAGCGCTTTTTTTGTATCGTTCATGTGGATGCCGGCCCATTGCTGAATCAGATTCCGGAACTCGGCAAATTCGTCGTCGCCGAGCGGTACAATATCTGCGGGTGAGGCTAGTTGCATAAAAATTTCGATCCGCCTGCCGGCGCCGCCGGTCGTGTGTTTACGCAAATTCGTTCTCTGCCGGCGCGATCAAGCAGATTCGCGCGACGGCCGCACAGTCCCTAATGGGGATATGGCTCCACCTCGCGTACCGTAACCGAGATCACGGATTTACCGCGAAACCAGAAGCCGATGCCCCGGCTCAATACATCCACACTTTCTGCCAGGCGCCGTACGCGCCGCGTCGCGTAAAACTGAGACAACATGTCCGCGGCAGATTCTGCCGAATGGCCGCGCAGATCCGATTCCTGCAGACCGAGCGCGGTGAACCATTCCAGCGACGGCGATTTGTGCTTTTCCACTTCGAGAATAATTTCCGCGATGCGGCCGTTTTTCAGGCGGAACCGCGCGCTGAAGGTTTGTTCAGTGTAATACAGGGTCTCGGGAGAAGCATGGTCGCGGTATGCGGGTTCGCCGTATTTATGGCGCAGCTGCAGCTCGCTTTCACCCAATAGCATGCCCGCGGCACCCGTGCCCTCGATAATGTGGCGCGGCTGGTTTCTCAGCAGCATAATATCGATTTCACCCGGCAGTGGCCGCCAGCGCTCTTTACCCCGGTCGCGGCGGCTCCCGGCTGCAGCCGCGGGATTCGGGTCATAACAGAAAATCTGCTCTGCCGCGGCGCGGCAGGGCAGATTTTCTACGCCAACCGTCCGCAATCCTCCAGGGATAAGCAGAATTGTGCCGATAAGACTGAATATGACCAAAAAGCGCGCACTTTTTAAGGCGTACGAAGACCCAGAATTCATGACTTCTTTTGAAGCCCGCCAGATTCGTATCATGTCTGAATACCTGATGCCACTCACCCACTTTGAGAAGCTGCGCGTCAAGGATACGATCGTTTTTTTCGGCTCCGCGCGTCTGCCGGCACCGCATCAGGCCAAAGCAGAAAAAGCGCGCATGGTCGCCGCCGGCGAATGGAATGAGGTTGAAGAAAAACATTTCCATCTGCGCCTGCGTTATTACAAAGATGCGGTGCGGCTCGCGTACAAGCTGACTCAGTGGTCAAAGGCGCTGCCAGCCGATGCGCGGCGCTTTCTCATCTGCTCGGGTGGC
>CAYHJO010000128.1:0-12091 GCA_964356715.1 uncultured Turneriella sp. | reverse complement strand
AATTATGGACGATAATTGTATTGTGGAGAAGCGCAGCTGCATCTCCCGGCAATATACCCAAATGACAAGACAAATCACAATTTTAACCATACTGGCCGTGCTGGCCACAGCCTCGCTTTCTGCTGCCGTACCCATTATCGATGCCGTGAACACGCAGACCGCCGTGACGCTCAAGCGCGGGGAATTTGATGTCGCCGTGACCGGCTATGACGGCGGCGGTATCATGAACCGCAGCATTCTCGGCGTGCACGACAATGTATACCTGGGCGTGGCATTCGACGTCGAAGGCGCCATCGGGCAGAACGATGCGCGCTTCAATATACCCGGTGTCATTGCAAAGGCCAAACTGACCGACGGCTGGGCGGATTTTCCGATTCTTTTGGCCGTGGGATACGATTCGTTTATTGCCGGCGCGCGCAGCCGTGTGCAAAGCGATAACCCCTATTACCGCATGATCATGGGCCCGTATTTCACAATTACCAAGCCCATCTATCTTTTCGGCGAAGAGCAGCACCTGCACGCCGGCGTGCGCACACCGATTCAGCCCACGGCCTCACCCGAAGATACCGAGCTCTATTTTGCTATGGATTTCCCGATCGGACAATTTATCCCGATATTCGAAATGCAGCACATCTTTTTTGACGGCAATCGCCTCAAAGAGACACTGTTCAACCTCGGTTTACGCTTCCAGTTCTTCGATCATCTGGCCTTTGAGGTCGATATGATGATGGGTATCGGGCAAAAGACCAACCGTATGATTGTGTTTGAATACCTCGATCGCTTTTAAGGTTTGTCATGTTTGAGGGGCTTTGCCCCTCAAACATGACAAACGATATTATTCAGACCTGGCGTGAGAACGCCGGCAAAACTTACTTCAAGGAAGAACTCGACGAGCGCGAGCCGCTGGTACGCGAAATTCTCGAACTGAAAAAACAGAAAAACGCGCTGATACTCGGACACAACTACATGACGCCCGACGTCTATTTTGGCATCTCCGATTTTGTCGGCGATTCGCTCGAACTCGCACGCCGTTCTCGCGATTCGTCGGCCGATATCATCCTGTTCAACGGCGTGCACTTCATGGCCGAAACCGCAAAAATTCTGAATCCGACACGCAAGGTGCTGATCGCCGATCTCAAAGCCGGCTGTTCTTTGGCTGAGAGTATGACGGGTGAGGATGTGCGCACGCTCAGAAAAAAATATCCCGGCGTGCCAATCGTATCGTACATCAACTGCACCGCCGAGGTGAAAACCGAAGTCGATATCATCTGCACGAGCGCTAACGCGGTGAAGATCGTCGAAAGCCTGCCCTCCGATACAGTGCTCGTGGTGCCCGACGGCTACCTCGCGATGAATATACAGAAGCAGACGAAAAAGAAAATCGTTCCGTGGGCCGGCAAGTGTATGGTGCACGAACTTTATACCGAGTATGACGTCGCGAGCGCGCGCAAGAGTTTTCCGGAGGCTAGAATCATCGCACACCCCGAATGCAAAGACACTGTGACTGCCAAAGTCGACTTTACCGGATCGACCTCGCAGATGGGAAAATACATCCGCGAATCGGGTTCAAAACAGGTTCTGCTGATGACCGAGTGCTCGATGGGCGACAATCTGCGCGCTGAGTTTCCCGAGGTAACGTTTATTTCCTCCTGCCAGACATGTCCGCACATGAAAAAAATCACGCTTGAAAAAGTGCGCGATGCGCTCAAGAACGAACAGTTTGAGATCCGGCTGAGCGAAGATACTATAAAGCGCGCACGCGCATCGCTCGACCGCATGCTCGCCGTGGTGTGATTTGTCGGAGGTTTAGCAGCAGAGAAAGCGTATACGCCTTGACGGGCGGCGCGGGGCCATCTGACTCATTCCGTGCCGCGCAAATACTGGTTTTTCGCCTGGGTGCTCGTTGCCGGTGAAATGGCCGCTCAGGGCAATCCGCGAGAACACGACGTTAAGTCCAGTGCAGCGCTGCGCGACAAGTTGCTGCGTTCCAGACCCGACTGTACCCTAGTCGCCGAAAATGCGGCATCCCTGATATCGCGCGGCGAGGCGAATGAGACCGAGGTGATCGCCGAATGGAAATCTCTCTGCGGTGAGAATGAGCTTGCTCTTCTCTATGAACTCTCGGGAAAGCTCGATGCGCTCGACGCAAACTCACCTCTTATCGACTGGAAGTTGTGGATGGCCCTTAACAACAGGCAGCTACACGGCAACGCTGCCTATAAGGCCCCCGAGTTCCACCGACTGCTTTCCCGGCGCGCCTCGGCCAGTGCGCCGCGCTCCACCGATGCCCAATTGCTGAAAGTTTGGTTCACCAGCGGCAGAACCGCCTTCCGCAGCCAGCTGAAAAACACGCATACTGGCAAACTGCACGAGTTTGAAAAAGAAGACCGGGAACTGCGACAGACAAACATGTCGATGCTGCTATTGGCAAATGCCGGGGCTTGGCTGCCGACGGGAAACCTCTCGCGCATGGGTAACCATCCCTCTCTGGGTTTTCTGATGGGTATCGGACTGGGCGACTGGACTTTTAATATGGCCATGGATTTCCGTTTCCTGAACACTCCGACAGATTACCTGTATTACGATCCTAACACCCGCAACCTGCAGCCGACCAGCTCGTTTTTTGCCATGCTGTTGGGCTTCGATATCCGCTGGGAATTTCTTAAGAGAGGCCCGATCTCTCTGCTCGCGGCCGGCGCTTTGGGTTATGATCTGATCAGCCACCGCGCCGCGCCGCGTTATTCGGGTCTCAGGCCCGCGTACAGCGACAGTTTCAACCTGAACGGGGGACTTGTGTTACGCTTTTATTTCTCGATGGAGCGCGCTGGATTTATCGAACTTGATGCCCGTGCGCATAAGGTCAGTTACGACAGCACCGGCCCGGGCGGCGACGATCTGTCGGGCAATTACTTCACGGCGGTGCTGGCCGCTGGTTACCGGCTCGCGTTCGATCAATAATCTTGCTGCTGCGCGCCGTCTGTGAGCCAGACGAGCGACAGATTGCGCGCGCTGTCTCCGCGGCGCGCAGAAAACCAGCCCGCGTCCGTGAGCGTGTCACGGTCAAACCACGTTAGCTGCGACGCGGCGATCCCGAGCTCTGCGAGTTCTGCCTGTAAGACGGATTTCAGATCGAGCATGAATTTGCCATCCGCTTTGGCGCGGCTGTGCCGCTCGCTGAATTGCCCTGCCACGTCGCTGCCGACCTCGTACGATTGGGCAGCGATAAACGGGCCCACGACAAATTGCAGATCGGCAGGCTGCACTCCGTACTCGCTACCGGCTTTTTCCACTGCCTTCGTGAGAATGCGTTTTTCGAGACCGCGCCAGCCCGCATGCACGGCGCCGGCAAAAGCTGTCGTTGCCGAATAAAACAGAACCGGGATACAATCCGCTGTGCGTATCAATAGCGCCGTAGCCATATCGCGCGAAAGCAAAGCGTCGGCTTCACCCATCAGACAGAGTGGCTGCCCCGCCCCGGAGACCGTTACAATCTGGTCGCCATGCACCTGTTCGGTGTACGCGAGGCTCTGGATTAATGTGTTTGTGGAAAGCAGCGCTGCGTAGCGCGCTTCATTTGTTTCGGCCAGAAACGCCGAATCGCAGCCAATCAGCTCGATGTGCGCTTCCCCGTACGCCGTCGGAACAGAGTGCGAAATCACGTCAGCACCGTGCTATTTGTCGCTCGTCTTAAGCACCGAGAGAAACGCCTCTTGCGGAATTTCGACAGAACCGATCATCTTCATGCGCTTCTTGCCCTCTTTCTGCTTATCGAGCAGCTTGCGCTTACGGCTGATGTCGCCGCCATAACACTTGGCGGTGACGTTCTTTCTGAGCGCGCTGATCGTTTCGCGCGCAATCACTTTGCCGCCCACAGCGGCCTGAATCGCAATCTGGAACTGGTGTTTTGAAATGTGTTCTTTGAGCTGCTCGATCACCTGCCGGCCGCGTGTTTCGCAGGCCGATTTATGCACTATCATCGACAAGGCATCTACACGGTTACCGTGCACAAGAATGTCGAGTTTGACCAGCGTGCTCTTGCGGTATTCGGCAAATTCGTAATCGAGACTCGCATAACCGCGCGACACGCTTTTGAGCCGGTCGTAAAATTCAAAGATCATCTCGGCGAGCGGCACGAGGTAGATGATCTGCACCGTCGTCGGGTCGAGGTAGTTCATCGACACGTTTTCACCGCGCTTGTCCGATAACAACTGCAGAATCGCACCCATGTATTCCGTCGGTGAAATAATCGCAACTTTGACGTAAGGCTCTTCAATGCGCGAGATCTCACCCGGATCGGGAAATTCCGCCGGGTTATTGAGCGTCATCATCGGCTTATGCTGAAAGTATATATGATACGTTACCGACGGCGCCGTCGTGAGCAGATTGATATTGAATTCGCGCTCGAGCCGCTCCTGCACGATTTCCATGTGCAAAAGCCCCAGATATCCCACGCGGAAACCGAAGCCCAAAGCCTCTGAACTTTCTGGCTCATAGATCAGCGCCGGGTCGTTTAAGGCGAGTTTATCCATCGACTCTTTCAGCAGCGGATAGTCGTCTCCGTTTACCGGGAATAATCCCGAAAACACCATCGGTTTGACTTCTTTGTATTTGAAGAGCGGCACAGTCGCGGGTCTGGAAGCCAACGTAATGGTATCGCCCAGCATCACTTCAGAAACATTCTTGATGCCAGTAACAACATAGCCGACCTCACCGGCCTTCAGCGAATCTTGCGGTACCAGGCGCAGCTGCGAAATACCGATTTCATTCACCGGGTGCACGCCGCCTTTGCGCATAAACGAGATCTGGTCGCCCTTTTTGATTTCGCCGTCGAACACACGGATCTTCTCGACCACGCCGCGGTACGTGTCGAAGTACGCATCAAAAACCAGCGCGCGTGCATGCTGCGCTTCATCCTGCACGCGCGGTGCCGGTATTTTATCGATAATTGCCTGCATCAGCGCTTCGACGTTGATGCCCGATTTGCCCGAAACCGGCACCGCGTCGTCGCCGCTTAAGCCCAGCGATTTGGCGATCTGCTGGCGGGTTTTTTCGACATCCGCCGAAGGCAGGTCGATCTTGTTAATGACCGGCAGAATATAGAGGTCGGCTTCGAGCGCGAGATAGAAGTTCGCGAGCGTCTGCGCCTGCACACCCTGCGTTGCATCGACGAGCAGCAGCACACCTTCGCACGCGGCGAGCGCGCGCGAGACCTCATACGTGAAGTCGACGTGGCCCGGCGTGTCGATCAGGTTGAAAAGATAGGTTTCGCCGTTTTCACCCTTCCAGTAAAAAGACGCAGAGTTACTCTTAATCGTGATACCGCGCTCGCGCTCGATATCCATGCTATCGAGAATCTGATCTTTGCCGGTGCGCTCGTCGGTGAGTTTACCCAGCGCCAGCAGACGGTCGGCAAGCGTGCTCTTGCCGTGGTCGATATGCGCGATAATCGAAAAATTGCGTATGTGCGAACGCGGAATATCAGGCATGGAAACTTCAAATCCGCAGATTTTGACATGCGGTAAAGGACTTAAGCTGCTTTTGTAACAGCAAGCTGTTACAAAAGCAGCTTAAGCATGTTCAGGTAGTCCATAAAACGCAGCTTTATTCTCAGATGCAAGGGCAACTTGGCGGGATTAATCATGGTTCTGACCGCGTCGACACCGGCTTCGTTCAGGCTCAACTGCAGGATGTTTTGCACATGTCCGTTTCGCACAACCAGAAACCCGGTTTCTCCGTTGATCTGCGTTCTCACCAACAGCGCCAGACGCGAACGCTTTTTCGCCACCCCGACCAGAAACCGTGCCACTTTGCGCCTCGTGCGGATCGGCAGAATCGCGGCCTTCACCTTGCCGCCGCCGTCGGTAAAGAGCCGCGCGTCTTCTGAGAGCAGGCGCTCAAGCCCCACGAGATCGCCCGAGCCGGCCGAGCGCAGAAAAGCCCACAGCAGTTTGTCGGCCGCGGCCGGGTCTACCTTGAAGCGCACCCGGCTGTCTTTGACGAGCACTCGCGCGCGCGACACCAGCTTACGGCAGGCAGTTTCGCTGCGGTCAAGGATGCGCGCGACTTCTGCGTAATCATAGTCGAAAACGTCGCGGAACAGAAATGCTGCGCGCTCGACCGGGTTCAGCCGTTCCATGGTGTGCAGCAAAGCGTATGAAATCGCGTCGCGCCGCTCATAGTCGAGCTGCGCGTCATGCATGTAATCGTCGAGCACCGCGTCGGGCAACCACACGCCTTTGTACGCCTGGCGCTCGCGTTTGAGCTTGCGCAAAGCGTCGATCGCCGCGCGCGTCGCGAGGCGAATCAGAAAGAACTTCTCGTCATTGATTTTCGCGAGCGGCGTGCGGATATACCTTAGCCAGACATCCTGCACGATGTCTTCGGCGTCGTGCAGGCTGCCTGTCATGCGGTACGCCACCGAAAACAGCAGCGCGCGGTGGCGGTCAAAACTCAGCGCATGCGCATTGGCGTCCATTTCAGGCAAGCAGGTTGTCGCTTTCGATATTCAGCGCCCGCGACAGCGTGTTATAATACACCTCGACGGCGGCAAGCCAAGTCAGCTCGACGAGTTGTTCTTCGCTGAAGTGAAGCCGCAGTTCTGCAAATACACGATCGGACACACCGTCATGGGCAGCAACCGCCAGTACATACGTTAAGGCTGCACGCTCGGCATCGTTGAACGCCGCTGATGCCGAAAAATTTTCCAGGTCGCGGAATTTCCCGAGCCCCAGTTTTTTCTGCACTGCAAGCGCCAGTGCAAGGTCGTTGCAGAATGTGCAGCCGTTTTTGAGCGAAATCACCGATTTGACCATGAGGCGCAATTCGCCGGATAACGAGAGCGAACGCCCTTCAATCTTGTTGAAAAGCATCGCCACGCGCAGAAGCGCCGGTTTGCGGGCATAAATCACCTTCAGCGGCATAATTACCTTGCCCAGCATACGGCGGCAGAAAAAGTATGCCGCCTTCATGTAAAGTCCCGCAGGATTTTCAATCGGTGCGAGTCGGGTTGTGTAGTTCATAATTTTCTCCTTTATCCCCTAGTCGTTCCGGGCAATCTTTTTGTGACCAAAAGGGAAAAAAAATCGCTCGGCTGTGCTCCAGGCCCAGTGTATCCCATGCGGCTTACCCGAAAGAAAAAAATCGCGCTCACAGCCGTTTTGCTGCTCGCGGTTTTACTGATCGCCAATGCCCGCTGGGTTGGCTATGTCGCGCACCTCGCGCGCCACCAGTTGGCCGTGGTATTCGGCAAACAGCGCATCGCGCAGATTTTGGGACAAAAAGACCTCAATGCCGAATTGCGCGCGCAACTTGCCATGGTCGAGAATATTCGCAGCTTCACTGAAGAGCGCTACGCAATGCAGAAATCCAAAAGCTATGAAACCTTCTACGACCTTAAACGCGCAGCGTTGGGCTATAATATCACTGTGGTACCCGAATTCAGCATGAAACCGGTGGCGTTCGATTTTTTCCCGATTGGCAGTTTTGAATACCTGGGTTTTTTTGACCGCGCGCTGGCAGACAAATGGGCTGCCGGGTACCGCTTGCGGGGCTATGACGTACATCTGTCTGAAATCGGCGGCTATTCGACGCTCGGCTGGTTCGACGATCCACTCTATTCGACGCAACTCGGTTGGGGAGAATACGCGCTGGCGCGCCTTCTCGGCCATGAAATCGCGCACGAAAAGCTCTACTTTAAAGACGACACAACTTTTTCAGAATTAATGGCTTCCTACATCGAACGTCGCCTGGCGGCGGATTTCATGCGCGCGCACCGCCGGCCGATGCCGTCCGAATATGAAATACAGATTCGCCGCCGCCGGCAGACCGAGTTCACGGAATTAATTGAAGAAACAAAACAAAATCTCGAAACGCTGTATCAATCCACCCTGCCCGATCAGGACAAAAGACGGGAAAAAGCAGCGCTGATCGCAACGCTCAGGCAAAAGCTCGCGAGCCGGAAAAAGGATTTCGCCGAAATACCTGCTGCTCAGGAACTTCTGCAGATGGCGGAAATCAACAACGCGACGCTGATACAGTTTCACCGCTACAGCGCGGCGGGCAAAGCTTTTGAGGGCGCATTTCGCGTCTGCGAAACGCAACTGAACCCCTATACGTGCTGGTTTGAGAAAATTGCGCGGCTCAAACCATGCTCGCGCGAAGCGCGCAAAACATGGCTTGAGAGCAATGGTTTGTTCAGCGGCTGTTAGGCAGCTCTGCTGCTAAACTTATTTCGACTTAGACGCCGCTTTCTCGGAAATTTCTTTCGAAATATTCGGTGGTACTTCTTCGTAGTGTTCGAACTGCATGGAATATGCGGCGCGGCCCTGTGAAATACTGCGGAGTTCCGTCGCGTAACCGAACATCTCGGCCAAGGGCACGAGTGCCTCGATCACGCGCGCGTTGCCGCGCTGGTTCATCGCATTCACTTTACCGCGGCGGCGGTTGAGGTCACCCACCACGTCGCCCATGTAGTCTTCGGGCGTCGTGACTTCGACCTTCATCACCGGTTCGAGCAGAACCGGATTCGCCTTGCGGCACGCGTCTTTAAACGCCATCGAACCTGCGATCTTAAACGCGAGTTCTGATGAGTCGACATCGTGGTATGAACCGTCAAACAGCGCCACTTTTACGTCCACCACCGGATAACCGGCCATCACGCCTGAGCCCAGTGCTTCTTCGATACCCTTGTTGACTGGCTGCACGAATTCGCGCGGTACTGTACCGCCGACAATCTTGTTTTCGAAAATATAACCGCCGCCCGGAGGCAGTGGTTCGACAGTGATCCAGACGTGACCATACTGGCCGCGACCACCGGTCTGCTTGATGTACTTGCCTTCCTGCTCGACCTTCTTGCGGATCGTTTCGCGGTATGCGACCTGCGGTTTACCAACGTTCGCTTCAACCTTAAATTCGCGCTTCATGCGATCCACGAGAATCTCAAGGTGCAGCTCGCCCATACCTTCGATGATGGTTTGTCCGGTCTCTTCGTCGGTGTGCACGTGGAATGTAGGATCTTCTTCGGCCAGGCGGTTGAGCGCAATGCCCATTTTTTCCTGGTCGCCCTTGGTTTTAGGCTCGACAGCCACCGAAATCACCGGCGCCGGGAAGTTCATTTTTTCGAGAATGACGGGATTATCTTCAACACAGAGCGTGTCGCCGGTGGTGGTGTCCTTTAGGCCCACAGCCGCGCCGATTTCGCCGGTGGATACTTCATCGATATCTTCGCGCGAATCTGCATGCATCTGCAACAGGCGACCGATGCGCTCTTTTTTGTCTTTTGTACTGTTGAGGACGTATGAACCTTTTTTCAATGTGCCGGAATAGACACGGAAATAGGTCAGCTTTCCAATATACGGGTCAGCCTGAATTTTGAACGCGAGGGCGGCAAATGGCTCTTTGTCGTCGGCATTGCGCAAGAGCGCCGGTTCTTCGGTCACATCCTGATCGAGTTTGAAGCCTTTTACCGCGGGGATATCCAGCGGGCTCGGCAGATACGCGACGACCGCATCGAGCAGAGTCTGCACGCCTTTGTTTTTGAAGGCTGATCCGCAGAGCACCGGAAAAATCTTCATGGAGATCGTGCCTTCGCGCAATCCCTTAATCAGGTCTTCTTTCGACAGCGAACCGCTATCGAGGTATTTTTCGGTCAGAGTATCGTTGACTTCAGCAACTGCAGAGACGAGAATATTATGGTATTCTTCGGCCTGCGCTTTCATGTCATCAGGAATTGCCTTGCGCTCAAATTTCGCGCCCAGCTCTTCACCTGACCACACGACGGCTTCCATCTCGACGAGGTCAATCACGCCGACAAAGCCCGATTCGACACCGATCGGCAGCTGGATACAGACTGCATTCGCCCCGAGGCGGTCTTTCATCATCGCCACCGCGCGGAAAAAATCTGCGCCCATGCGGTCGATTTTGTTCACAAAGCACAGGCGCGGTACATGGTAGCGGTCAGCCTGGCGCCAGACTGTTTCCGTCTGCGGTTCGACGCCGGCAACACCGTCGTAACAGGTTACCGCACCATCGAGAACGCGCAGCGAACGCTCGACTTCGACGGTAAAGTCCACGTGGCCCGGAGTATCAATAATATTGATCTGGTATTCTGTTTTGTCCTTGTCTTTCCAGAAGCACGTTGTCGCGGCGGAAGTAATCGTGATACCACGCTCACGCTCCTGCTCCATCCAGTCCATGGTCGCAGCACCTTCGTGTACTTCGCCGATTTTATGCGATTTACCCGTATAATAGAGAATACGCTCTGTCGTTGTAGTCTTGCCCGCGTCAATGTGGGCCATGATGCCGATGTTGCGCAATTCTTTGAGGTTTACTTTTCGTGCCATGTTATTCCTTTAAATAAATAATGCAGACCAGGACGCGTCCATACGCGTCCCGGTTGTTTGTCCTGATTACCAGGCGTAGTGTGAGAACGCACGGTTTGCTTCTGCCATGCGCTTGACTTCTTCTTTTTTCTTGATGGCGCCGCCGTTGTTGTTTACGGCATCCATGATTTCGTTTGCGAGCTTGTCCGACAGGGTTTTGCCCGAGCGGTCACGCGCGGCGCCCACCAGCCAGCGTATCGCCAGGGACTGTTTGCGCGCGGGATAGACCTCGACGGGCACCTGATAAGTCACACCACCCACACGGCGGGATTTGACCTCTACCTGGGGCTTGATGTTTTCAATTGCCTTGAAAAACTGCTCCACACCGGCAACACCGGTCTTCTGCTGCACGCGCTCCATAGCGTCGTAAAACAGGTTTGCCGCGGTGGATTTTTTTCCATCGAGCATCATTGAGTTGATGAATTTCTGTACGAGCGTGCTGTTGTGCACACCGTCGGGTTTAATTTCGCGTACAAGACTTTTCGTTCTGCGTCGTGCCATATTTCCTCTTCAGTAATCCTTATGCCTTTGGTCTTTTCGTGCCGTATTTTGAGCGCGATTTTCTGCGCTTTTCCACACCGAGCGTATCGAGCGAACCACGTACGATGTGGTAACGCACGCCCGGAAGGTCTTTCACCCTGCCGCCGCGCACCAGCACCACCGAGTGCTCCTGCAGGTTATGGCCTTCGCCGGGAATGTAAGCTGTGACTTCCACACCGTTGACCAGGCGCACACGCGCGACTTTGCGCAGAGCCGAGTTCGGCTTTTTGGGCGTCGCCGTCATCACGCGCGTGCAAACACCACGCTTTTGCGGGCTTGAGCGCAAAGCCGGCGATTTGGTCTTACTGACCATTTTTTCCCGGCCGAACCGGATCAATTGATTAATTGTTGGCATACATTCCTTTCTTTTGGCAAAGATTGATTTGGAGACATCGCGTCAATGTGGATCGCAAACCGACGCCTCCGGCTGGCTTATTCTTCATCGGATTCTTCAGTTTCGGCGTCTTCGCCGAGCTTTTTGCCGGCTGGCGCCATTGCCGCAACAGCCTCTTCGGGTTTTTCCTGCACGCCCTGGTACAGCTGGTCGAGTTCCTCTTCTGTGTAGAAGAGATCGCCCATCACCGCTTTATAAGCACGGATGTCGCGGTAATCGCGCATACCCGTACCTGCAGGTATCAGATGGCCGATGATGATATTCTCTTTCAGCCCCTCGAGCGGATCGTCTTTTCCTTTGATCGCCGCGTCGGTAAGTACGCGGGTCGTTTCCTGGAAAGAAGCCGCAGACAGGAAGCTTTCTGAATTCAGAGAAGCCTTGGTCAAACCCATCAGAATCGGCGTCGCCGATGCCTCCGCACCACCGTCACGCTGTACGCGGATATTTTCGCGCTTAAAGATCGCGCGATCGACCTGGCTCATCGGCACAAAGATCGTGTCACCCGGATCGGTCACTTCGACTTTGCGCATCATCTGGCGGATGATTATTTCGATGTGTTTGTCGTTGATATACACACCCTGTAGACGGTAAACTTCCTGAATTTCACGGATCAGGTAGCGCTGAGCGATATCTTCGCCCATGATGCGCAGCAGATCGTGCGGATCGATGACGCCGTCGTCGAGCGGCTCACCGCGGATGACCATTTCACCGTCATGCACCTGAATCTGCTTATGCATAGGAATCGAGATTGCCACTGCATTGTCTTCGGCCTCTGCCC
>CAYHJO010000127.1:0-12096 GCA_964356715.1 uncultured Turneriella sp. | reverse complement strand
CCTGCTGACGGGGCTCATGAATCCCGGTGAGAAATACCGTAATACCCGGCACAACGCCGGTGCGATGGCCCTTGACCTTATCTACCCTGAGGCGGATTTTCGCCGTGCTGATGCGCTCGAATCGCTGCTCGCGCGGGTTTCGACGGATGACGCGGATCTGGTGCTGCAGAAACCCGAAACCTTCATGAATCTGTCGGGCAGGGCGGTGCAGCTGGCGATGCGCAAATTTTCGATCTCCGCGTCGCATTTGATTGTGCTGCACGACGAGGTCGAGTTGCTGCCGGGGGAGGTGCGGTACAAATTCGCCGGCGGCCACAAAGGACACAACGGTCTGCGCAGCATTATCGCTCAGCTCGGCACAGCGGATTTCCACCGCATCCGCATAGGTGTTGGCCGACCGGCAGATGAGCGCGGGGGTATTGCTGATTTCTTATTGTCGCACCAGCCGAGCACGGAGCGCGCAAAACCGGCCCCGCTACAGGAAGCGCTGAAGCTTGCGTTTCAGGCGATCAATAGTGCTTGACCACATTGGCGAATCGTCCGCCTTATGCTAAATATCCTGACTTCACGGGGAGGAGAATAAATGAAGAAACTCTTATTGGCTGTAATCTCGCTGGGCCTGTTGTCCACGGGAATTATGGCAAACGACATTGCAGGCACCTGGATGACCATCGACGATGAGACAGGCCAGGCAAAATCATATGTAAACATCTGGGTACATAACGGCGTCGCGTACGGAAAAGTAGCAAAGCTGCTTAACAGAAAACCAGGGGAAGACCCGGATCCGATTTGCGACAAGTGCACCGGCGAATCGGCCAATAAAAAGGTCGTGGGGCTGACAATTCTGTGGGGCCTCAAGCAAGACGGCGACGAGTGGAATGGTGGCCATATCATGGACCCGAAAAACGGCAAGGTGTATAAATGTAAGGTCAAAGCCGAAAATGGTGGTCAGACACTGAAAGTCCGCGGATTCATTGGTTTTTCGCTGATCGGCAGAAACCAGATCTGGAAAAAACTGAAATAACCGGCTGATATTCCCGGTATGCGCTGCGCGTACCGGGCGGTTACGAGCGCAAGTGGAGAAAATATGCGCAGCCTCAAGGTTGCCGGGATTTTCTGCCCGACCGCGCTGAGGTTCTTCTGACACCCAAAAGAAAAATCCTCAGGGCTTTTCAAAAAACGTCCGAAAAGCCAAATAAGGGGCGATCCCCGGAAGGAAACTAACAGGACATGCCAGCACCGCAAATGGGGGGTCTTGCGTCGGGAATCGACACCAAAGACCTGATCAAGAAACTCGTTGAAGTGGAAAAAGCGCCCATTGTCAGGCTCGAAACCAGCAAAAAAGATCTCTCAGACACCACCAAAGCGCTCAGCGAATTACGCAAGCGCACCAAGACGCTGCAGGATGCGCTGCATGCGATGGCATCCTTTGAAGCTGCGTTTGAGCAGAAAAGACTCAATGCAACGCCGGCGGGTATTGTCGACGGCACTGTGCGAAAAAATGCACCGCCATCCCGCCATACTTTGCAGGTGTTGAAGCTGGCCTCGAATCTCAGTTTTGCAACCTCTCCGATTCTGCCCGCGCAGCGCCTGGCACAGGCCAGGCTCAAAATCGGCGGCGTCGAATCGACCTTTAACGGCGGCACGCTGCAGTCGTTGCGCGAACATATCCAGCGCTACCACGGCAAACAGCTGACTTCCAAGATCGTGCAGATTAAAGAAAACGAATCGATACTGATTCTCGATACGGTGGCGCTGGGAGAAGACGCGCTGCTGAAGATTGAAGATCCCGATGGCCTGCTGCGCCAGCTGGGCCTCATCAGCGGAGCGCCGATGCCTGAAAACAGCAAAAAGCCGCCTGAAAAAGATCCGGCGAAAAAAGATAAGCCCGAAGACAAAGAGACCGTAGAATCGGAACGCTGGCTGATCAATCCACAACAAGTGGAGCCGGTCGCCGGTAAACCGCCTGCAACGGCTGAAGACCGCAAGACGATCACGCTGGCAGAGAATTCGGCCGGACGCTATAAGTTTCTCGCCGGGCAGAATTCAGATAACCGCCGCATAACGAAGATATCGCTGTCGGCCATGCCACCTTCGGAGCACGGCGAAGCAGACGAAGCTCCCGACATGCTAACGGATGGCATCAAGGACAATATCAACATCAAGGGCGTCGAACTCGAAACATACAATATCACACGGACACGTAAAAAAGACCAGCTCAAAATGACGGACTATGGCGTGGTGCTGCGCTACAACGGCAAAGAAGAAAAAATTTCACTGAGTGGCAAAACGGGAGTACAGTCGTTTCCCGTCGCGAAAGATCTCGTCGCCGTTGAATTTTATGCGACCGGTGCCGACGTCCTGTTTGAACCGCTTGAACTCACCTATGCGGTCAAAACACCCCCGAAGATCGACCACGCAAATGCGGAGAGCGACAAAACGCCCGCTGAGGCCGAGCAGAAAAAACTTTTTCCAAACCTACTGAGGGCCGCGCAAAACGCGCAGGTTAAAATCGACGGTATCAACATCAGCCGCAAGGCAAACAGTAATCTCGCCGACATCATCGAAGGTGTCTCACTCAACCTGCTCAAAACCGCCGCAGACAACGTGGAAACCGAGATTTCGAACGATAACGACTCGGCAAAGAAACAGGTGCTGGGTTTTGTCAAAGCGTATAATGAGTTGCTGCACTTCTCCGATGAGGTGGCAAAATCTGCCAAGGTAAAAGAGGCGGGTAAATTTCAGGAAATGCGCAAAGAATCGGGCATACTCGCGACCAACGCGACAATCCGTCAGCTGATCAACGGTCTCAAGATGCACACTTCGAATGCGTACCCGACTAACCGCGAACCGCACCTGCGCACGCTGGCACAAATCGGCATTTCGACGGGCGCTATCGGCGGCAAGCGCGAAGAAGTCGTGAAAGGTTACCTGGAAGTCGATGAAACCAAACTCGCGCAGTCTCTGGCCGAGCACCCGACAGCGGTCAAAGAACTTTTTGCGATCGATACCAATGGGGATCTGCGCATCGACAACGGCTATGCGCATGTGGCGGAAAATTTTCTCGAGCCTTACACCCGCTTCACGCGCGGGCTGATTTCCGAACAGATTAAATCAAACGCAGAGCGCGTAAAAATGCTCGATAAGGATATCAAGCGCCAGGAAGAGCACGTGAAACAGTTCGAGGCCAAACTCAAAACCAAATTCGGTTATATGGAAAGTTCGGTACAGAAAAGCAAATCGACCGGCACTTTCCTCAGACAAAAACTGGGTAACGGACAGCAATAACCGGAATCTGGTAGACGAAAAGTCTGCCCTGTGGCTGTCTGCTCCATGGCAGAGCACAAAAAAGTCAGTGTTGTCATTCCGACACTCAATGAAGAACGGGATCTCCCGGTTCTGCTCGAATCGCTGAAAAAGCAGACGTTCCGTGATTTTGAAATTATCGTCGGCGACGCGGGTTCGAAAGACCGGACGTGCGAGATTGCCGAGAACCACGGCGCCCGCGTCGTGCCGGGTGGCATGCCAGGTGTGGGCAGAAACCGCGGCGCTGCGGTGGCAAGCGGCGAATACCTGTTCTTTTTCGACGCCGACGTAATTCTGCCCGAGGATTTTCTTGCGAAGGCCGTCACAGAGATGGACGAGAATTTTATCGATCTTGCTACCTGTTCTTTTTATCCGCTGTCTGACCTCCGCCTGGATAAGATGTTATTTGCCTTTGCCAATCTCACGGTCAAAATGAACGCCAACGGTAATCCACGCGCAGCGGGATTCTGTATCTTCATCACCAAACGGCTGTTCGACCGCGTCGGCGGGTTTGACGAAAGTCTGCGCCTCGCCGAAGACCATGATCTCGTCGAACGGGCCGCAAAATTCAGGCCGCTGCACGTGCTCAAATCAACTTCGCTCAAGGTCAGCGTGCGCCGTCTCGAAAAAGAGGGCCGCTTCTCGCTCATCCAGAAATACTTTCAGGTCGAGATGCACCTGCTTACGAAAGGCAAGGTCAAAGAAGACATTGTCGAATATGAGTTCGGTAATTTCAAGGATGAGAACAAGGAAACCGTCAAAAAGGCGCTCGACGAATTTGAAGACCGTCTGATCAAGCTCGAATCGCAGTACAATGACTGGTCGCAGCGCGTGCAGCATATGCCGGTGATGGAGCGCATGCGTGAGACGCAGCAGCGTGTGAAGCAGAGCGCCGAAACCATGGCGCAGAGTCTTAAACAACTATTTTCTGTTAAGTGATTTTATCTCCGGCGTAAGCCGGAGATAAAATCACGATACCAATAGCCGCTGTCTTTGATCGTGCGCTTTTGCGTTTCATAATCCACGTGGACGAGGCCGAAGCGCGGCGCATATCCCTCCGCCCATTCAAAGTTGTCCAATAGTGACCAGGCGAAGTAACCCGTGACATTGGCGCCCGCGCGTTTTGCACGCAGTACCTCCGCGATATAACCCTTGAAATATTCGATGCGGTAGTTATCTGCCACGCGGTCCGAGGCGACTGTGTCGGCAAATGCCGCCCCGTTTTCGGTCACCATGATTTCCCTTATCTCGCCATAAGCAGCCAGTTTCATCAGCAGGTCATAGATCCCCTGCGGATAAATCTCCCATTTGAGGGATGTCTCGGCAGCGCCCGGCGGGTTCTTAAGTTCGCGCCAGTGGATGTAGGGCATGAAGCGGCTGTATTTTACGACCTTGCGCGTGTAGGTATTGAGACCCCAGAAATCGAAGTCGAAGCGCAGCGCTTCCATGTCGCCGCCGCGAATATGCTTTTCAATTTTTTTTAACACGGGAAAATGCTGCGTCGGATAACCGCGCCCGACCACCGGATCGAGATAAAATGTATTGTAGAGCGTGTCGAAGCGGCGCGCGGCGAGCACATCGCGCCTCGTGTCGCTGGCGGGATAGGCTGCCGTGGTGGAAATCGTGGTGCCGATGCGCGCGTCCTTGATGCTCGCTCTCAGCGCCCGCGCACCCGCTGCCTGTGCCAGCAGTGCATGGTGGCTGGCGGCAAAAAATCCCCTGAGCGAACGTTTTCCCGGCGCATGCAGACCCAGAAGGTAGCCCAGCGTGAGAAAAATCATCGGTTCGTTGAGCACAATAAAATCTTTGACGCGGTCGCCCAGCGCGCGCGCGCAGATTGAGGCATAGTCTTCAAAGCGGCCGATAATGTCGCGATTGGCCCAGCCCCCGATATCCTGCAGATATTGCGGTAAATCCCAGTGATATAGCGTGACAAACGGGCGAATGCCGGCGGCGAGTAAGCGATCGGTCAGCCGATCATAAAAACCGAGGCCGCGCTGATTGACACCGCCAGCGCGCGAGGGCAAAATGCGAGGCCAGGCGAGCGAAAAACGGTAGGCCTGTAATCCCAGTTGCTGCATGAGCAGCACGTCACTTTCCATGCGGTGGTAGTGATCGCAGGCAATGTCGCCGTTATGGCCCTGTTTAATTTTCCGCCGGCGGTGCGAGAAGGTGTCCCAAATGGAGGCGGTCTTGCCGTCGGCGTCGATGGCGCCTTCAATCTGGTATGCGGAAGTTGCCGCCCCCCAGATAAAATTGGCGGCTTCGGCACTATTGAGGGTTGTCTGTGCATTAGCAGGATTCATTCCACTGCCATGGCAGAGCCCTGTAGGCTTATTCGCCGCGTATTCCCAGAAAGCGGATCTGCGGCCCGACGCTGAGTTTTGCCGTGGCCATGCCGGTGAAAAGTTCGCCGTCGAGACAGGGGTTGAGTCCTTCGGGCTCTTTGCTGACGATGTCAATCGCTTCGGCAGTCGTCTCGACAAGTTCTTTGCCGGTGTACGCATTGCCCGCAAACAAGTTACCGAGGTTAGCGAAGACTTCATGCGGTTCCAGATAGCCGACGTGCATGTGCAGTTTTTTGTCTTTGTCTGCCTGCGCAAAAAGTTTGAGCAGATTTTTGATTTCAATCGAAATCGAGCCGACGTTCAGCGTGTTGATGCGGTTAAAAGGCACAAGCTTACCGTCGACGCGTACCTCGACACCGACCGGATCAAAAATGTCATTCGCATAGTTCGCGACATCCTTTGGTACATACCCTTCAAACCAGCTGCCTCTGAACGCAGTGGATGTGAATGTTTTGGTGATGACTTCTACGATTGTCTGCAGCGACGGCTTATGGCTTTCGTAATATTTATTGAAAAACTTCTGTGCCAGGCCGGCGAGCGCGCCGGAAAACGCGAGTTTGCGGTAGGCTTTGCCGAGATGTTCTTTGGTATATTTGCCTTCCATCATGAAGGTTCTGAGGGTTGACGGCTGGGGTAAATCACCGGCAGCAAAGTGCTTTTTGAGGCGGCGCAATATTTTGAATGTACCGCCATGCGCGCCGACTTTGCGCGCGAGAAAGTCAATCGTGCCACCATTGGTGGGCACAAAGATGGGCATCGCGGCTTCGATCGCATCGCGTTTGTGCGTGTGCAGCACCTCGAGGTAGCTGTTTATGACCCAATGGATCGTGCCGTCACCCCCGTCGCAGACTATATAAGGGACTTTATGCGCGGCAAATTCAGAAAGAATCGATTTTAGCTGGTCGATGTTGCGGCTTTCTTTCACCAGACCATATTGGCCGATGATGCGCTGCAGTTCTTTACTGCGGTGCGACGAAGAAGCATTTTTGCCGGCATACGGGTTGGTAATGATGCCCAGCGGAGGATGCGTCTGAGTGGCATTGTTCATGTGTTTTCCTGAGGCTAATGTGACACAAGATCTTTAATGATCTCAAAATCTTTTTCGATGCCCTTGCGAAATGAGCTGGCAATCTGCGATTCGAGCAAGCCGCCGATCAGCGTAATGTTCACTTTTACGGTGATGTTGTATTCGCGTTTGGATTCATTGTCACCGACGTGGATGTATTTCGTGACACCCGATATTTTCAGGCGGTCGGGGTTCTGCTCGTAAATGACGTCAAAACGATTGATTTTTTCGGCTGTGTCGAATTTTGCGGTTTCCACCAGATTGAGGAAACCTGCCGGCACCATCGATTTTACGGCGTCGGGTATCTTATCGGCGAGCGAAAAGGCGCGTTTAGTGGTGATGACATTGCCCTCAGTCACCCGGTTGAGAATCTGCTGGCCTTTCAGCCCTTCCTGTTTGGAAACATCTTCGAAACGGCGCTCGCGAGCGGCGAGCACCTGATCAACATGCGCCGGAAAAACCTGAACGAGAGTGAAGGTTTGTGACATATTAGCCTGCCGCAATAAAAATAAGCGATTTGCGGTGGAAAGAGGAAAGTGGGGAAATGTCAGAAACTTTTGTGCGCTGCAATAAGATAGGTTTAGGTCCTTAGTCCACCAGCAATGCCACGGGTAGCCGCTGCCATTGGGTATGCCAGGCTGAGGAATATCTTGACGAAATGCCACAAGAACGGGCGTGCAGTTACCGAAAGGTAATTATGGACGGCAAAGAGCGTATCCTCATACTCGAAGACGATGCGTCTTTTGCGCGTATGCTGTCGGAAACACTCAAATCCCTGGGTGAATGCCGTTTTACCTCATATCCTGAACGCCTGAATGAGATTATCGGTGAATTTTCGCCCACGCTGCTGATTGTCGATTATAACCTCAATCATCCGACGCTTGACGGCATCAAGGCCACGCGGCTGGTGCGCAGAAATCCCGAAACCAACCTGCTGCCAGTGCTGCTGCTCTCGGGTGAAGATGATATGCGGGTCATCGAAGAGGCGTTCCGTTCCGGGATCGACGATTATGTCATCAAGCCAGTGATACCGCGGTTTTTGACGGCAAAAATTGAGAATCTGCTTTTCCAGTCGCGCAAAAAACTCAACGCACAGGCGCTCTCGGGTCTGCCCGGCAACGCTGCGATAGAAACCGAATTTTATCTGCGTCTGCAGGCGGGCCGGCCATTTTCAGTGGGCTACACCGATCTCGATAACTTCAAACCATTCAATGACGAGAAGGGCGTCAAGCAGGGTGACCTCGCGATACAGGCAATGGCAAAATTACTGCACGACCTGCGGCTGGCGAATTCCAGACACCAGCTGTTTGTCGGTCACCTGGGCGGCGACGATTTTTTTCTGATGGGCAGTGCCACTGCAGTGAAGGCTGCGACGCGCCGCATCAAAGCCGAATTCGGCAGGGCTACGCAGCAATTTTTCACGCCGGAAGAAATCGCCTCGGGGTTTTACCGCGGCACCGACCGCCACGGCAAGTTATGTTCGTTTCCGCTGCTCGGAATTTCCAGCGCAGTCGTCGACGGCATTACGCGCGAGAGCATCAGCGATTTTCTGCAACTGACCGAGGTGGCGGCTGCGGCCAAAAAAGCCGCGAAAAAATCTGCGCGGCGCATTTATCACCTGTCGGCGGCCAGTTTGACCGGCAGCAGGCAGCGCGCAAGCCTGTTTCAGTCAACAGATTCCGGTGCCAAAAAAATGACCGGCGAAAAGCGCAGGAAAGCAAAATAATGCTCTCTCTCATATATCGATGTTTAAATATCTCTCCGGACGTCCGCCATGGAATTTGCAAAATACCTCATTGATTTTCTTGTGTACATTGCGCTCGGCGCAATCGTCAGCTGGTTTTTCTATTACCTGAAAAGGCTCGATCTGTTCGGCGGATTTCTGGGAGGGGCGTTGGTCGCCCTGATCGGCGCAATTCTCGGCGCTTTTCTGCTGCAGAAGCCACTGAACTTTGTGATCGATGCGCTGCAAGACGGCCTGCATGTCAGCAACGTCAATATCATCGCGGCGCTCGTCGGTGGCGTGGTGAGCGTGATGCTGCTCAGCAAGATCAACAACGGCCGCAAGCGCAAAGAATATTAATCACAGCGTGCGCGCGATCTGCTGTCTGATTCTGTGTCTGTTGTGCAGCGCTTGCGCGCGGCGCAATAGCGATATGGCGCGGCTGCAGCAACTCTTCGCAAAACCTGAATATCTGGCGAACGGTGATGGCTGGGCAGAAGCGCGCCGGCGAAGTCTGCTGAAAGCGTATCTGCGCTCGGTTGCAGCGCCGTTTCGCGAAGTGCAACACGCCAAACCAGGTGCAGCGAATGACAAGTATAAGCGGGTGACAATCGTCGTTTCGGGCTCTGGCGAGAATGCGCACGCTGATTATCCGCTTACGCTGGCCTTGGTGCCCGACCAGGCGGATAGCTGGCGTGCGACCGGTCATCTGCGCCAGCAGCAGTGCGACATCCGCTTGTTTACGGCGCTCGAGCGTCTGCCTGCGCTGCGCCGCCAGTACAAAAACATACTGCTGACAATGGATCAGCTCTGTCATGCGGAACGTTTGACGGCGCGACTCGGCGGCGCAAAATAAACGATGAAAGAGATTCTGATCGCGGCACCGCGCGGGTTCTGCGCAGGCGTAGATCGGGCAATTTCGATCGTCGAAAAGGCGCTCGAGGTCTACGGCACGCCGCTCTATGTCCATCATGAAATCGTGCACAACCGGCATGTCGTCGACGGTTTGCGCGCGAAAGGCGTCATCTTTGTGGACACGCTCGACGAAATTCCCGCAAACCAGACTGTCATTTTCAGCGCGCACGGTGTTTCGCCGGCGGTCGTGCAGAACGCAATAGATAAGAATCTGAAGATCCTCGATGCGACCTGCCCGCTGGTAACCAAGGTACATATTGAGGCAAGGCGTTATGCGCGCGAAGGTTACAGCATTGTTCTTATTGGGCACAAAGACCACATTGAGGCCCGCGGCACGTACGGTGAGGCTCCGGAGAAAATTACCATCGTGGAAACTCTGGCGGATATAGAGAAATTGCGGTATGGTAGCGGTGAAAAACTCGCGTACCTGACGCAGACGACCTTGTCGGTGCGGGATACGCGCGATTTGATTGTGCGGCTCAAAGAGCGTTTTCCTCAGATTGAAGGGCCGGGTTCAAGCGATATCTGTTACGCCACCACAAACCGCCAGGAGGCCGTGTCGGCGATTGCGCCAAAAACCGATGTCATGTTTGTGATCGGCTCGCGCAATTCCAGCAACTCGAACCGACTCAAAGAACTCGCGGAATCCGAAGGCAGTCGTGCGTACCTCATCGACAGCGCCGCCGATCTGAGCACAGAGCAGCTGCAAGATGCTCAGCGTGTTGGCGTGACCGCCGGCGCCTCTGCTCCTGAAATTCTGGTTAAACAGGTCACCCAACGTCTGCAGCAGGACTTCGGCTTTAAAGAGCTGCAGGAAATCCGCATCAAAGAAGAAGATACCACCTTCAAGCTGCCCAGGGAGCTGCTCTCCCGGACCTGATGCGATTCTGGTTCTGCTGTCTGCTCTTTACAGCGCCGCTCGTTGCCGAGGTTTTTGACGAAGTCCGCAATCTGACAAAGGCCGGGATTGCCGCGTATAACCAGAGACGCCTGTCCGAGGCCCGCCAGCTGCTCGCAGCTGCGCTGGACATCGATTCGACCTGGACGCCGGCAGTGTTGCACCACGGGGAGGTTTATGCCGATTTGCTATCGGCCGAACTGCGCATCCGAAATACGCGCAAGCTGATCGGTTTTGATAAATATGACCGGGCCGAGCTGGAACTCGACGAGGCAGAAGCGATATTTCCGGGCCATGTACAGATTCCCGAGCTGCGCGAACTGATCCGCAAAAAACGCACAGACAATACCAGGGCGATCATCGCCAAACTGCCCGACGCCAGGAGAAAAACGTACGAAGAAAGTATGCAAAAGGCCGCAGTCGCCATGGAAACCGTAAAGTACGCCGAGGCGATGCACCATTACAGTAGCGCGCTCAAGGTCGCTCCCGATTCGCTCGATGCAAAAATGGGTTATGCCGAGGCCGAGCGTCTGCTGCGGCAGGACGGCAGCGACCAGAAGCTGACAGCCCTTTTTCGTCAGGCGGAAAAGCTCGAGAAAGAACGCCGCTTTCCGCAGGCGGTTGCTGTCTATGACCAGATTCTGCGCATCGAACCCGCAAACGCGCAGGCAGCTGAACGCAAGGCAATGCTGCTGGATTTTATGCAGCAGCAGCTTAGCGAAAACGAGCGCCGCCTGCTGGCGCGCGAATATTTGCAGAGCGGCAATGAAGCGATGCGTAAAACCGACTACGATCTCGCGATTGAACAGTACCGCATCGGCCAGACGCTCGACAGCCGGCTTACCGACTGGGACGCGCTGATCCGCAAAGCCATGGCCGCGCGCAAGGCGCAGGAAGAAAACATGTTTGCCGACCGGTTGAAAGAACTTGAAAGGCGCTATCAATCCGCAACGCTCAAATTATTACTGGAAAACTACCCAGGTGCCATCGAAGACCTGGAGGTTGTCATCAGTATCGCGAAACAGTTTAAACAGGAGGAAACGCAGAAACACGCCGAAGCTCTGCTGCAGAAAGCGAAAGAGGCGATGCTCAGGCAGGACGAAGAATTTATTACGAGAGATTCTCCTTATTTTAGTTTCGTGCAGTCGCTGACGGCGATGGGCATTAACAGCTATAAGGCGCTCGACTGCAATGCGACGCTTAGTCACTTTGGCTCGATCACCGAAATTTTCCCTAAAAACCGCATATCCAATCAGCATATTCTCTCGTGCCAGATTATCATGAACCCTTCGCGCAAAGAAGGTATTCTGAAAGACCTGATCGACAGTATTTACCAGCTTAAGGATAGCAATGCCTATGAAGCGCGGCGCTATTTCGAAATTCTGAAATTTATCGATCCACAGAATCCGCAGATTCCTGTGCTTGAACGCGAGCTCGCAGAAAAAACGCAGTTGCTGAAAAAGGCGGTGCAGCCCGCCGAGTACATCGAGGCGCTCTACAAACGGGCGCTGCTGCTGTCGCAGAGCGACCCGCAGGGCGCGCTGGGTATTCTGCGGCAGCTGCTTGAAGACGATCCGCAGAATGCCAAAGCGCGCGGACTTATGGCGCGCATCGAAGGGCGCCTTAACCGCGACCGCTGGGCGCAATCGGATATTCCGATCGCCCCGGCTGCGCTCAAGGCGTACGCCGACGGAATCGTGTTCTACAATACGGGGCAATTGGGCGAGGCAAAAGCTTCGTTCGCGCTCGCGCTGAATCTTGCGCCGAATTTCGAACGCGCCGCAGTGGCGCTCAAAAAATGCGAGTCTTATTCGCGCGGAGCAAAATTTTGAAGTTCTGG
>CAYHJO010000126.1:7342-12436 GCA_964356715.1 uncultured Turneriella sp. | reverse complement strand
GGGCACCAGCCGGCGCCCATTGTCGGTACGGTTTTGAGCACCCAGTCGACAATAGTGTCTGAAGGGTTCAGCATCGCGAATTTGGCTTTGTTTTCTGAGCCGCCACCTTTTGCCGCCACGGTGATCTCCACTTCGTGTCCGGGAACCAGGCGGGTATAGATGACAGCCGGCGTGTTATCTTTCGTGTTCTTGCGCGCGCCTGCCGGGTCTGCCACAATCGAAGCGCGCAAGACATTGTCGGGGTGCATGTAGGCGCGGCGCACACCCTCGTTGATCATATCTTCCAAAGACATCGTGGCTTCCCATGTGACGTCCATGCCCACATTGACAAAAACCGACACAATGCCGGTGTCCTGGCAGAGCGGGCGGTGTCCCATTGCCGACATGCGCGAGTTCAAAAGAATCTGCGCCATGGCATCTTTCGCCGCACGCGATTCTTCTTTTTCGTAGGCGGATTTCATAGCCTGAATAAAATCGGGCGGGTGGTAGTAGGAGATATACTGTAGCGCGCCGGCTACCGATTCGATGACGTCGTCTTGTTTAATGAGTGTGGGCATGGTGCAGGGCAAATTCCCTGTTCAGGCTGAAAATCAGAATGTAAGGTAGGCTAAGCTGGTTTCAAACCGGCGACAGCAGTATTTTTCCGCCGCGCGGTCACTTCGGCGTAATGCCTCTCGTAATCGGGAAAATTCGTGCCCATGATGCGATCCCAGAAATTAAAGTAGAGACTGTAGTTGCCGTCAAACTTCGCATGGTGCATATTGTGGTGCGTCGAAGTGTTAATCCACTTGAAAACCGGATGCGACGCCCACCAGGACGGAAAGAACTCATAGCCCAGATGCCACCAGATGTTCATCACCATCGCGTAAAACGTGTGGCCCAGAATGACCCAAAAATGCATCGGCACGACAAAGGTGAAAAGCACTAGATAGATACCTTCGAGAAATGCCTCGAGCGCATGGAAGTTATACGCCGCCAGCGGAGAAGGGTTGGTCGAGCGGTGGTGCACCAGATGGATCAGTTTGTAGAGGCCCTTGCGGTGCACGAGCCGGTGCATCCAGTAGAACCACGTTTCATGCCAGACCGTGACCAGCAGGATGGTCAAAAGCATATACGGCCAGCCGCCGTATTTGTCTGCGTCCCGGTAGATGTCGCCCGGCAGAATACCGGCTTTGCGGCCCGAAACGGTCGCGACGCCGATCAGCGTGAATACCGTGAGCGTTACGGCGGATTGCAGAATTTCATAGCGCACGCGATCCCAGCGCGGGAAGGCTTGCTGAATGCGGAACCGTTGAAAGTAGCCTTTCTTCCAGATCCAGAAAACGAAAAAGGCTAAACCGGCAACAGGGTAATAGCGGACAAAATTCATCGTCAGCTGGAAGGTGCTGATTTTCTGCACGCATTCCCAGCTGAGCTCGCACACGACCGGCATTTCATTGTCTCCATAAATCCTGTCCGTCAGGACAAGATTTATTTCATTTTGTATTTTTTCTTGAATTTGTCTACGCGGCCCGCTGTATCGACGAGCTTGGTCTTGCCCGTGAAAAACGGATGGCAATTGGAACAAATTTCCACGAAAATTTCTTTTTTAGTGGAACGCGTCTTGTGTTCCGCGCCGCATGCGCAACGGATCACCGCGTCTTCATAAACGGGATGTATACCTGCTTTCATGTATCCCGACCCTGTTTATGAGACAGGCTGGCAATTGTTTTGCTATTCAGGCGCGCAGCTCCTGAATAGCAAAACACAAAACAGTGCCAAAAATGATTCTGCTTGACTGAGAGTCATGGCTTGGTCTTGCGAAAGAACATGGCCGACGCAAAATACGAATTCGACGAGACGCGCGCCGCTATCAAGGCCAATGAACTGGACTCGGGTGAACGCCGCGAAATGCTCGAACGCTTCAAGGCCGTCGGCGGCCAGGTTCTCAAAGAAAAGAGCATTGCCGAAAAGGCAGAAGACGCGCGCAGAGCGGCTGAAGCGAAGGCCGGTGGCGGTGGGGCGAGTCGCGGCGTTGGTGTCGCCGGCGGTGGTGGCGGTCTGCCAGAAACGAAGCTGCCCTCTGAGCTGCGCCGCGAACGCGAACGTGAAGAATCTGAAAAAGCGCAACGCGCGCGGCTGGAATACGAGAAGGCGCTGAAGAAGATCAGCGGCCCTGGCGCAAAATTCATGATACGCCTGCGGTGCTTTCTGGCCGGTGTGTCGCCGTTTTCCGGGCGCATGGTGAAATCCTCATTTTTACAGTTTTTGAACCTTGAGGTTAAACAGGCGCTGATTGAGTATAACCTGATCGGCAATGACCTGTTTCTGCAGCGGCCGTCGATCGGCAAAAAGATCATGCACAGCCTCGACGCGAAAAATCCGCTGCTGATGGAAACGCTCGAATACGCGCACCACATGTACAACAGCGAATATTTTTCCGCGTTTGGCGCCGCGGCGCCCGGTAGCCAGGGCATGCCGCTTGAGGCAGTGTCGTCTTCGCTCAAGTCGATCTATCGTGCGCTCTACATTTTGTATCCTTTTCAGGAAACATTTCGCAAGGGCATGGGCTTTGCGCTCGACGTGTTCACGCCCGAAGCGCAGGCGCAGAAACTCTCGCAGGAATCTATCCAGGGCATGATCATCAAGCAGAAGCGTTTTCTGTCCAATACCAAGACGCTGTTCCAGACTGCTTTCCCGAAATTATTCCACCTGATTTGCCTTGCCGACGGAATGGACTATCCACCGTTTTCGCCGCTACTCGAAAAAGCGATCCAGGTGGCGCAGAACGATAAGCTCGGCCAGCGCAAGAAAGGCGATGGATCGATACTCGACTCGAATGCCCCCGAAGCGCCTGTCGAAGGCACCGCAGAAGAGAAGGCTGAGGAGAAAAAAGAAGAAGAAAAAAAAGGCGGCATCTACGACACCAAGGAATACCAGTATGGCATGTCGCTGATGAAGATGCGCCTGCCGCCGGCGCTCGTCGAAAAATTCGATAAATCGAAGCGCCTGCTCGAAAAAGCCCCGATTAACGACCGCATTTTGTTATCGTACCTTTATTTTCTGGAGTTTGACAACGAATATTCGTTTGTACTCACCACGAACAAAATCATCATCAACGTCGACTATTCGGGCGGTGTGAAATCCGACTATAAAAAACAGATGGCAGATCTCTACAATGATTCGCGCGCGATTATCAGCGCATATGAAAAATACGAAGAGATGCTGCAGGAATATAAGGCCGCAAAAGACCGTAAATCGTCGAACTACATCGAAAAATCGAAACTCGAAGAGAAGGCCAAAGGCCGTGCCGACATGGAGGCTCGCAACACGCGCGGCCTCATTCGCGCGTTCATGGACAATGTGGCCAAATCGATGGCGTTCCTGATCGCCGATATGAAAGGTGCGAAACAAATTGTCGGCAATATGGAAGAACCCGTCAAATTCGATGCGGAGTTCGAGAAGGGCAAACGTCTGAACGGCAAAGCGGTCAAACAGTGTATCATGGACGCATATTGTTATGCGGTGACTTTTAAAGAGCGCCTCGCGAACGGCGATCTGTTCCCGCTGACACCGATGACCGACGAAGAGATGATTGCGACCTTTGGCTCAACCTTCGGTGCTGCGCCCGCCGCGGCACCTGAATCCAACGAAATGTGACCGTGCGCGCACTTGGCGTTATTCCCGCCCGTTATGCTTCGACGCGCTTTCCGGGTAAACCCCTGCATTTAATTGCCGGCAGGCCGATGATCGAACACGTCGTCAGTGCAGCCAAAAAATGTGCGGATTTAGAACGCGTCGTGGTGGCGACCGATGACGAGCGCATTGCCGAGGCAGTGAAAGGTTTTGGCGGCGAAGTGGTAATGACACGTAACGACCATGTTTCAGGCTTTGACCGCATTGTTGAGGTTGCCGGTAAATATCCCGAGTACACACACTATGTGAACGTACAGGGGGATGAACCGCTTCTACCCGCCGCAAATATCAGCGGTGCGGTGCAGCTGTTCAAAACTTTCGGCGTTGCCTGCCATATCGCGACGACCGCGGTGCCATTTGCCACCGCTGCGGATTTCCATAACGAGAACCAGGTCAAGGTCGTTATGGCGCACGATGGGCGCGCGCTGTATTTTTCGCGTTCGCCGATTCCCTTTTACCGCAAAGGCGATTTTGCCGGTGCGCAACGCGCGCTCAAACACCAGGGCCTGTATGCCTATTCACGCGATGCTCTGCTGAAGCTCAAGGAGTTACCGGTCGCGGCACTCGAAGAGGCTGAAAGCCTCGAGCAATTGCGCTTCCTCTATAATGGATTTAATATTTATGTGCACATTGCCAGGGTCGATTCACCGGGAGTCGACTTACCGGAAGATGTGCTTAAAGTGGAGCGCCTGCTCAAGGCCTGATATGCCGCAGCTGCCACACTATTGGGACGAGGCGAAGTCACACCTGAGCGGCAATGATCGGGTCATGGCGACGCTGATCGATGCGCACCCGGAGGTGAAGCTGCGGCTCAAAAAAGATGCCTTCACAACGCTGGCGCGGGCAATTGCCGGGCAGCAGATTTCGGTCAAAGCTGCCGACACCATCTGGTCACGCGTCGTGGCTGCAGCGGAAGGCAGCGTGCAGAAACTGAACCCGCAGAAAATCCTCGCTCTGAAGATCGCGCGGCTCAGGGCCTGTGGTCTGTCAGAGCGCAAGGCGGATTACATACGCAACCTCGCGGCGCGCTTTGTGCAGAAAGAAATATCTGCGACAAAGCTCGCGCGCCTGAGCGACCACGAGGTGAAAGAATCTTTGGTCTCGCTGCACGGTATCGGGCCGTGGACGGCCGACATGTACCTGATGTTTAACCTGTGGCGCCCCAACGTCTTGCCTTTGGGCGATATGGGATTGATTCGCGCGGTGGAATTACATTATTTTAAGGGGAAAAAAACTCCCATCGAAAAAATCCGCAAGGCTGCTCAGCCCTGGTCACCATTTTCGACGGTGGCGACCTGGTATCTCTGGCGCAGCCTCGACCCGATTCCGGTGGAGTATTAGCCGCGACACAGGCTGGCATTAGCCCGCCGGTGTGGGGGGGGGGTTGTTTGTGTGCGGGATTTTGAAATAAAAACTCTT
>CAYHJO010000126.1:0-7332 GCA_964356715.1 uncultured Turneriella sp. | reverse complement strand
GCCGGGGGTTTATTTCCCCCCACCCCGGGGTGCCTTGCCCCTGCCTGTGTCGCGGCTGATTCTTAGTTCTGCTGTATTTTCAAATCAAACGTCTTCTTAAAAGTATTGCCTTTCAGGTCTTTCGCTTCAATCGACACTTTCTTTGCGCGTCTGATCTGCGGCGTCAGTGCATAATAATTGCGGTAGAAGATATCTTCAAACTGCTGCCCGCTGGTGAGCCGCCAGCTGTCGCCTTTGAAAAAGATTTTGTCAAACACAGCGGATATTGCCGGCTTTTCATCGAGGAAAATTTTGTATTCGTATACACCCCAGCGTTCGGCGCCGACGCCATGGTCTTGCAGAAACGCATAGACCGGGTAATCGGATGACAGCCGGAACGGTTTGTTGGGATTCACGCTCGCGAATTTGTCGGGTAACAGTACTCCCCAGTCTTTAATTTCGGGCGGCTTGGTATCGCGGTAGTAGTCGTCGCCCAAAAGCGCCAGCGGATTCAGCACTGCGCGCTCAGACGCATCATATATGAAGAAATGCAGGTGCGGCCCGCCCGAATGGCCGGTGTTGCCCGAAGTACCGATCTTTTCACCCCTGGCAAGTGGGGCATTGTTCGCTACTGCATCGGATACATTCTTGAGGTGCATATAGCCCGACCAAGTGCTGCCCGCGGTGCCGGGTATGCCATGGTCGAGAATCAGAGTATTGCCGCCGCCGAACGGCATTTCACCCGGGGTGACCTCGGCGTTGATGCGGTAAAGCACGCGGCTGTCGCGCGGGGCCATTACCTTAAAGCCTTCGCCCGGCAGATCGATGCCGTTGTGGAAGTGGTCGATGCGCGATTCGCCGAAAGTTGAACTAATCTGGTATTTTTTTTCCTTTTCCACCGGCCATTCGAGTTTATCGGCAGGGGCTGCCGCCGCCAGTGCCGCAAAATTTGCCGCTGCGGAAATCCATAACAGGCGCCTGATCACGGCCGACTTGCCCGGCTTCGAAAGCAACGCGTCAACCAAAACGCTTGTGGCCCGGGGTTAAAAAACAAAAACAGTGCCATGGAATTGATGGCGTATTCACTGGCCGAAGCGGTAAGTCTGGAAGATTTTGCTGGCGCCTGCGATCTGCAGTTACTCTCGCAGAGCAAGCAGGAACTTTTTTACAGCGCGGGCAAGACCAGCTGGTTCAGCGTCTATGCTTTCGGAGCGATTGCCTTCTGCGGCGTCAAAGAGACTGAAGCGGAGCGACTCATCGCCCTGGCGAGGCAATACGGACGCAACGTCCATCTGGTGCAGATTACCGAAGACCACAGAATCAGCGTCGCAAAAGGGAAGCCGCTATTTGAAACTTCGCACCTCCGCGTGTCGCGCATCACGCCCACCGTGGTGCGCATCGTGATGCAGAATATCGCGTATTCGGCCACACTGGAGCACTACCGCCGCGTGGGTGCAAACTTGCTCGAGGCGACGCGAACGCATGTGCGCGAGCTCGAAGACAAAGGGAAAATTCGCCTCAAAGCGAAAGCGCTGCACCAGTTTATCGGTCGCGTGCTGAGTATCAAGAACCGCATTGCAGAGCACCTGTTTATTTTTTCAAACCTGGATGCGATCCGTGAAGATGACTACCTGACGGAAATACACAGGGGGACGGCGCACAGCCTGGAGCTCAAAACGCGGTTTGAAGAAGTTGCGAATTCTTTCCGCATTATAGAAGAAAATCTGCATATGTTCAATGAATTCCATATGCACAGCCAGAGTTATCGCATTGAAATCATCATCACGCTGCTGATCGTCATCGAGGTGCTGGATCTGATCGGCGATAAGTTTAAACTATTTCACTGAACGGAAAAGCTCGCGAAAAATCGTGCGCAGAATAATATAGCCGGCCATGATGGTGCCTTTGATCGTGCCCGAGATCTTCGAAACACCGATGCGCTTGCGGTAGCTGACGGGGATTTCGAGCGTTCTGAATTTCAGCTTTGCCGCCCGGATCTGCATCTCGACGGTCCAGCCAAAATTGCGGTCTGCCATCTGCATCTGCCGCAAGGCGGCGGGGCTCACCGCCCTGAACGGTCCGAGGTCGGTATAGCGTTGGCGGAAAAACAGGCGTATCAGAAACGTGGCGAGCCAATTGCCGAAACGCTGCTGCGGCGTGAGGGCACCGCGCTCACGCACTGCACCCGCGAGCGTGCGCGAACCGATGACGAGATCTACCGCTCCCGTAAGCACGGGGTTCACGAGCGCCGGAAATTCCCCGGGAAAGTCCGAGTAGTCAGCGTCGATGAAGAGGATACAGTCTGTTTTGGGCGAAACTTCTTTCAGGGCGCGCAGGCATGCAGCGCCATAGCCACGTTCCGCTTCGCGCACCACTGTACATCCGGCCTTTTTGGCCACGGTTGCTGTCGCATCGGTCGAGCCATTGTCGCAGACGATAATTTCAATTTGTAGTTTGGCCTGCTTGGCAACTTTTGTGAGGTCATTTGCGACGAGACCAATGGAGCGCTCTTCGTTGAGCGCAGGAATCACAATGCTGATGAATCTGGCTCCCCCTCTCCTATCAGGAGAGGGGGCAGGGGGGTGCGACCCGAAGGGTCTCCGCCACGGAGGTTCTATAATTCCACTCTCTGTCTGATCGATTGCGATATCGCCTGCGGCTCGGCGAAGTCGAGCATCTGCCCCAGCGCGAGGCCTGTGGCAATACGTGTCACACGCACGCCCAGCGGTTTCAGCTGGTCGGCGATGTAGTGCCCCGTTGCGTTGCCTTCGACACTCGGGTTGGTTGCGACAATTACTTCGGTCGCCGCGAGTGTTTTGACGCGTTCGAGCAGCCGGGGCAGGTTGAGTTCATTGGGGCCAATGCCGTCGAGCGGCGAGAGCACCCCGCCGAGCACATGGTAGAGCCCCTGGTGTTCGCCGGTATTTTCGACAGCGTAAACATCCCATGGATTTTCGACGACGCAGATCGAGTGTTGGCTGCGGCGGCCAGAGTCACAGAACTGGCATTTGCCTTTGGTATCGGGATGCGAATTGCTGACGTACGCCCCGCAGCGCGTACAGGTGGCGACGCCCGCAGAGAGATTGGCAATTGCCGATGTAAAATTGCGGACTTTGAGCGGACCGGCCTTAATGAGTTCGAACGCAATCCGCATGGCAGAGCGGCGGCCGATGCCGGGCAGGGACTGAATTGCTTCGATTGCCGCTAACAGTTCTGGAGGCATTGCTCATGCATGATGTAACGGCGCCGCAGGCGCCGTTACATCATGCCACCCAACATGCCTTTCATGTCAGACATTACCTGTTTACGCGCGTCTTTCTGTGCTTCCTGAATCGCTTTTTTGATCAGCTTCGGCAATACCTTGAGTTCGTCGATGTCGAGCAGCGCCGCATCAATTTCGAGATCGAGCAGGTTCGCTTCGCCGTCGACAGTGGCTTTCACGGTGCCGCCGCCGGACTCGGCCGAAATGCGCATCGAAGACAGTTTTTTCTGTACTTCTTTCATCTGCTGCTGAGCCGCGCGCATCTGGCCCATCATGTCTTTAATATCGCCTAAACCCATGGTTGAAGGCGGATCAAACTGACGCTGCGTAAATCGAATTTGCAATTAATCCGCGCGCTCAGATTTGTTCCTGCAGGTGCAGCAGGACTTCTTCGCGTGAAACGGGCTTCTGCAAATAGACGTTCACGCCGGCGGCCATGGCGTCAGCGCGCAGGTCTTCGTTGCCTGCGGCCATCGCAATAATCGGGGACGCAATTCCATATTCCCTGATTGCGGTGGAAACATCAATCCCCGAAATATCGGGTAGTCCGATATCGACTATGATGAGGTCATAATACAGACTGCGCGCGGCGTCAATACCCTCGCGGCCATTGCGCGCGGAATGCACGCTGCAGTCACAGACGCTTTTCAGGTATTCGGTAAGAATAACGCGGTTGATCTCTGCTCCTTCCACGACGAGTATCCTGCGTTGTTCAGCATGGGGAGCTGAGTTTCCCTTTTGCGACGGATGTAATCTGTTGTCTTCGCGCCCAGCCAACGCCTTGAAATGGCGGCTGATTTCATGCGCTGAGCGGCGTATCCGCCCGCGTATATGGGCGACGTCGGCATGCCGCGATTCAAGCATGTCGGCATAAGAAAGTATTTCATCCAATTTACTCTGTATCGATGCCTGAAACGCTCGCGGTGTGGCTCGGAGCGTGTCAGCAGATTCGTAGTCGATGCCACGCGCCTGGCCGGCGTCCCGGTAGAAGCGCCGAAAAACCAGATAGCCGTGTACATTGAGAGCGGCGACGAGCACGGCCAGTATGGCGATTGATATCTGGAATGCTGCGGCCTGACGCGCGAGATCGTAATTGATGACCAGCACAAGCATTGATGCGGAAAGATATGCCAGGCCGAGGAGTAGCAGCACGGCAGAACGCTGAAAAAAATGCACTAACTCGCCGAGCAGCCGATTCTTTAGCGCGTTGACACAGAGCGACGTCAGGATCAGACTGGCGACGGCAAAAATGCTGATCTTTAACCCGCGATACACGGCGACCTGCTGAAAAATCGCGCCGGCATTCAGCAGGCTCAATAGATCAGCGCATTCGCCCAGTATCCAGGCAGAGAAGACGACCAGGCCGATTTCATGACCGGAGACCGATAGATGGAAAAGCCGGGTACGGATCAGCGAAAAGGACACAGGGATCGCAAAGGCAGACAGCCTGATCAACAGTAACTCAAAATGGCGGTCGGGTAGATCCGCGCCTGTGCCTGGCAGCAATATTTTAGGGCCGATCAGCAGGTAGACTGCGAATAGAATTATGTTTAAGAGCAGCGGCGCAAGTAAATAGCTGATGATTTTTCTAAGGAGCATAATCTTAGCGGGTTGAGACCAATTCTCAGCATATGAATGCGAATACCAGCCATATAATGAAATTTCGCCTTAATCCCCGTGCAGGGTTTCTGCATACGACATCAGTTTCAGCGCCTCGTTCCTGGAAATTTTACCCTGCGTCAGCATGGCCTGCACGGCTTCACGCAGTGCGGTCAGGGATTGCATATCCTCTTCGGGACTGCGTTTGCGGAACATGTCGAGCCAGCGGCGGGGGTTTTTCTCGCTTTTCAGGGCGTAGAGGTGCTGCCTGAGCATTCGCTCGCGCATGGCCGGTATTTCGGCCGCGAGTGTGTTCAACCGCGCCACGAGTTCGTCGATATCGTCGCTGGTAAATTGCAGTACGTTGGCCATCTCGTTGTGCCCGCCGGAGCGTGAGTAGCAGATATAGCGCGCGGCGTCGATATCGTACACAACTTTGTAGATCAACGGGCGATCGGAGAGCAGGTCGACCAGGTAGCTCCATATGACGGTATGGCCTTCTTTCAGGCCCCATGGTTTGCCACGTCTGAGATTACCGTATTCCACCAGCGATTTGGTGTCCCTGCGCAGACGGTTAAATAACTTCTTGGTTACCTTATTAATGCGCCGGCGGATGCGCCAGAGGCCGAACCACGGCAGCCTGTGGTGCGCGTTCTTGAGATCCCTGATCATCGCCACGTGCCAACTCTAACTGCAGATGACGACGTCAAGTAAGGCAACAGATCGCGGGGATTCAAGGGACCAGCAATATTTCTACGCGGCGGTTCTGGGCTCGTTCGGTGGCGTCGGCATTATTGTTCAGGGGCCTCAGTTCGCCCCAACCACGCGCGGTGAGCCTTTCGGCAGCGATGCCGAGGGCAATGAGCTGGCGTTTGATAGCTTCGGCGCGTTTTTCAGAAAGGCCGCGATTATAGGCTTCGCCGCCGACATTGTCGGTATGTCCTTCGATCAGGGCGTTCAGCGAAGAATTAGCTTTCAATCGTTCCACAACGCGCTCGATTTCCGGACGAATCGCGGTGGAGACACCCGTGGCGTCTTCTGCATAGGTCATACGCATTGCTTCGGGGGATGACTGGAAGCTGAAGCGTTCGGTGACAAAATTGAGGCCGAAATTTTGCTTCTGCGTGGGAACTTTGAAACGGAAATGTAATACCTGGCCAGGTTGGGATTCAAATGCCACATCGTACTCTGCGCCCGTGGGCAGCCTGATCCAGTCACTTTTCGCAGCTGCCATCACAGTGAGCGACGGGCGTGCATCGTTTTTCACGCCTGTGAGCGTGATGCGGTGCCGAGGTGCGGCTGTTCCGTGGTACGCGACGAAACGGTAAGACAGTGTCTCGGTTATGCGCACGGCAGCCGGAATCGGTGCTTTGCCGACGAGACCGCTTTTTTTGCCCTGCGCCGCAAAGTGCAGCGTGGTTGTGAGCGGCGAAATGTGCAGCGGATAAATTTCATTGTGGTAAGTATTGATCTGTGGTCCAAAATTGACCGGCGCGAAGAAGCGTGGCAGTGCATTGCATTGTGCAGCTGTGCAGTCGTTACCAAATTCAATTTTGCTGTAATAATAGTCAAAGCCGCCATATCCCGGTAGGCCATCGGAGGAAAAAAATAAATACCGGCCATCGGCTGAGATGCGCGGTGAGACCTCGTCAAATTCCGTATTCAGACTGTCCCGAATTGACGTCTCTTTCCAGCCGTCGCCGTTTCGCATATAAAGAAGTAAATCGTTCTGGTTGCCGCGCTGGCAGCTGACGACAAAAAAATCCCCGCGGGGATAAAATGCAGGCAGAGAACAATCTGCACCGAGAAACGCGAGGCGCTCTGTCGTGAGGTCGGCGTGCAGCAGGCTGATGCCGTTGCCATCTTTACGCAACTGCGGCAGCGCCGGTTCGGTCAGGCGACCGTAGTCTGTGCCCGAGGGGAAGTGCAGAATATCGGCATCCTGATCATCTTGTGCAAAGTCGGGCACAGGAGTTCTCGTTATCTGCCAGAGTTTGTCCGGAATCGCTGCCTGCTTTCGCAGATCCCGCAGTTCGGATTTTTCATCGCGGCGCAGGTATAGAATTTCAGGTGCCTGCATACCCTGCACATACGAAAACTCAACTTCGCGGCTGCGCGCATAGGGTGAAACGGGCAGCGGTGGCGGCAGGGTTTTACTTTTTTCGATCAGCGGTTTTTGTTTTAGCAATGCGGCAGTGCCTTCGCCTGTCGGATACAGTTTCGTAAACGCGTCGATCTTTTGCAGGCACTCATCGAGCCTCCACGAGTGCCGCAATGCTGCGATCTCGACGAGCAAGAGCTGGCGTTCGTCGCCCCATTGTTTTTCGCTCAGTTGGCGGCTGGTCTGTATCACCGTTGCGAAATCTTCGTTGACCAGCGCAACATCGAGTAATTCGCGCAACAGAGCGGTATTTTGCCCTTCGCGCGCCAGTCTGACCGCCAGGTCGCGCTGCCACAGTTCATAGTCTTTTTCCTGCAGAATCTTTTTCTCG
>CAYHJO010000125.1:0-12436 GCA_964356715.1 uncultured Turneriella sp. | reverse complement strand
TTGCTGGCCAGCGGCCTCAAGCATCAGGCGGCAACGATATTACGGACGATTTCCTTCACTTTGTCGGCATGGAACGGCTTAATCACAAAATTACTTGCTCCATTCATCATGCAGGTCTTTATGATACTTTCTTTTCCTATGGCGGTGACCATGAGAATCTTGGCCTGCGCATCCATCTCCAATATCTTCTTAAGGACTGAAAGCCCGTCCATGACCGGCATCGTGATGTCTAGCGTGATGATATCCAGCTGATCGCGCAATTCTTTATACTTCTCCACCGCTTCAGCCCCGTTTGAAGCAAACCCCAGAACCTCAACTCCACAGTCGGTCAGAATCTGAGCCAGTTGCTTCTGCGTCAGCTTTGAGTCGTCCACCACAAGCGCTTTTTTTCCAATTTCCATAGCTTTTTCTCCTGGATTTTTCTGATGCGGCTTAGCCGATTGTCTTTCGTATTATTTCACGCGAAATCTGCGCAAGAGGCAGAACTTTCTCCACTGCGTCGCGCTTTTGCGCTTCTTTGGGCATACCGAAGACAACGCAACTGTCTTCATCCTGACCTATTGTATAAGCCCCGGCATTTTTCATTTCAAGCAAACCGCGCGCTCCGTCATCGCCCATGCCGGTTAAAATAACTCCGACTGCATTCTGGCCCGCATTATTGGCCACGGACCTAAACAGGACATCTACCGAGGGCCGGTGCCTGTTGACCAGCGGGCCATCGACCATATCGACGTAATAGCGGTGACCGCTGCGCCGCAATACCGTGTGCCTGTTACCCGGGGCAATCAGCACCTGCCCGCGCAGCACAGTATCATTGGGTTCAGCTTCTTTTACTGTAACATCGCAAAGCTGGTTCAATCTATCAGCAAATGAGCGCGTGAATTTTTCGGGCATATGCTGCACAATGACGACGCCCGGTGTATCGAGGGGTAAATCCTCAATCAGCACGCGAATCGCCTCGGTGCCGCCCGTTGACGCGCCGATCGCGATCACCTTTTCGGTGGTTTCACGCAACACCTGATCCGCGACGGGCAAAACGGCATCGGCGGAATATCTTTTCGCCGGTTTCTGAACTGTGGCTTCGGCGTTTGGTATCAGTCTTTGCAGTTTGGCCTGCGCGGCGGCGCGAATGGAGTCTGCGATCTGGATTCTGGATTCTTCAAAAAACTGTTTTGTTCCCAGCTTAGGTTTTTCAATCACCTCGACGGCGCCAAAGTCCAGGGCTTTAGCGAGTGTGTCGGTCCCTTTGGCAACCAGGGTAGAGCAAATGATTACCGGAATCGGCCGCTGCGTCATGATCTTGCGTAGAAATGTCAGGCCATCCATCCGCGGCATTTCAACATCGAGAATCAATACATCCGGCAGCTTCTGTTTCAGATGCTCCGCCGCAAGAAGCGGATCCCCATAAGCTCCCAGCACCTCGATATCCTGCTCATCGGCGAGAACCTTCATCAACGCCTGCCTGACCAGGGCAGAATCATCGACAATCATGACGGTTATCAATGAGTTCTCCATATGTTTACGATTTTTTCATGAAGACGCTCGGCTCAATTCGCCTGAGGTCGCTGGCAGCGCCGTAGATCGAATCGGCGTGACCGGTAATCAGATAGCCGTCGGTTTTGAGATGCGACAGGCAACGACCGACAATCTGCAAAATATCGTCGCGCGTGAAATAGATCAGTACATTGCGGCAAAAAATCACGTCAAACTGCTGAACAAAAGGATAAGCTTCGTTCATGAGATTGACTTTGCGCAATCTCACTTTTTCGCGCAACTCGGGTATCACCCGACTCAGATTGCTGCTCTTGTCTTTGCTGGTCAAAAAGTATCTTTTTATCAGATCGGGAGAAATCACACTGATTTGCTCTTCTTCGTAAATCGCGCTTTTCGCATGCCAAAGTACCCGCGTCGAAACGTCGGTACCGAGTATTTCATAATCGAAAGATATCTTTTCGGTGCGCATGAACTCTTCGATGATGCAGGCGATCGAATACAGTTCTTCGCCCGTCGAACATGCGGCGCTCCAGATTCGGAGTGGCTCGCGGCGCGCAGATTGTTTCCGCAGAAACTCGGGAATAATCCGGTCATTCAGCACTTCGAAATGCCTGTATTCGCGGAAAAAGAAAGTTTTGTTCGTCGTCACTTCATTGAAGAACGGAGTCCGCTCATTCAACTGCCCTTCTTCGCTGAACAGATAATCACAGTATTCTTCAAAGGAATCCAGCCCCAGGTATTTGATTCTGCGCAACAGCCTGTTCTGGAGCAGACTTTTTTTGACAACAGGCATCTTAATACCCAGTTCTTCTTCAATCAGGGGGCGCAAACGCCCCCAGACAACATCAGAAAGAGCGGGCAATTTGAAGACTGACTCGTACATAATCAGCTCTTAATTTTCTCAAACTGGTGATCTATTTCATCCCGCGCGTTTGCCATCTCATAATCAAAGCCATCGCTGTGATTATTCTGGATACGTGCGGCTGTGATCGGCATCGCCCCGTTGTGCCCGTTAAGTTGACCGTTCTGCTGTTTTGCCGGCTTTTGATAGCCATTCGAGGGTACAGACGTGAAAGAGCGCCGCTTTTTGACCGCGGGCTCGGCCGCCTTTTTGCTCTCTGCCGGCTGTTGTTTCTGCTCAGAGACGGTTTCGGTCTCTCCGGTCATAATTTGTGTAACAATTCCGCGCAGATGCTCTGTCTGCGCTGCGAGTTCTTCTGAGGTCGAGGCGAGTTGTTCAGATGCTGCCGCATTTTCCTGCACGATGGTGCCGAACTGGTCTACAGCGGAGCTGATCTGGTTTGCTCCGGTTGTCTGCTCTACCGAAGCGGAGTTTATCTCAGAAACGAGCTCTGCTGTCTTCTGAATATCCGGAATCAGCCTGCTGATCAGCTCACCGGCTGAGCGCGCAATGCTCACGCTCGATTCAGACAGGGTGCTGATTTCGGCTGCAGAAACCTGGCTTTTCTCGGCGAGTTTCTGCACTTCAGCGGCAACCACCGCAAAACCTTTGCCGTGGTTGCCGGCGCGCGCCGCTTCAATCGAAGCGTTAAGCGCCAAGAGGCTCGTTTGCCCGGCTATTTCCTGAATAATGGAAATACGATCTGCTATATCGGCCATCGCTTTGACAGCTTGTGAAACGGCGTCGCCACCTTCACGGGCGCTTTCAGCCGCTTTCAGGGCAATTTTCTCCGTTTGCCCTGCGTTATCGCTGTTCTGCTTGATCGTTGCCAGCATCTGCTCCAGCGAAGACGAAATTTCTTCGATGGCCGCCGATTGCTCCGCAGCGCCCTGCGAAATCTGTTGCGATGAAGACGAAAGCTGTTCATTGCCGGTTGAAACGGTTTCGATCGATTCCATCGCTGTCTTCATTCCGGTAACCACATTGCGTGTGATAAAGATCGCAAAGCCAAAAGCACTTGCAAGACCTGCAAGAGTCAGAACCATGCTGATCCATAGACTGCGGCCAAAAGCTGCGGCAGTATCTGCCTTGTCTGCTTCCAGTTGCTTCATACTAAGATCAATCAGAACATCCATCTCTTTTGCTCCAGCGACAATAAAGGGTCTTGCTTCTTTTATGCTCAAACCGGCCGCAGCGCTGACAGATTGCTCATCGCCCTTCTTCACCAGATTTTTTTGTTTTTCTATGATTATGAGGTATTCCGCCAGATTTCCCTTAAATGCGTTCAATTTTTCTAACTGCGTCCCATCTATCAGTGATGACAATTTTTCAGCATCTTTCCTGGCTTCACTGGAAAAATCAGCAATATGTTGCTCCATTTTTGTTCTTAATTCCGGAGTCTTTACCAGCACGAGAAGTTTTTCATGCCGAACTATCTGCAGAAAATCTATATAAAGCCGACCTCCCACTCTTACCTGCTCCGCAGTTTTGTCGACAATCCGGGTCGTCCTGGAATTTAACTGGCTTAACTGTGCAATGCTGAAAACCGCTATGATTATTAACAGTACCGTAGCGGTTCCAAATCCTAATACGAGTTTTCCTTTGATTCCTAGTTTCATATTTTCCTCACCTTTCTCACATTATTCTATCAGCTAATAGTATTCCTTTTTAATATTTCCAAAACATTCAGCAGCAGAATGATCGTGCTGTTTTCGACGACAACTTCTGTCACGAAAGTGCGGCCGAGCTCGAAGGCCACACTTTCGGGTTTCAGCAGACGACTATTTGCCCAGGTGCGAACCCCCAGCACTTCATCGACGAGAAGGCCCAGTTTCAGGCCATCGACGATCAGAATCAGAATCTGCGGCGCCGCCGATGGTTGCGCGGCAATGTTAAGACGGCGGGCAAGGTTGATAACCGGAACGATGCTGCCGCGCAGGTTAATCACTCCCTCTATGTAGCTTTCTACATTCGGAACGGGGGTGATATACGGCTTGCTAATAATCTCATTGCTTTGGTTGACGTTAATGGCGCACGAAATAGCCCCCGTGCGAAAAGTAATGTAGGTGCGCTCAGAGCGTTCATACTCTTCACCCGCCTCCAGATCTTTCGCTTCAAAAACATCGGCGGCGGAATCAGCTGCCGAGACGACGCCCGCTTTCGAAAGAATCTCGCGGCTGTTTTCAGGCCTGTATGCGCTCAGTTTTGCCAGTATTTCCGGTGCGGGCAATGCCGCGCTGCCAGCCGAAATGGCGCGCACCTGTACAGCAACGGAAGATAACCCCTCGAGCAACAGATCGAGCAGGGTCGGCGTAACTTTAATTTTCTGCTCGCGCAGCTTATCGAGCAATGACTCAAGCTCGTGGGCCAGATCGCGAACGGCATCGGCGCCAATGCTCGCTGCATCACCTTTCAGAGAATGAAAATGCCGGAATATTTCGTTGATAAGCTCCGCCGAATCCGGTTTTTTCTCCAGCTCAATTAACGCGTTTTCCGCTTCTGAAATATGTTCTTCTGAACCGGTAATGAACTCATGCATCACCTCGTGATCAATCTGATAATCTGTGCCGTTCATACCCATTACGCGACTCCCGGTGTACTCGACGCCGCCTGCGTGTTTGCGACAGGTGCAGGGGCGGAGCGCATAATTTCTGATACCGAATCGGAGATGGTTTTGGTATCGAGAATGAGTGCAACCCGGCCGTCACCGAGTATGGTTGAGCCGCTCACGCCCGTGACTTTGCCAAGATAATCGCCCAGTGGTTTGAGAACAATTTCCTGACGGCCGACTATGCGCTCTACCATTAAGCCAAAACGGCCGTCGGGTGACGAGGCTTCGATCAGGTAATACGCATGCTGCTTCCAGATGCCGTAGTGCCCGAACAGCTCTGCAATACGAAAAACGGGAATTGTCTGGTTATCTTTTTCTATCAGCGCGTACCGCCCGACACGTTTCAGGCGGTCAGCGTCGACAAGATAGGCTTTTTCAATTGCAATCAACGGAATTGCGTACACCTGACCTGCGTCTTCGAGCAGCAATCCCTCGAGAATCGACAAGGTCAGCGGAAGCTTCAGCGTAATACGTGCGCCGACATCAGGCATCGATTCAACTTCGACGACGCCACTAAACCGCTCGATGTTGCTCTTAACGACATCCATGCCCACTCCGCGACCCGACAGATCGCTGATACTTTCGGCTGTGCTGAAGCCAGGGGAAAAGATGAGCTGGTGGATTTCTCTTTTGGTGAGCTGCTCTGCCTGGCGCTCGCGAATGATACCTTTCTCCAGCGCCTTGCGCACGATCTTCTCTTCATTGAGGCCGGCACCGTCGTCTTCCACAAGAACAGAAATTCTGTCTCCCTCGTGTTCTGCTTTTACTAGTACAGTCCCATCTGCACTCTTGCCCTTGCGTAAACGCTCTGCGGGTGATTCGATGCCGTGGTCGACCGAATTGCGAATAATATGCAGCAGCGGATCGGAAATTTCTTCAAGAATCGCCTTATCCAGTTCAGTATCCACACCTTCGAGAATCACGTTAATGGTTTTTCCATTTTTCCGCGCCATCTCTCTTACCGCGGTGGGAAATTTGCGCAGCACCTGCCCTACCGGTACCATTCTGATGCCGAGCGCAAGATCCCTGAGTTTTCCCGTCACATAGTTCAGCTGGTTTTTCGCCGCCTGAAAATCAGCGATCTGTTGTTTTGTTTCTACCGGATTTACCGCTTTGCCCGAAAGAATATTGCCCGAAAGCGCATCGACCTGGTTCTTGTTGATGATAAGTTCACCGATCAGGTTCACCAGGTCTTCGATCTTGATCAGGTCAACGCGCATGCTGCTGCGCGCTTTTGGTGCATGATCGTTCTCTGCTGCCTGACGCGCTACCACAGAAACCGGCGCTGAAGATTCAGAAACGGCTCTGGCTGCATTTCTGACCTGCGCCTGCACCAGTCTGACACGACCAAGAGCCTTTACACTGTTAAGAATTTTTGCCAGCAAACGCCTGATCTCTTCTTTCGGATGCTGCGACTTAAACACGTAAGTGTATGTGTATTGCGCATCGATCTGCTCTTCGCTGAGCGATTCACCGGGAAAAATATCGGGCCGTACTGAAACGAGAGAAAGCTCGGGTCTGGCTGCCGAGATTTTCCGGAAAATCTCCCTGGCTGTGATGCTCGGAAATTCCGTACCGGCTGAAATTTCAATACGGCAGGCCCAGACAACAGCTGTTGTTTCTTCTACAGCTACCATATTATTTCTCCCGCACTCCGGCCAGCGAAGAGATTTCTTCTTCGTTTAAAATCGAGTTCACGTTCAAAATAACAATCGGCTGGTTGTTGCGGCTCACAGTCCGGTGAATATAACGCGCTTCGGGACCAGTAACAATCGCACCGAGATCCTGCATTTCATCGGCATTCAATGAAAGCACCTTACGGGCAGAATCGACGATAAAGCCGGTTTTCATACCGCCGACGACAGCAACGATTATCACCGAACTGCTGCTTTTGGTAGCGGCAAACCCCAGTTTTTTGCGCAGGTCAATAACAGGAATAACCTGCTCCCGAATTTCAATGACGCCCTCAATGAATGTGGGTGCCCTCGGAATCGGCACGATACTTCCGGCACGGACAACTTCGGTCACGGTCATTGTCGGGAGGGCAAAAAGGCTTTTGCCGATTTCAAAAATAATGATCGAAAGCTCTGAGCCGTCGTTTTCGCCCTGCGCTGCATCGTGGTTTCCCAGATAAACCGCCTGGCCCTTGATGCGCGCAATATTCGAGACAAATTCCGTTACTTCTGAGTCTGTTCTTGTCGTCTGTTGCATCATTCCTCGCTCACAATTAAGGCTTCAGTATCAGAATGAATTGCAGAATTTCACCGTCGCAAACAAAGCGAAAGAGAATTCTTCTGCCGGTCTTGCCAGAGACAAAATCAAAATCTGTCAGTTCGGGGGTCGTAATATCAAAATCAATGCCCAGCTCATTGAATGCCGTAGCCAGATGGCCCGAGAAAATATTCAACAACTCCTGCATTGCGGCATGAATTTCGTCAGCCTGCACTTCATCGCTGCCGAAGAGCATACGTGCAATTTTCTCAGCCAAAGAACCGTTCAGGTTCAGCAAAATGTTGCCGCTAAAATCGCCAAGAATGCCGAGCCGATAGGTCAGGTCATAACGCTGAACCGTCTGACCGATCGAGTTAAAATTGAGCACCTCTGAATTCAAGAATTCGCCAATAACCACTCTTTGCTTTTCTTTCATGGAAAAAAGATGCGAAATTTTCAGGGCAATCCGGTTAATGATTTCAATATCCGTGATCTCGCGCTTCGTCGCCGGTTCAGATTCTGGTATCATGGTCGTCCTTCTGCTGGATTCGTTTCCAACATAGACGATGATTTTAATCAGAAAAATGACAACCGGCGCTACGTGTTCTGGCTATGTTTTTAAGTAGAAATGCATAGTGCATAGCCCCATGCGTATATACCGGATTTTTTGATGGTGCCTGCGGCCTTAGAATGGCCGGCGGCAAACCTGACAGCCGCAGCGAAAACCGGCTGTTAACAGATACAACGATCTTTTAATCGCGGATTAGCTAATCTGCTGTAAACTATTTTTTGCACCAGACCCTGGACGATCAGTCCAGGCCGTGCTCGATCGCAAACTTCATGAGCTCGCTGTTATTGGCCAGATTGAGTTTTTCCCTGATGTTAGCGCGGTGCACTTCAACCGTGCGAAAACTGATGCCCAGACGTTCGCCGATTTCGCGGCTCGTGAGACCATTTGCCGTCAGCTGGAGGATTTCTTTTTCCCGTTCGCTCAGTAATTCCGCGGCAATCGGACTCGCCAGATCCGGAGCAAAATCATTCACAATAAAATTCATCAAATCGCGCGAAATATGCTTCTGCCCGCGCAACCCTGCATCCATTGCGGCCAGCAAGGTTTCATGCGCATCTTCTTTAAGCACATAACCGGCAGCGCCCGACGACAATGCCTTGCGTAAAAATGACCGTGCCTTGTGCGTGGTGAGAACAATAACTTTCAGCTGCGAAAACCGATTTCGGATGATGGGCAACGCGTCGAGGCCGTTCATTTGCGGCATTCCTAAATCCAGAACGACAATTTCACATGTATGACTTTCCAGAAAATTGATCAGATCAACTCCGTTAGCGACTTCGCCAACGACTTTGTACTTTCCCGTTCGCTCAATTAACAGCTTCAAGCCCGACCGGAGAACACTGTGATCGTCAGCCAGAACGACTCGGTGCAGAATTTCGGCTACCATGATGAGTCTGCTCCAGTGCAGCACTCACGCCCTGCAAGTCAAATAGAATATGATTCGAAACTCATCACACCACACCCCATTATCCAGGTGTAGTTTCGCCTTTTTATCCCGCGCCATTCGCGGACGTTTCGCAGCCACCTGCACGCCCTCTATACTCTGGTACTTCCATGGCGCTGCTTATCAGGACCATTGCCCAAATAATATCCGAAGGTTTGTCTAATCGAGTTCAGAGGATTTTGCTCTTGCATTCTTACCTTTAACATGCTTGCTTATTTCCCATTTGCGGCAGAATTCATTGTTTCCTCACCAGTGCTTACTCTTGGTGCGTTACCGGCAGCAGCAGTCGCAGCCGGTATAATCGGGTCGGTGACCATGCTCCACAGCAGATCCTGATCCGATTTTTCAATGTCGTGCACACCGTCGCCGTATTCATGGTAGTCGAGCTTGGCGCCCCACTCGCGTTTAAGGTATTCGCGCAGCGCAGGCACCTCGAGCTTCACATCCTTGGCGTCGCGCTCGCCTCCCACGGTCAGCACGATTTTTTTGTCCAACGTTAGCGGGCCGGTCAGTTTGCGCCTCTCTTCGCCCGTGATGAGCGGGTCGGCCGGAAAATATTTTGTATAGAAATTCCCTTTAATACTGATAAATCCGGCGTAAGGAAAAAATCCTGCTTCTTTACCGGGGTTCAGCACGGTGTAATAATAGTCCTCCGCAGTTTTCTTCGAAGCTTCGATCGCAGATGCCATAGTGGCTGCGAATTTCTGCTTATACGGTTCGAACTGCAACTGGTCGATGCTGTTGAGAAAAGCCGAGACAATCACGAGACCGCCGGCCGAAAAACCGCTGAGGAAGACCTTGTCTTTCTGTATGACGCCCGCGCTCGCCAGGCGATTCACGAAAATATTCACCGCGCGTCGCGATTCTTCGGTGCCTTCGAGATGGTCACCCGACAACGGCCACCAGTTCTGCACGCTGAGCACGATGATCTTCTTCTGCGCTGCCGGTGGCAGCAGAAAATTCGCCGCACTCTTATAATACTTCTTGCTGCGCGAATTGCCGTGCACAAAAACGACCGCAGGTACGGGCCCCGTCAACCCCGCAGGAATAACCAGTTCGCCGGATATGCCTTCTTTGGCGTATTTTGCGTCCTCGAGTTTGACCGACAATTCATAGCGGCCGGCTTTGTGCGTCCGCACCCCCGGCGGCAGGTCGTCAACCGAGGGGGAAAGCATTGGCAACGGTGATAATGAAAGCAGGGTTAGGCCAACAAATGCATGCCCCGTCAGCTTCGTGAAAAATCTCATCGGGCCTGAATAAAAAGTCAAAGTCGCTGCGTCAATTACCAGCTTGGCCCGCTCCAGGCCATTATGGGTGCGCCATTTTGATCGCGACCAGCAACTCCGTTTTTACTTTTCAGACTGCGGAATGCACCTTTTCTGCAATATCATCGGTTTTTCCGATGGCAGTGACGGGCGCGGCCATGCCCTGGTTGCTGGGGCAAGGCCGGGACCTGAGCAAACCGGTGTCTGGCGGGCTCCTGACAAATGCGCAGAAAACCGTTAGGGAAGTTCTGAAAATTTCAGACTATCTTCTCTGCCAAAAGCTGCCGCGCATGTGTGAGCGCCGATTCGGTGATATTTTCGCCGGCAATCATGCGCGCGATTTCCTGCAGGCGCTGCTCTTTGGAGAGACGCGTAATGCGTGTGCCGTCTTCTTTGTGCTTGCTAACCTTAAAGTGCCGCACTTCATTGGGCGACAGGCCCGCAATCTGGTGCAGGTGCGTGATGACGATCACCTGCGAGGATAATGAAAGTCCTGCAAGCTTTTTGCCCACAGCTTCCGCAATACGCCCGCCGACGCCCGCATCGACCTCGTCGAACACCATCGTGTAGACCGGGTCTGTTTCAATAATCACTTTTTTCAGCGCCAGCATGATGCGGCTCATTTCACCGCCCGAAGCGATTTTGCGCAGCGGTCGCAGCGTGTCGCGCGCCGACGACGCCATCAGAAATTCCACGATGTCGAGTCCGGTCGGCGATACGACGTATTTTTTTTCAGGCGAATTCGCCTGCGTCACGGTGCCATCGTCCGCGTATTCCCAGCGGATCGACACTTTAATCTGCGTCTCTTCCATGCCAAGAGCCTTGAGTTCCTGCTGTACTTTTTGCTCGAGCTCGAGCGATGCCAATCGGCGCTTTTCTGACAGGTAGAGCGCCTTGTCTTTCATCTGCGCATTGAGCGTCTCTATCTCACTGCGCAGGCGCGCTTCTTCACCCGAAGACAGCTCTATGCCAGTAAGTTCATTCTTCGCTTTTTCGAGGTACACTTTGGCTTTTTCCAGACCACTGCCGTATTCGCCCTCCGTGGCTGCGGCAGACACGGCACCTCCTGTGCCTCTGCCGCCATATTTGCGCGCCAACGACTGCAAAAGGCCGATACGCTCGCGCATCTCTTCAAGTTCGTCGGGGTTCAGCGAATAAGATTCAGCCTTGCTGCGAATCGAGCGCGATATTTCTTCGAGCGCATAATAACTTTCACGGAACTGTGTAAGAATTTCACCCAGCGATTCATCGTAAGCAGAATCGCTCTCCAAAATGCGCTCAATCGTGCCGCCGCGCGAGATAAATCCGCCTTCGCCGCCTAAGATCTGGTGCACCGAATTGAGGTCGCTGACCAGCGTTTCGGCGTTCGCCAGACTTTTTTCGCGCGCAATGAGTTCGTCGATCTCGCGTGCATCGTCGATGCGCGCGGCTTCAAGTTCGCTGATTTCGTGCTGCAAGATATCGAGGCGGCGTGCCTTGTCGTCTTCGCTCAAGGTCACACTCGAAAGCTTCTGCCGTGCTTCTTCGCGCGCACGGTGCAGCTTGCGCATCTCGGCAACGAAATCGCCGAGGTGGGCATAACGGTCGAGAATTGCGCGGTGCGAGTCGACGGTAAGAATATTCTGGTGTTCGTTCTGCCCGTGAATGTCGACGAGAAATTTACCGATCTCGCGCAGCACAGACGAAGGCACCTGGCGCGCATTGACAAAACTGCGGCCTTTGCCCTCGACGCTGATTTCGCGCCTCAGCAACAGATTGCCCTCGTCGTCGTCGAGGCCCTGGTCGGAGAGAATTTGCCTGAGCGCCTTCGCGCCCGCACGCGTGTCGGGTGGCATCGCGAACGCGGCTTCGATCGTCGCGCGCTTAGAGCCACTGCGTATCATGTCGGTCGTGGCCTTATAGCCGAGAACGAGCGACAGCGCGCCCAAAATCACCGATTTACCGGCACCGGTTTCGCCGGTGATAATATTGAGTCCGGATCCGAACTGGATATTCAGGTCCCGAATGAGGGCAAAATCCTTAACTGTCAGCGATTCGAGCATTGCGGGGCCGTCGTAGAGAAGCAGCATGCTGCGTCTCTACGACTACGCGAAAAGAGTTTTTCGGGATTTCCGTCCCGTCTGCGATTACAAGGAAATCCGGTGCGCATTATCGATCTGGACGTAACAAAACCTGAGCTACAGGCGGTCAGGGCCGCACAGGAACTGCTTGAGGCGAACTACCCGATTGTGTTCCCCTGCGACAGCAAACACTGCATTCTCATGCGCTTTTCGGCTGAGAATGCAAAGAGCCTGCATGCGCTCACCGGCCAGACGAAAGCATTTCCCGTTTTATTGTCAGAAGACGCCGACTGGCAAAAACTCGTGACGACGCTCAGCGCTCGGCAGGCGGATTTAGTCATGCGTGAATGGCCCGGCGCCAATCTGCTGGTTTTGCCGAA
>CAYHJO010000124.1:0-12441 GCA_964356715.1 uncultured Turneriella sp. | reverse complement strand
GTTGTGATTGTTTTTGTTTTTTTGTCGTTTGCTATTTTTTTTTTCTTGTGGTTTGTTTGGTGGTGTGTTTTGGGCCTGCGGCCGTGTGGTTTTATAATGGGGGGGGGGCCGGGTCGCGCCCCAGCGCAGATTAGCGAAAAGATGGTTCGGTTTTTGAGGTCGCGTTGACGCGCAAACCACTTTAAGGAAAAGCAGACCTATAACCAGGCCAGCGGATCGACGCAATAATATGCCTGCAATTCATGGTACAGATCCGGGTGTTTTTCCTGCAATTGCCGCGGTTTTTCAAAAAAAGCCTCGGTTGCCACGGCAAAAAACTCGGCCGGATTTTCCGTGCCATAGCGATCGAGCACCGTGCGATGCCCTTTGCGCACCTCGGCTGTGAGCGTCTCGTATTCACGCGTAAACACCCGCGCCCAGGTCGCATAACTCGATATTGGTAACACTGGGGTACCGTCGGCCGCACCGTCATCCTGATCGAGCTGGTGCGCAAATTCGTGGAATGTGACGTTGTGACCGTCGGCATAGTTAGTCACGCCGGCCACCACGTGATCCCAGGCGAGCACCACGTTGCCGCTCTGCCACGATTCGCCGGCCTTTGTGCGCTCATCGCGCTCTGCCGTATTGATCAGGTGCTTCTGTTTATCGCGATAAGCAGTCGGGTAAACCAGAATCGTTTCTAGCTTCGGATAACAGCGTATTTTACGGTTCAGCAACAGCAGGCAGGCCTGTGCCGCAATAGTGAGGCGGATTTCTTCTGTCATGATCAATCCACCACATCCTTCAAAGTTTTTTTCTGCGAGGAACTGCCTGATACGCCCGGCGAGCTGGTCACGCAACTCTGCCGGCATTTTTTTCCACGGCGGCAGCGACGATTCGATCACCTGCATGGCAGAGGCGGAGAGCGGCTGGCGGGAAACGTGACGACGCCTGAGCCATTGCCACGCAGCGGGAAAAAGCCATGCCGCCGCGCCGGCAATCAGCAGTAGCCAGAAGGCATCATATGCCATACAGGTCAGATTTAATTATTCGTCGTCGAATTCATCTTCTTCGTCCTCAAAACGATCGATCGCGGCTTCGATTTCTGTCTGTATGCGGCTGAAAGCAGATTTGATATCATTGCCGGCAAACGGTACATAGATGACACCGGCCAAATCGGCGAACTCTTCGACGCCGTCTTGCTTTAGTACCAGCAAGTTTTCGCGGCCAAAAGTGCCCTGGCAGTAGCCGATCTCATGGAGAATCTTTTCTCTCGAACGCGGGCTGCCATTGGCCTGCTCATCGTCTGCGGTGAGCACAATAATGCCGAAAGCGCATTCTTCGGTATCCTGTTCGAGCTTCTGTATCACCGTGCGACCCTGGTTGACGCCCTCGGTGAACTCGACCACTTCGTGTGCGAGCTTTTGTTCGATGTAGTTCGCAACCTCTTGCCAAAGCGGGCTTTTGCCGTGCGACAAAAAAACCGTGAGAAAATATTCTTCTGCTTCGTTTTCGTTCATTGTACGCTGACGCACCCGCATTTTCGGGCGTTTGTCAAGGACAATAAGAGTACGTCCCAAAACCTGAAGACCGACTTTTCCTTGTCCGTATGTTTGTTTCACATCCTCTGCGCCATGCGCAGAGGATATAAAACGTGATAAAGACCCGCATCGAGAACCATATCGGCTACGTATCGCTCGAACGTACCCCGATGAACCTCATGGATATTCCGTTTATGGAAAAGTTCACCGCGGTGCACGCAGATCTCGCGCGAAACAAAGACGCATGGGGTGTCATCGTGCACTCAGCTGTCGACGGCTATTTTTCGAACGGCCTCGACCCGGCGATGATGCTGTCGCGCGACGTCAAAGGCCGGCTCGAGGTATTCGAGGTGCTGCTCAAGATGGTTCTCGAAGTCTATGCATTTCCCAAGCCGCACATTTCCGCGATCGAGGGCCATGCGATGGCCGGCGGCGCAGTGCTCGCGATTCTCTCTGACTGGCGCTACATGAGCCGCGACAAAAGCCGCATCTCGTTCTCCGAAGTCGCAGTCGGATTAACCATTCCGAAAGCAATCATTAACCTGATCGAAGCTGCGACGGGCCCGGGAGCGCTGCGCGAAATCGCGATGCTCGGCAGTGCCATCAAATCCACCGACGCGCAGCGCCTGGGCCTTGTCGACGAAGTTTTCGACAACGGCACCACGGTTAGAGAAGCGGAGAAATACCTGAAACGCCTGTTTGAACTGCCGCTGGCGTCTGTCAGCAGCGTGAAACAGATTCTGCGAGCGAACAACATCGCAGCTCTGAAGAACCGCGACGGTCTCGAAACTCTCGGCCATTTCGTCGGCGCCGAGAGTTTCGTCGAAGGCCTCTCCGCCGTGCGCGACAAACGCCGGCCGAAGTATAATAACGGATGAAGTCCTTAACTCACCCCCTAACCCCCTCTCTTGAGAAGAGAGGGGGAATATGCAAACTGACGGTGGCCCTTTGGGCCACGGTCAGTTTGCTCAATACATACTGCAACAAACACAGCTACGACATCGAACCCGACACGATTCGCTTCCACTTGCCGATGGACCCGATTCTTTTGAACCCCGTCATCTCTGAAGACGCGTACTCGAGCACAGTGTGCAGCCGCATCTTCGAAAGCCTGCTTGAGCGCGACCGCAAAACGCTCAAGATGAAAGGCCAGATCGCAGAGAAATGGACGATCGGCGCAGACAAGCTGACCTATACATTTAACCTGCGCCGCAACAACCGTTTCCATGACGGCAAGCCGGTCACCTCGGCAGATGTGCTCTTCAGCTACAACATGATGATGAGCGAGAAAATCCCCAACGCTCATAAAAAAGTTTACTACAAAGACGTACTCTCGATCAGCGCGCCCGATGCGTATACCATCGTGTTCAAAATGAAGAAACCGTACGCGATGGCGCTCGAACACCTCGGCGGTTTTGAGGTTGTGCCAAAACACATCTATTCGCAGGGTGATTTCATGAAAGACGAGCGTAATATGTGGGGCCCTGTCGGTAGCGGACCTTACCGATTCACCGAATGGAAAACCGGGCAACGCCTCACGCTCACGCGCTTCGAAAACTACTGGGGCGAAAAACCCGAGATCAAAAAACTTGAATTCGTGATCATCAAGAATGAAGCGGTCGCTTTGCAATCCCTAAAGAAGGGGGATGTAGACAGTTACAACCTGCGGCCATTGCAGTGGACGCGGCAAACCGACTCTGCAAAATTCAAGCACGATTTTGAAAAGATCAAATACCTCGCGACGAGCTACCGTTACATCGGCTATAATATGCGCAAGCCACCTTTCAACGACCGCCGCATCAGGCAGGCGATGGCCCACCTGATGGATCTCGAGCGCGTCAAAAAAACCATTCTCGAAAATCTCGCTGAGGTCACCACGGGTCCATTTCTGCCGCAGAGCCTGCAGTATAACCAGAAACTCAAACCAATTCAGTATGAGCCGGAAAAGGCAGTCGAACTCTTGAAAGCGGCGGGTTATGCGCGCAACGCCGACGGCCTCATCGCGAAAGACGGTAAACCACTCGAAATCGAACTTATGGTCTCGGCCGGCGGCGGCTTTGCCGACCAGTTTGCCTCTGTGATGAAAGAAGATTTTTCGCGCGCGGGAATTACGCTCAACATCCGCAAACTCGAGTTCCAGACGCTTTTGACTAAAATTAACCAGCGCGATTTTCAGTCGGTGATGCTCGGCTGGTCGTCGGGCATCGAATCTGATCCGTTTCAGCTGTGGCATACCTCGCAGCGCGAAAAAGGACACAACTTCACGGGCTTCGGCAACGCCGAGACCGATGCGCTGATCGAACAGGCGCGGCTGACATTCGACGACAAGGCGCGCAATGCGATCTACCACCGCTTCCACGAAGTGGTCTACAACGAGCAGCCTTACACTTTTCTCTACACGAGCTATGCACTGATTGCTGTCAGCAAACGTTTCACGAATGTGAATGTGTACCCGCTGGGCCTCGACCTGTTGGAATGGAGGTTGAGCAAATAACCGGGAGAGCGTAGCTCTCCCGGTTATTTGCCATTTTTCGTATGCTGGTCAAAATCTGCGGATTAAAACTGCTAGACGACGCGCGCTTTGCCGCTGCCGCGGGCGCTGACCTGCTCGGTATCGTGGTTGCGCAATCGAGCCCGCGCCGCGCGAGTGCAAACGAAGCACGCGCGATTCTTGCGCTCAATGTGCCACAACCCAAATATCTGGTCTTCGGCTACGACGACGCACAATACGTCCGTGAAACCTTCGCGGCACTCGCGGTGACAGGCACCCGGTTGCAGATCATGGCCGATCATCCGCAGATCGAAGAACTATTGAAACTCGCGCCGACGGAACTCATATTGCCTTCGATCTCGGCGGCAGAGAAAATAAGCGCAGTGCATGTGTCGCGCTGGGATGCGCATCCGCTGGTGCTGTTTGATTCGCACCGCACCCTCTTGGCACCCTCATCCCCGGCCCTTCTCCCGGAGGGAGAGGGGGGGAATCAACACCCTCTCCCTCCGGGAGAGGGGCGGCGCGCCAGCGACGGGGTGAGGGTGGTCGCCGGCGGCACTGGCAAGACCTTCGATCCGACCAACATCGCCGGCATCCAGCGCCCATACCTGCTGGCAGGCGGCCTCAATGCTGACAACGTGGCAGCCATCGTCGCGAGAGTCAATCCACCTGGTGTGGACGTGGCGAGCGGCACGGAATCTGCGCCGGGCGTAAAGGACCACGATAAGGTGAAGCGCTTCATCGAAAACGCTAAACGGACGGCGCAAATGATTCAGGAGCAGCAATGAAAGTTTTCCGTCGAGATTCTTGCGGAGGTGGCGCGTGAGCGACACCGACGAAAAGAATCTCGACACTCCCATGATGCGGCAGTTTCTGGAGATCAAGAAACAATACCCCGATGACATTCTTTTTTTCCGCATGGGCGATTTTTATGAAATGTTTCTCGAAGACGCGGTCTATGCATCGCGCGTGCTCGATATTGCGCTGACGCGCCGGCAGGACAAGGTGCCGATGTGTGGTGTGCCCTACCACAGCATGAGCCAGTATGTGCACCCGATTCTGATGCAGGGTCGGCGCATCGCGATCTGTGAACAGCTCGAAGACCCGGCCGAGGCGCAGGGGCGCATCGTGCGCCGCGGTGTGACGCGCATTTTAACCCCCGGCAGTCTTTTCGAAGAGACGCTGATCGACGGCAAAGAATCACGCCGGTTGTGCGCTGTCAGCAGGTCGAATAAATTCTGGCAGCTCGCAATCGTCGAAGTCGCGACGGGGCAGATCTGGTTCGACCGCAAAGACGCCGAGACACTGGCTGAAGCAACCGCCTCATTCAGCATTCGCGAGTGGGTCGCCACCGACGCCGATAATTTTCAGCCCGAATTCGAGTGCGTGTTGCAGCAGCGGCGCTATCCGGTCGGCGATGCCGCGTTTCAGGAACGAGTTCTGAAAGACTCGCTGCAGACCAAAAACCTCAGTGTGTGGGAGCTCGACAGTGACGAAACCCGTGCGCTGACGCTCGCTCTCGCATACCTGCGCGAAATTTCACCGCTTTTGAAACTCAACTGGTCGTCGCCCTCGCGCGAATACCGCCGCAAGACGCTGATTCTCGACGAAGCGACGCTGCGCACGCTCGAAATTTTGCAGAGTGCCGATGGCAAGTTGCAGCCGAGTTTGCTGGGCCTGTTTTCGCACTGCCAGTCGTCGGCCGGTAGCCGGCTAATGTCGCAGTGGCTTTCCCGCCCGTCGGCCGATCTCGCCGAAATACAATCGCGCCATGACGTCGTCGAAATTCTCGCGAAGCATAATGCCTACCGGCAGCTGCTCGCGACCGAACTCGGCCGCGCCGCCGACCTAGAGCGCGTGATCACGGGGCTCATGAATAACCCGACGGTGCGCCATCTGGGGCAGGTGCGTGACACTCTCGACGCAATTGTACGCCTGCAGAAAATTATTACCGATAACCGCATGCAGCCGCTCATCGACGCTGGCTGGAAAGATCTTAAAGAATTTCCCGCGACGCTGCACCAGCTGCTCGGCGAAACTTTGCTTACGGAAAATCTGCCGCCGCTACTCGATGCGCGCCGGTTTGTCAAACACGGCTATATGCCGCTGCTCGATGAATTTTTTGAACTCAGTCAGAATGCAGTCGCGCTTTTGACGCGCTACGAAGAGGAAGAAAAGACAAAGCACGGCATCAATACCTTGCGCGTAAAGCACAACAACGTGCTGGGCTATTTTATCGAAATATCCAAAGGACAGGCAAACAAAGCACCCGACAACTATTCGCGCCGGCAGACGCTCACAAATGCTGAGCGTTACACAAACCCCGAGCTCAAAGAGCTCGAAAGCAAAATTCTTTCGGCCGAAGAAGAACTGCTGCGCATACAAAAAGGCGTGTTTGAAGACATTCGCACGCAGGTGCTCGCTGTCGCCGACAATCTCAAGCTGTGGGCCGACCGGCTGGCGAGCCTCGACGTGCTTCTCGCTTTCGCACACAGCGCAGTCATCAACAACCATGTGCGCCCGCAGATGAGCGAAGGTACCGCGCTGAGCGCCGAGGCGCTGCGCCACCCGGTAATCGAAGCCTATTTTCGCAGCGAGATGTTTATTCCGAACGATGTTGTCTTAAATAATGAGAGCAGACATCTCGCGATCATCACCGGCCCCAACATGGCGGGTAAAAGCACTTACATCCGGCAGATCGGCATCATGCAGATCATGGCGCAGACGGGAGCGTTTGTCGCCGCAGCTTCGGCGGCACTGCCGGTCGTCGATCGCATCTTCACGCGCATCGGCGCACACGATCGCCTCTCGCGCGGCGAGAGTACGTTTTTTGTGGAGATGGCCGAATGCGCGCGCATTTTCCGTAACTATACGAAAGATTCTCTCATTCTGCTCGATGAGGTTGGCCGGGGAACATCCACCTATGATGGCATCAGCATTGCGCAGGCGATGATTGAGTCGCTGAATGATGAAGAGCGCGGCCGCCCGAAGACGCTCTTCGCCACGCACTATTCTGAACTCGCGCACCTGATTTCGCCGGCAAAGGGGATTGTCGGCTTAACTGTTTCTGTCATCGAAAAGGACGGGCACGTCGTGTTCTTACGCAAGATTGTCGAAGGCGTGGCCGACAAATCGTATGGCATACATGTCGCGCAGATGGCGGGCATGCCGAAACAGGTGACCGACCGCGCGTACGACATTCTGCGCGATCTCGAAAAAAAATCGGGGGTGCTGCTCACTGGTCCGGTCGGCCTCAGCCTGTCGAAGGCCGAGCAAAAGCAGAGCAAAAAACAATCCGCGCGCCAACAAGGCGATCTATTCGGCGCACCCTGATTCTACGCCGTAAGCCGCGTAGCCCTCGCACATCTGCCTGAAAATTTCTTTGCCGAGAATCGCCGAACCCTTGTCGTTCAGGTGCGAGTAATCGCCGTAAGATAAACCCTCGCGTGTCAAACGCCGCATCTGGCCCTCGCCGCCGAAAAAACCAAACGAATCGAAGAAGGCCAGATTGAGTTCGCCTGCAACGCGCTGTTGCCGGCGGCGCACCTCTTCCATCGCGGGATAGCTTTTCCAGACATTGCCCGTTTTTTTCAGTCGTTCGTACGGACCGATCAGCAGCACAGAGACGTCGGGCACTGACGCGCGCAGGCGGCCAAAAAATTCGCGCATTTGCAGAAGATAATGATCTGCGGTGAAACGAAATGCCTGCCAGTCTATCGAGGCGCTTTCGTTAATGCCAAACTGGAAAATAACGAGATTGGGGGCAGCGGCCTTGTACCCGCATTCAAAAGTTTCGGGCGTCGCGGCGGTCATCCACGCCATGTGCCTGCCTTTATGCATAAACGTCGAATACGATACACCACTCTGCGTTTCGAGAAAAACGGCGTCGAGCAGCGCGCTGCGCGTATCGCCAAAGCCCACTGCAAGGTGCCGTGTGGGGTCGAATTGCATCGTGTGCACCGTGCATCCGGCGCTCTGCAATGCGAATGTGTCAGAAGTCAGTTCGCCGCCTCTTTCATAATTGAGCACGCGTAACGATTCGCTCTGCTCTGCCGCGTCCCGTGCCGGCCGGGCAATGAGCGTAATCTCGCTAAACGGCCGGCTGTCGGCCGAGCCCTTCTGTTCGCTGAACTGGCCAGGCCTGACTGCGCGGTAGGTCCAGGATGTGAATCCCACATCGGGCAGCCATTTCGGCTCCAGATGATTGAAATGCCGGTAAGGTATCGTAAAAAACTGAAAGCGATTTTGCGTGCGATTTTCGTGGCCGTGCAACACGACACCGCCGTCGTGGTGCATCATGATCTGGCCGCGCCCCCCGTCGCCGAAATCGCGCATGAGACCCGCGCGGATATCTCTGGCCACGCGCTCATTTAAAATCACAGAATCGCCAAAATGCAGCACGCGCACTTTTTTGCGTTTTCCCGATCTCAGCTCGGCGAGGCTGCGATAGAATTTGGCCAGGCCCCGGTCGCGGTTGAAGAATAAGGACGCGTCGGGAAAAGAAGATGCTGCCGGCTGCGCGACGCGCGGAGTCTCGCTGCGGATTTTGACGGCCCCGCTGAGAAAGGGCAAGACAACGACGAAAAGACCAAGTGCGTGGCGCATTAAACCTTTCCACGTTGCCTGGCCGCTTCGTAAAGAAACACGGCCGCTGCCGCCGCCACATTTAACGAATTCATATGCGTCGGCATTGTAATCTCCACAATATCGTCGCAGGCAGAAATCACCGCATCGCTGAGCCCCGGCCCCTCGGCGCCGAAGACTATACAGGAATCGCCGCGCAGATCCACGGCAGACAATTTTGTCGCATCGGGGCCCAGATGCGCGGCCACACACCGCACGCCGCGCGCGCGTAGGCGGGTGAGTGTTGCCACAAGATTATCCGCGCGCACGACAGCTTGCTCAAAAATACTACCCATTGAACCCGAAATCGCGCGACGCTGATACGGGCTCACGCAAGTTTCGCCGACGATCAGAAAATGCACGCCGAAGGCTGCGCATCCTCTCACGATCGCGCCCAGGTTTTCGGCGCTCGCTATGCCCTCCACAGCGGCGAGCAAAAACGGACGCTGCGACGCTGCCAGTAGTTCGTCAAAAGTTGGCTGCGCCGCAACCCTGCCGACAGCCAGTGCGCCTTGATGTAAATGATAACCGGTGATCGTTTCCAGCAGCGGTTTCTCGCCGACATATACGGCGATCTCTCTTTCCGGACGAGCCCGCAGGGATGCTTCTAATTTTTCGAGCCAGGGCTTTGTTAATAGGGCTGAAAGGACTTCAAAGCGACTCGTCAGCAACCGCTGCACGATCTTCGCATTTGTCGCAACAAACACACCGGCGCGCTCATGTTCTTCGGTTCGCTGCAGCGTGTTATATAACTTCAGTTCAGGAGCGTCGAGTGATTCGATGGGCGTAACGAACAGAGTCGCCATGTTTTGAGTTCAGAAGAAGAGCGTTGCCTCAGGCCGTCAACGGGCCTTTAAGCCAGATTTCCCGTAAGCGCATTGACTTTACTGCTGCAGTCAGAACCATGCCGTATGCACCTTCTCAACAACGAGCAGATGATCACTGCGCTGCAACACCTGCCCGACTGGCATCTGCATAATGGGGAACTCACCAAAACGTTCACCTTTCCGGATTTTAACGCGGCTTTTGCATTTATGACTCGGGTGGCGATGGTTGCCGAAAAACTCGACCACCATCCCGACTGGAGCAATTCGTACAACATCGTAAAAATTACGCTCATCAGCCATGACAAGGGCGGCCTGACCGAGCGCGATACTCAGCTGGCGCTGGCGATCGAAAAGCTGCTGGCGCCGTAAGTTTTTTGACCAGGATAAAAGTCTCTGTCCTGATTCCATTCCATCGCGAAGGTGCGTTGCTCGCACGCGCGATGGATTCCGTCGTCAGGCAGACTCTGCCCGATTGGCAGCTCGTACTTGTCGCCAACGGCGCCGACGCAGCGACGCTGCGTGTTGCAGAACAGGCGGCTAAAGCAGAAAGGCGGATGGAAATTTTTACCGAACCTGCCCCGGGTATCGCGCATGCACTCAATACCGGGCTAAAATTTTGCCGTGGTGAGTATGTGGCGCGCCTCGACGCCGACGATACGATGCCCGCCGACAGACTCGCCTTGCAGGCGCGCTTTCTGAGTGAGAATCCTGCTATTGGCTTAGTCAGCGGACAGGTGCGCTTTATCAGCCACAACGCGCCGGGCTACGATGCCTACGTCGAGCAGATCAACGGCTGGCAAACCGAAGAAGACATCTTGCGCTACCGCTTTGTCGAATCGCCGGTGGCGCACCCGAGCGTGATGTTTCGCCGCAGCCTCATCGACACCCATGGCAATTATTCGACTGCGGCGATTCCCGAAGACTATGAGCTGTGGATGCGCTGGCTGACTGCCGGCGTGCGCTTCGCCAAAATTCCCGAGGTCGTGCTCGACTGGTACGATTCGCCGGGCCGGTTGTCGCGCACGCACGACAACTATGCGCGTCGTGCATTCGACCGCGTGCGCATGCAGCACCTGCTGCAAGCATTGCCACCGCTGCTCAAAGGCCGGCCGCTATGGGTGTGCGGTGGCAAGTACGCGCGTAAAAAAGCCGCGTGGCTGAACGATAACGGCATGCCCGTGACGGGCATCGTTGACCTCGTGCCGCGCAGGCTGAATCAATTTGCGAGCCTCACCTACGCTGAGCTGCCGCCGCCGGGCATTTTGTTTCTACTGTCGATGGTATCGAACCGCGGCGGCTATCGTATTGTGGAGAAGACGCTGACCGGGCGCGGTTATCGCCACGATGAAGACTTCCTGCTAGCCGGTTAAGAGTCATCGAAACGGCCGAGATATGAAATTGCAGCGCCTGCGATGCCTGACGCAGATCAATTCAGACTTGCGTAGTAGGCTTCGATCTCGCCCAGCACGCTGGTGTCGGCGAGTACACTCTCAACCATGCGCAGTTCCCTGACAATTGCCGCCCTGGTATCACCGAATTCCAATGCTGCGCACACGGATTTTACCATGCGCACATTCACAGGCCGCCATTTTGCCATTTTTTGCGCCGTTTTCAGCGCGATTTCCTCGAGTTTATCATTGTCTGCCAGCTGATTTATGATACCGAGCGACAGCGCCGCTTTGGCAGAAATCATGCCGCCCTGCAAAATCAACGCGCGCGCTTTGTCCACGCCGATTTTGCGCGCGAGAGGCAAAACGAAAGGTGGCGCAAACCGCATTTCGGGATGGCCGAAGAATGTTTTCTTTTCACCCGCGATGATTATATCACCGGCGAGTGCGAGGTCGAAGCCGCCCGCGAGGCAAAATCCGCTGACCGCCGCAACGAGCGGCTTCGCAAATGTGTACAGCGCCGTATTGTATTCTATCGCGCGGTGCGCGAAGGAGGCCAGGCGTGTCTCGATCACTTCTTTCAAATCATAACCTGCGCTAAAGACATTCTTGCCGCCCGAAAGAACCAGCGCGCCGACCGTTGCCGATGCTTCGGCCCCGGCCAGTACGCTCTCCATCTCATCGCGCAACGCATTGCTCAGCGAATTCGCAACGCCCGGCCGGTTCAGTCTGACCAGCAGCACGTCGGCGTGCGTCTCTACCTGCAAGTGTTCATATTTCATGCGCCAAAACCTCATTCACAAATTCTTCATACGCCCTGATCGCATAACCCACACCTGGTTTCTCTTCTGTGCCGAAACGCCCGAGATGCTTCGGATTGCGGTAACTATTGTCTTTATGCATTTTTTCTGCCGCGGCAATGACGTCCCGTGGGGGCGTGTTGCCCAATTTGCATACAGGGTATGCTTTCCTGATCTGCTCCACGCGCTCGTCGCTCGAGAAGATGCGGCAGGCAGCCTGTTCGGCTTTATAGGTCTCGTGGTTCCACACATCGTCCCAACCCAAATTGAAGTATTCGCGGAAAATTGCCTCGCGCACTTTGAGATCACCCGGCACACATTCTTTGGTGCGCAGAATGTTGACCGGCGTATTCGCCGGATTCATCGGGTCGACCCAGCGCGCATCGGACGGCGCAAACGAACAGTGCGCGTCTATCCAGTCGGCGACCATGTCGTGCATTTTTTCCCAGCGATCGATGATCGCCTTCCATTTTGCGCGCGCGGGCGCATATTCCCATTCAATTTTCTGCCGCATCAAGCGGTATTCGAGCGGGTCGGCAATTTTGAACGGGTGTTTGGCGACAAGCGCCTTGTATCCAGTGAGTATTTTCTGGTTCATTTCGACGTCGAGCGGATAGCCCATCACCTCGGCGCAGTGCAGATCGAACAGTATCGTGGGCAGCGGCATGCCCGAGCCCATTTCGGCAAAAAGGCCCTGCTCTTCGCCCATTTTGAGAAAGATCGGGTACGAGCCTCCGGACTGCCCGATTTTGAGGAGTCGCTCGAGGGGGGGCAGCCGGTGGTGATTTTTTG
>CAYHJO010000123.1:260-12453 GCA_964356715.1 uncultured Turneriella sp. | reverse complement strand
GCCGAAGTTGAGCTTAGAAGGCCAAACCCTTTTGAGGCGCATGAGGACGGCAGCGGCAGTGTAGAACAGGAATCCACCGAACTGGTAATTCAGGAGAAACCAGCGATCGCTGTTATGCGAAACTTCTGTCAACAGCGCGATAAAAGTCACGACGTTGGCAATGCCGATGCCGAAATACAGCAGGTTATCAGCGTAACGACCGGCAACGTACATGGCGAGAGTCAGAAGCCCGGCGAGCACGAGCTTTTCCGCGGGACCTTCCATAGTGATCGCGACGCCGATCGCCATGAGCAGAATGACCACGAGACTGCCTGCGCCGATATGGCGGCGCTCGGCTGGCAGAACCTGAAGCACAATGAAGTTGATCGCCGCCTGGCAGAGAAAAGCCAGCGCCGTGATTTCTTTCGCGAATTCTTTATTGAGCGACATCACCGAAGATATCATAAAAGCATAAAGGAAGTTGACGAAAATCACCGATGCCGGGTGGAAAAAAACTCTGACGCGCTCGCCCCATGCTGCGCGGTGCGCTGCGTGCAAAAGCATTGCGAGCGTCAGAAAACAGAATAACAACGGCGTCGTGGCATACTGGTTGTAAGCGCCGGCCCAGCCAAAGATACTGATCGCATTGCCGATGGTCAGAACCCAGAGCGCGTGTGCCCCGCCGGATTTCTGCATTTGCTGCACAACGAAGTAGAGTATATTCACTGCGAGCAGATACGTGAAATAGGCTTTCGGTTCGTTGATGCCGCGCGAATGGATGACCGGCAGCGCGAAAAATCCGCCGAACAAAATCATAGTCAAAGCCGACGAGCGAATCCGCCTTGCGAAGGCGAGAGCCAGCACCATCAGCGAAAACATCATCGCCATAGTTTCTGCGCGGCCGAGAAAGCGGTAGACGAAATGCGCCGAATAAATCGCGATCGTGTTCGCCGCGAGCGCGGTGATCGCAAGAATTTCGGGAATGTATTTGTAGTTTTTTGTGTAGAGCCGGTAACTCGTGAAACTGAGTGCGGCAAATGCCACCTGCAGCATGATCAGGCGAATCCATTCGCTGAGCCAGCCCTGGTCGAGTGCATAGACCATAAAAAACGCGGTGGAGACAATCAGTGTGACGATGCCGATTTTGCCGATGATGTTGCCGCCGATCAGCCATTCCCACGAGAAACTCGAATCGGCCGCAGCGCTCTGCAGTGCGGCCACGGCTTTGACCGGGCCTGGCGCCGCGCTCACCTGCGGTTGTGGCGTGGTAGGTGCAGGATTTACCCCGGTGCTGGTTTTACTTACTGGCGCAGCCTTGTGCGTTTCTGTTGCGGTGGGTGCCGCCAGTGGTGCGGCGGATACCGCCACCGGTGCGGCGGATGCCGCCGCCTCGCTGCGTTTGAAACGCTCGATTTCGGAGCGCAGCGAGAATACCTCAGTTTCCAGTGTGACAATTTTTTTTTCGAGGTTCTCCAGCTGCGCCTTGTCCATGGTAGAGGCGGGGTAGGGCCTCGCTGTGTAGAGTCAACCGACTAAACCACAATACCGTTGCCAGCAACCGTGCTCTACCGTTCGTGACATAATACTGAGTTACAAAGAGGAAACATGGCAAAAGACACCAACAGAAAAAAAGACGAAAAGAAAAAACCATTGAAGACAGCAAAAGAGAAAAAGGCCGCAAAACAGGAAAAAAAGAAACCCTTTATCGCTGTTTGATTCTGCGGCTCTGAAGGTTATTTTTCGGGGAGCAGTGTCCTGCTTTGAAGCAGAGAAGCCTCGGGCTTCTGGCGGGGAAACACTCCCTTTTTTTCAGTTCTTTAATTGTTTTTCAAAATCATCCCATACGTGCGACCATGGCGGCGCGCGAACCGACTCGATATGCATCGATTTTTCTTTCGAGGGCAGGCTATATCGAAACGCCGACAATTGAAGCTAACGAAACCGCTTCCTGCCTTGCAACGCCAATTGTGTTTTAAAGATGCGGCGTCTGAACAAGCAAAGGCGAATTCTGCTTGCTAACTGCGGCCACTTGCGGCTAAATACCGGTCAATGTATTTTGGAGGGTCATGAAATCCGCGCCATTTCGTAATATAGAAGTCCTTGTGGTCGACGACGAACCGGCGCTACGCGACACTGTATCGCGAAACATTCTTTCATTGGGTTACAGTGTTACGTCCGCTGAAACGGCCGAAAAGGCACTGGAGCAGATTGCCGTGAAGCCCTTAAACATACTCGTTTCCGACGTCAAAATGGGTAAAATGGATGGCCTCGAGTTAGGCAATAGGTTGCGCGAGAAAGATGGCGCGATCGCGATAATTTTCATGACGGGCAAGCCGAACCCCAAAGATATGGCATCCGCCCAGAATATGGGGGCCATTCAGTATATTTCGAAGCCCTTCGGCCTGGTCGAATTTGCGGAAAATCTTGCCATCGCCGCCCGCTGGAATATTGCACAATTGATCGGCAAAGCCGCCGAAAAATATTTTGCCCTGCGCGGCGGGCGCATGAGTGTTCTCGAAAATAAGTTTCAGCGGATGAAAACAGAAACCAAGAATGTCATGTTAAACAAGGGTGATGCGAGCCTGTTGGTTGAAATGGCGTATGCCAAGTCACCGCAATCGACTCGGCTGTGCTCTCTCATGGATGAACGCATGGCGCCGCACCTGCGTACAGTCAATAAATGAGATAGAATCGATTTCCATGGACAATAACAGCAAAGAGTTACTTTCTCTGTTCTTGTCTGGCTTGCATGAGATGGCTGTTGTGACCGATGCAAAAGGCGCTATTATTGCCGCGAACGATGCGTGGCATAAGCACGATAAGCCGGAAGGGGTAACGGGTCAGGCGAAGGAAAATTTTATCGAGTCAGTGCAGGCTGGCGAGATCGTGAGTACGGCCGATTGTATTGCGGCGCTTGCGGATTCCTTCGCAGCCGTGGCGAGCGGAAAGTCGGTTGCCGAGGTTCGGGTCTGTCACCAAAAAAATCGATCTGGCGCTAATTGGGTTACGGTTAAAATTACGCCGATTACGTCAGGGGAAAAACTCCTGTTGCTCGTCAGACTGGAAACGCTTCACACGCACCCTATTCGGGGTTCAACCGAAGATATGGTTCCGCAGACGCTTTATAAATCCCTGCTCGACGATCTGCCGATTTTACTCAATATTTGCGATCAGCATATGCGTTACGTTTGGGTGAACCGTAATTTCAGGGAACAGTTCGAGCTGGCATCCGATGATGTGCTCGGCAAAATGGTTGCGGATATTCCGGGTTTGGATCAATTCGATCGACTCCAATTGTTGCGGCGCAGATGTTTTGAAACGGGGCAAGAACAGTCAGAAATAATCCGCGTCAAATTCAAAAATCGGGACATGGTTCTCGATGCGCGCTATATTCCGGTTCTCGAAGCCGATGGGAAAGTCCAATACGTTATCGGCGCGAACCGCGATATTACCCGACAAGAAAAGTCGCAGGAGGCTCGTTCTGCGGCACACAATTTGCTGAACGATGTGCTGGAAAAAATGCCGGTGGGATTTGTGGCTGTCGACCGGCATTTTCATATTTTACGCGCGAACAATCTGGCCTACAAGCTATTCGATCACAATCGTGAAGATCTGATCGGCCAGCACATTGACGTGTTGATTCCCACCGAATACCGGGCACACCATGAAAAATTCATGCAGACTTTTGCGGCTGGTGACGCACAGAGTCTGCTTATGGATAGCCGGAGAGAGGTTTACGGTCTCAGAGCCGACGGCGCGGTTTTTCCGATCATGGCCTCGGTGTTGAAAATGCATCTGGGAGAGTTTCCGCTTTACTGCGTCATGATCATAGATTTGACGCAGATTCGGGCCGCCGAGCAAAGGCTCATAGAAACCGAGCTGGGCATACAGCAAATGCAGAAACAGGAAGCCCTGGGGCAGTTGGCGGGTAACATTGCTCACGATTTTAATAATCTTATGGCAATTGTTCTGGGGTATGCGGATATCATTCAGGAGAAAAAAGACCTTCCCGAGACAATGCAGCAGATGGTGGCCGAGATCAAAAAAGCGGTACAGCGCGGTGCGGCGCTGACAAAACAGATTTTAGCATATGCTAAACACCAGGCGCTCGATGTCAAACGCGTCGATATGCATGAGCTGCTTCTGGAAAATCGCACCATGCTGCAGGCTGCGTTAACGACCGGCGTCAGCCTGAGGTTCAGCATGAATGCTGAGATGCGGTGTGCTGAAATCGACGAGAACCAGTTCATGCAGGTGCTGTTGAACCTCGCTGTAAACGCCAGAGATGCAATGCCCTCCGGCGGTGACTTTACCGTATCCACGCGGACGATCCGTTTGGATGACGATTTTTTTGCCGGTCGCGGCCTTGCGTCGCAAAACGGCGACTATCTGTATTTAACTCTGGCAGACACCGGGCATGGCATTCCACAGGATATAGTCTCGCGAATCTTTGATCCTTATTTTTCCACCAAACCGAGAGACAAGGGCACGGGGCTGGGATTATCCGTGGCTTATGGTATTATCAAGCAGCACAAGGGATTCATTTTCTGCGATTCCAAACCGGGAACAGGTACGATTTTTGAAATTTTGCTACCGTTATCGCAGGATGTACGGGACAAGGGCAAAACGGAGAAGTTAACGGGCGATCTTTCGATGCTGAAGGAGAAATATGCCGAAGTGACGGTGCTGGTCGTGGACGACGAAGATGCGCTGCGCGCCATGATTGTGACTGTGCTGCGGGGTGCCGGTTTTATTGTGCATGAAGCGTCGAATGGCAGGCGCGCGCTCGATCTGATCGATACGTTTCCGGGTAAAATCGACATTATTCTGAGCAATATTATGATGCCAGAAATGAACGGCCTCGAAATGGCAGACGAAGCCAGGCTGTTGCAGCCCGAAGCAGCTTTCATTTTCATCAGCGGTTATTCCAAAGAGCTGTTAATGTCGAAGCAACCAGACCAGAACTTCCGTCTGCTCATTAAACCGTTTCAGCGCCATGCGCTGTTTGCCGAGATACACCATGCGCTGAGAGCGAGGCTTGGTGCGGCTGCAGATTCAGTATCTGGCGACGAATTTTTCATATAGCAACGGAAAAAATTGACCCGGAGTAGATATGCGAAAAATACTGGTGGTTGACGATGACCCGCAGATGGCGAAACTCATTGAAATGAGCCTTTCGCCGCATGGGTTCAGGATTATCACAGCTCAGGACGGCGAAGACGCGCTGCAAAAAGCGCTGCAGAACCCGCCCGATCTGATCATCGCCGACATCATGATGCCGCGCATGGACGGACCAACTTTTATCTCGGAGTTATGGGCGAAGCTGAACAATCGCTCGATTCCCGTGATTTTTGTCACCGGGTTGATTAGCAAAGCAGAAGAAGAGGTGCAGCATAAGCTGTTTGGAAATCAGTATTTCCTGGCGAAACCATTTACGCCATCTGTTCTAAAGAGTCTCGTCGGTCAGGTACTGAAGTAAAGCAGTCGGGAGGAATTCAGCGTATCATGAGTAATTGGAGACATGCTACGCCTTAAGATACGGCAAGAACCAACGCCTCCTCGCGGTTTTTACATACGGGAAAAATGGTTGAAAACTCGGTAATTTTGAACACTTCCTGGACGTCGGTGGAAAGGCCGCAAAGGATAATTTTGCCATCGCGGGGCCGGATTTTCTTGTCGCAAACCAGCAGAACCCGTAAACCGACGCTGCTGATAAAGGAAAGCCGGGAGAAATCGATAATAAACCTATTACAGCCGCCGTCGATTAACTCGTTTAACCGCGATAAGAAGAGCCCGGAAGTTATACTGTCGATTCTCCCCTGAATATCCATGACGGTTACACCAGCGTTGTTGGTCACAACCATTTTTAATGGTGCGCTTTTGTGCAGCATTACGAATCCAGGACCGCAAGCCTAAGATGACTTGAAAAGAATTAAACCGCGGTGCGTCAGCCCTATAACATCCTTGTCCTTTGCCACCTGATCCACGCGCAAAAGGCGAGGCCCAGGCCGTCGGCGGCGTCGTCGATTTTCATCTGCGACGGCAAATTCAGCAGTTTCGCGGTCATCAGTTGCACGGTTCTTTTCTGAGCGCTGCCCGAACCGGTGATTGTTTTTTTCATCGCGCTCGGCGAAATTTCAGAATAGCTGATGTTTGCCAGGAACAGGTTCATGACGATGACACCGCGTGCTTCAGAAAGTTTAATGCCGGTAGTGAGGTCTTTGCGCAAGAACACCTGTTCGAGAGCGGCATGCGTAATAGTGTGGGATTTCAGAAGCTGCTGCAGAAATTTCTGCATGTTGGCGAGTCTTTCGCCTTCTTTCTGCTTTGGGCTCGTTTCAAAGACGCCGGCATCGACGAATTCGGCGCGGTTGCCGTTCACCTGAATCAGGCCGTAACCCAGCCGCGCATAACCGGGATCAATTCCCAGAAATTTCATACCCAGCGGCTCTGCGCAAAATGCACACCCGCCGGTTTGATCTCGACGCGGTACTCTTCTTCGTTGATGAATCCTTCTGTTTTGAGATCTTCAATCGCCGGCCTGAGCGCATGAATGTCTTTGCCCATCGCCACTTCGAGATCGGTGACCGGCACCAGGCGCCCGACACGGTCGTAGAGATATTGCAGAATCAGCAGCGGTGTTTCGCCGCGCAGACCCAAATCAGCCGGCCCTTTTGATCGTATCGCCAGACGCGCTGAACACAATCGGTTCGCCGGTTTTGAGTTCGAGTTCGAGCACCTGCGCTTCGCTCAGTTTTTCGAGGTACATAATAATTGCCCTGAGGCTGTTGCCGTGCGCGGCGACGAGAATGTTCTTGCCTTCTTTCAGCTTGGGTTCGATGTTTTTCCGGAACCATGGAATCGTGCGCTCGGCGGTATTCTTGAGCGCCTCACCATTCGGCGGTGGCACGTCATAGCTGCGGCGCCAGATTTTGACCTGCGCGTCGCCGAACTTCTTCGCGGTTTCTTCTTTATTCATGCCCTGCAGCTCGCCGTACATGCGCTCGTTGAGCTCCCATGCCGAATACACGGGAATTGTGTTGGCCTCAGTGGTGGCTGAGTATATTTTAAACCATTCCGCCGGCTTCTCAGCCGACGCATCGAGGCCATCCTTGGCCGCGTCGGCCCCGGGACCTCCGTGTCCCTGGGCATTTGCCTTCTGCAGCACCGGCACTTTGCCTTCTTTACTCTCTGACATGACAATCATCGCGGTGGTGATCGCGCGAATCAGGGTGGATGTATAGATGATATCGAACTTTTCTTCCGCGAGGCGCTTGCCCGCGGCAATCGCCTCCTGTATGCCCTGTGCCGACAGCGGCACATCGACCCAGCCGGTGAACAGGTTATGCAGGTTCCACAGCGACTGGCCGTGGCGAATGAGCACTAGTTTTGCCATGCGCGGATGTCCTAATTCGAGAGGGGCCGTAAAGAAGTTGTGCGATTCTCAGCGCGTGAACACTTCAATGACCGTGGCCGGGGTCTTTTTACAGGCCGCGAGCAGCAGCACGGAAATAAACGGTAGGCACAGCGCCGGTAACCTTGTCGTATTCGCCGTCAATGGCACGTCTGACCCCATAGGGTGAATCCATGAAGGTCGAGCAAATCATCTGGCATGGTAACGGAGAAGAACCAGGTACGTCCCCGGGTTTACAAGACGCCGATCTCGTTTACATTTTCGGCTCGCCCGATTGCCTGAGAAACACCCGGAATCTGCAGCGCATCCGGCAGCTTTACCCTAACGCGTTGTACGCGGGCTGTTCGACCGCGGGAGAGATCTCCGGTGCGCAGGTTCTTGAGAATACCGTAATATCTACGGCCGTACGTTTCAGCGGTACAAACGTGCAAATACACTATGAGGCGCTGGAGAGCGCAGGAGACAGCCACGCCGTTGGCAAAAAATTAGTCGGCCAGATTTCGGGCTTGAACCTGCGTCACATTTTTGTGCTCTCAGATGGTATCACGGTCAACGGCAGTGAACTCGTTCGCGGTATTTTCGAGAATCTGCCGGCCGCGGTGCCCGTAACCGGCGGCCTGGCCGCCGATGGCGATCGCTTTCAGCACACGTATGTGCTGGGCCCAAACGGACCACAGGAAAAGCTCGTTAGTGCGGTCGCGTTTTATGGCTCGGAACAAGCATTGCAGATCAAATATGGCTCCATGGGCGGCTGGGATCCGTTCGGCCCCGAAAGAATCGTGACCCGGGCGAACGGAAGTGTCGTATATCAGCTCGATGGCAAGCCCGTTCTCGCGCTGTATAAGAAATATCTCGGCGAGCACGCAGCCGCCTTACCCGCCTCCGCACTGCTCTTCCCTTTAAGCGTTCGTAACTCGGCGACGGATGAATACGTGGTGCGAACCGTACTCAGCATCGATGACGCCGCGCAGTCAATGCGGTTTGCCGGCGATATCGCAGAAGGTTCACGCGTAAGACTAATGAAAGCAAATTTCGAACGCCTGATCGATGGCGCGACAGCGGCCGCCGAAAATACGCATGGTCCCGATTCGCCCGGAGAAAATCTTGCGATGCTGATCAGTTGCGTGGGCCGTAAACTCGTACTCAAACAGAGAATCGACGAAGAGGTGCTGGCAGTGCAGGCAAGCCTCGGTGCGAATGCAATACTCAGCGGTTTTTATTCCTACGGAGAAATATCTCCGCTTAACGGCTTCGATCAATGCAGACTGCATAATCAGACGATGACAATTACGAGGTATGTTGAACCCCCTGTCGCAACATAAATTATTAACACGCCAGATTTCCCGGAATTTCGGTGAAAATGTTCCCGCGGCAATGATGAATTTTATTGAAGAGGTCAACACGGCCTACTGCGAGGCAGATAAAGACCGCGCCATGCTCGAGCGGGCGCTGGACATAACTTCTGTAGAAATGATGGAGTTATATGATGATCTGAAAGCCGATATGCAAAAGCGGCTTGAAGTTGAACGGGAACTGCGCGACGCTCAGGGGAAAATTTTCGCCAGCCAGAAGCACGAGGCCCTGGGGCAATTGGCCGGTAATATTGCCCATGACTTCAATAACATTCTCGCAATCATCAAGGGATTTGCAGAGCTGCTTGAGCTGGACCTCAAGGACATGCCAAAATACCATGCGGACCTTCAGGAAATAATACTGGCGGCTGAGCGCGGTCGCGGGCTCACCGGTCAGATTCTCGCCTACGCAAAGCACCAGCAATTCGATTTGCGTGTAATGAATCTGAATCAGGTGATTAACAAGTATGCGGCCATGTTGGGGGCGGCGCTCGGCGTGGGTGTGGCGTTAAAACTCGAACTCAATGCGCCCGATGTTTGCGCGTCGATCGATGAAACGTATTTTTCACAGATACTTCTTAACCTGACGGTAAACGCCCGCGACGCCATGGGCGGAAAAGGCGAATTTTCCATTAGGTCCCGTCATCTCGCGCCATCAGACGGTTTTCCCGAAGATAAGTTCGCCAACGATCTGATCATGCGGCACCGGGCCGAAGCTGTCGCTAACGGCGGTGATTCGGGCAGGGAATACGTCTGCGTCGAATTTTCGGATACCGGAACCGGCATTCCCGAAGATGCGATTCCGCGCATTTTTGAACCTTATTTTACAACCAAAGAAATGGGCAAAGGTACCGGACTCGGTCTCGCCGTGGTTTACGGTATCGTCAAACAAATGGAGGGCTATATTTTTTGCAGTTCACGGCAAAACGAGGGCACAACCTTTCGCTTGTTGCTGCCCGTTGCCGCGGAGCGCCCTGAGGCGGAGAAGACGCATGACGGAGAAAAGCAGGTCACCGCAGCGGATTCGTCGCAAATCAGAGTGCTTGTCGTCGACGACGAAAAACCGTTGCGCGACGTGGTGACGCAGCACCTGCGCAGCGACAAGATCGTTGTTCAACAGGCAGAAAACGGAGAAGCGGCAGTGTCTTATATTCGCACACATCGGGGAGAAATCGATCTGGTCCTAACGGATATTATGATGCCGGGTATGACCGGATTTGAGATGGCCGCGGAAATCCGTTATCTGCAGCCAGACATCCGTATTCTGTTCATGAGCGGCTTTTCAGAGGTCGCACTGAATCATGATTGGCAGGGAGAAGAAAGAAGGTTGTTGGAGAAGCCGTTTTCGGGTTCAGAGCTTCTGGCGGGCGTGTACGATCTTATGGCATCGCGGTAAATCCTGCCGCCATGGACTTACGGCCCGGCGGCGGGGCGATATCCCACAGGTTCAAAAAGAAAATTCGGCGTGACGCGATGACCCGCGCGGGTACGGGATAAAAAGCGAGGGCAAAGTATCAGACAGCCGCAAGACGTTACCATTCTGGTTGTGGATGATGAAGAACAACTGCGTAAGCTTCTTCGCTTTGACCTTGGGCGCCGGGGTTTTAGAGTGCTCGAAGCGGCCAACGGCAGGGAAGCCTTTGAGCTGATAAAGCGCGAGAAGATCGATCTGGTGCTTTCCGACGTCAGAATGCCGGGCGGCGACGGCATTGAGCTGCTGCACAACATCAAAACCCGGCAAAAACCATTACCCGCTGTGATACTGATTACCGGGTATGCAGATATTACGCTCGAAGAAGCTTTCGATGCAGGTGCCGACGCAGTTTTTTCCAAGCCATTTGACCGCAACGAGCTTTTTGCAAAGCTCATCCGGGCGGTTTCATCGCGTGAGAGCGTCTGGTCTCCCGCGGCCGGCTGGCTTGAAGCGGATTTCCAGATCGTCCTGGAATTTCCCGAGTTGGGCGCCGCGCTTTCGGGGGACGCGCTGAAGATCGGGCGCGGCGGTATTTTCGTAAAACCCGGCGCTGCGTTGCCGCCCCCTGGCGCGAAAACGCATTTCCGCATTCAGTTCGCAAAAGGTATACCCAACGCCATCGAGGGTGATGGCATCGTGTTATGGGTACGCAGCAACGCGTCCGCGGCATTACCGCAGGGCTGCGGCATCGAGTTCGTTCACCTGAGCGACGCTACCCGAGGCGGAGTGATAAGCCTGATCGAAAGCCTTAACCCGCGTGCCTACATCCCCAAAGGATAAGATGCAGCCAGGCGAGCGAACACGAATGCCGTCGACCGGCAATATTATGACCGAGGCTGGCAAAGTACCGCGGTGGGCCCGGTTGCGGCATCCGTTCAGAACCGTTAGGGAATGGGCAATCGATGAAATGCGTTTTCTGCCGAACGTCGAGGCACTGAGGCGGGCAAGGCTCACCCTGGTCTTTTTAACGGTTTTGCTGCTCTGGACGATCTTCTTCGCTCTGTATTACGCTCTTGTCATTCACAACCGCGTTTCGGTAGTTATTGTCTTATCCGGTGGTACCCTTGCGTTTGCTATTCCGTTTATTCTGAGATGGACGGCTTCACCATTCATTGCCGGCAACTTCCTGACGGGTATTGTGTTCGTTGTTATCGGCGGATTGCAGTTGTCGAATATCCTGCCGGGCCGGCCTTTACCGGTGTGGCTTGCGTCGCTGCCGATGGTCGGTATGTCGCTCGCCGGCCGGCGGTCGGGCTATTTCTGGGCGATCTGCAGTCTCTCGGGGCTCATCGCGTCGTACGCGCTCGACGCAGCGTATTTTCCTATTGCGGATAACCCCACAGCCGGCGCCATGAAAAAATTTCAGCTCGTGCTCCTGTGTACGCTGACGATACTCGTCACCTCTCTCACGATGCTCTACGAGACGGTTACCGAGCGCGTTATTGCCAGCCTTTACGAAACGCAGCACAGGCTGCTACAGGCGGACAAAATGGCGGTGCTCGGCGAAATGGCGGCGGGCATCGCACACGAGATCAATAATCCGCTGGCGATCATCCAGACCAGCGCAGCTCAGGCGCAGGAACTGCTCCGTGAGGGCAACAGCGACAGATCGCTGATCGACGCCAGGCTTACCGTCGTGCAGGACACCGTCAGCAGAATCGCCAGAATTATCACCGGGCTCAGGAACTTATCACGCGACGGCAGCCTCGATCAAAAACAGAGCGAAGAGTTGGGCACGATTCTGGAAAATGTTACGAATTTCTGCGCAGAAAAATTCCGCGCGGAGAACATCGATTTTTCTGTCGATTGCGCCTGCCCGACCGTTCGCATTTTCTGCCGCGCGGCTGAGGTATCCCAGATATTGTTAAACCTGCTGCACAATTCCCGCGATGCCGTCGCCGGTTCACGCAATCGATGGATTAGGATTATTTGCCGCGCGGGCCACGGGACGATCGATATTGTCGTTCAGGATTC
>CAYHJO010000123.1:0-250 GCA_964356715.1 uncultured Turneriella sp. | reverse complement strand
GACTGGCAGCAGGTCTGCGCGACCGCATTTTTCTCCCCTTCTTCACAACGAAAGAGGCCGGTAAGGGCACGGGGCTGGGTTTGAGTATCTGCCGGACTTTTGCGGCCGCAAACGGCGGGGAGCTGTTTTTAGACACCCATGCCGCGAATACGAGTTTCGTCCTGCGTTTTCCGGTGGTAGTCTGAATGCCGTGCAACTTTTATAACCGCGCTTTTCTGGTTGTCTCCATTAACCGTATCTGCAAATTGCG
>CAYHJO010000122.1:0-12694 GCA_964356715.1 uncultured Turneriella sp. | reverse complement strand
AGTATCGGAGAACGCAATGACAGTTAAGAACATCAATGGAACTTCAAACAATCACTGCCTCTGCGAAAGCTGGCTGGCACACTGGGAGCGATATGCCCCGGGCAGGCTACCCACCCGATGCGCCGCGATAGACTGCGATAAAAATGCAGCAGCAGGAGCTCACGTTCAAAAGGAGTCCGGATCGGACAGTAAATGGTACATCGCCCCATTTTGCATCGAGCACAATAGCATGAAAGGACAATCCCTCGAAGTGCGTATCCTGACCTATCTGGCGCCTGCCAATGTAGCTACGACATGCGGCGTATAGATCCAGCTTCTTTGTTTTTTGGACTAAAGAAAAGACAGCACAAACGATGAGGGTTCGAAACATTAACGGAACATCTGAAAAAGCGTGCAGCTGCGGCAGCTGGCTGAAGCACTGGACAAAGTACGCACGCCACAGTAAAGGTGATGCTCGATGCGTGGCATCCGGTTGCTCAAATATTGCGGAAGTCGGGGCACATGTACAAATGGATTCAAAAACTGATCGCGCGTGGTACATCGTTCCCTTCTGCCGGGAACATAATAATCGAAAAGGAGAAACAGTTGAGATTTCAGTTTTTACCAGCTTCGCATCGGCTAATGTCGCGGAGACTTGTGGGCAACATTAAGGCTCAAATACTTGCCAAATTTCAGGGGGAGGTACTGCTTATCAAGGAGGAGTAAATAACCGCGCTTTCCTGGCCATCCCAAGCTGGAGGCGTTGAGCCCCAATGGCGGCAGGCAGGCTAGTTTAAGGGGTTCAATATTTATTGTTTACTTTTAATACAGACATGCAAATATTGACATACTATAGATGTGAACGACACCATAGAACCAAGTAACGATTTTCAGGCGATTTTTGAGAATCTCCCTGGCTTGTATTTGATTTTAGATCCTCAGCTCCGGATCACTGCGGTCAGCAAACCCTATCTAAAGGCAACGTTAACCAGAAAGGATGACGTGATCGGCAGAGGCATATTTGCAGTATTTCCTGACAACCCCAACGACAGCTCTGCTACCGGAGAAAGCAATTTGCGGGCTTCACTCGAAAGGGTCATCCACACTAAGTCGGCGGACGTTATGGCCATACAGAAATATGACGTACGCCGTGCAGACGGTGGTTTTGAGGAAAAACACTGGAGCCCGCTGAATTCTCCCGTATTGGGTGACAATGGTGAATTAAAGTACATAATCCACAATGTAGTCGATGTGACTGATTTTGTGAAACTGAAGAAACAAGGTATTGAGCAGCACGAAGAAAACAGGCAACTACGAAAAGATGCAGATCAACAGGGGAAAATCCGCCAGTCTCAAAAGCTCGAGGCGCTTGGCCGTTTAGTAGGTGGCATAGCACATGATTTTAATACTGTTCTTATGTTGATCATGGCTTATTGTGACTCAGGATTAACTGGCAGCGAGAAAACGGACGCCGCATTAATTCATATTCAAAAAGCCGGTGAGCAGGCGGCTTTACTGATTAAGCAACTCATGACGTTCAGTCAACACCAGCCATTGGGAACTAAGGTCATCAACCTGAATTCTATTTTAGCGAATCTCCAACCTATTCTGGATAAAGCCATTCCAGGCAATATTCTGCACAAAAGGGATTTAGCGGCCGATCTTGGCAACACTCTTGCTGACCCCGGACAAGTGGAGCAAATTATTATAAATCTGACAATTAATGCCATTCATGCGATGATGCCCCGCGGTGGGATTCTAGAAATCAAAACGGCAAATGCGACGCTCGATAGAATCAAGGCTCAGGGCAATCCAAAATGCGAACCGGGAAACTACGTCATGATTTCGGTCAGCGATAGTGGTGTGGGAATGTCTGCAGAAACTCAGGCCAGAATCTTTGAACCGTTTTATACGACCAAGGCTGTGGGCAAAGGTACTGGCCTTGGACTTGCTACTGTATATGCTATTGTGACTCAGAGCAAAGGTACAATCTGGACATTCAGCCAGCCGGGAGAAGGCACAAGATTTGAGATTTATTTGCCCCTAACGCTCGCAAGCGAAAAACCGGAAAAAAAAGAATCCATTGCACCGGTCAAAGTTTCCGGCACGGAGACAATTTTACTTGCCGAAGATACTGTCGAATTGCGGAAATTATTCGCACGAATACTTGCCGGAAATGGATACAAAGTTATAGAAGCTTCTGACGGCCTGGAGGCATTGAATATCTATGCAAGCAAGCCAAATGCAATTGATCTCATTATTACTGATGGCATCATGCCGAACATGAGCGGGTTGGAGTTTGCCAGCCGGGTCAGGGAAAAACAGCCAATGCAAAAAATTATCTTCATGTCCGGATATTCAAAGGAGGCGCTCAACGATCATCGTATAGACGAGAATCAAGCGCTGTTTGTGGAAAAGCCGATGAGTGCCAATGTTTTGTTAGCGAAGATTCGGGGACTATTGGATGATATTCGAGGCTAAGGTATCGACATTTAGGACGTCGGCCGAAATTGACGCTAATATCTTTTGCCTCTTCTATTAGAGCTTATCACCTAATACCTGGCGAAATTCTTTTAGGATTCGGAGAAGAGTTTGTTGATCGGCGTTAGGTATTTCGTTAAGGATTGCCTTGAAATGATCGGACAGCATTTTTGGAATAATTTCATGCAACGAAACGCCATGTTTTGTCAAGGTCACTATGCTGGCGCGCTTATCCGTCTCGGAGGGGCTTTTTTTAAGGAATTTCTTTCTCTGCATCCGGGCGACTGTACGAGAAGCACTTGGCGCGTCCTGAAGTGTCAGCTCAATAATTTGTGACTGGGTCAGTGCTCGCTTTTCCCATAAAGCTGCTAATATCTGCCATTGCTCTGGCGTCAGATCATAGGCCTTAAGGGCGTGAATCAATTCCCGCCGAAACAATAACGCGACGCGATAAAGATTGAACCCGATTTGATCGTTTAGGACAAACATGCAGCAAAGATACTCTCCTCGACCCGTTCCGGCATTTATTTGTCCAGACAACTATTTTTGTTGACAACACTGCTCAGCATGACTTAATTTGATTGTCTGGACAACTATTTGCCCAGGCAAGGAGTCAAATATGAAATACCTCGACTTGGTAACGCGATTGATTCTCGCAGCCTTGTTTATACTTTTTGGGGCAGGCAAATTCCACGCATTTATGCCTACACCGCAAATGACAGGGAAGGCGGCCATGTTCCTTGGAGCGTTACTATCCACTGGATATTTGTGGCCTTTTATTGGTGTATTGGAAATCGCCGGTGGTATTGCTCTCCTGGCTAATAGGACTACGAATTTGGGGCTTATTTTACTTGGCCCTATCATTGTGAACATTGTGGGCTATTTACTCATATTGCAGAATGGTATAGGTCCAGCACCGATTGTTATGTCAATATTTCTTGTTTCCAGCATGATATTTCTGGTTTATCGCAGGCGGCAGACCTGGTGGAAAGTGCTTGCAGGTTGAAACCAGACGTCAGCGTCAGGTAAATCCAACGTTAGAGGCTGGGTGGTTTAGTTGGTGGTGATGATGGCTTGGCTTGCGAGGGAGTGACTGGTGTGCAGGATGTGAGTTGAGGAGTTCTGGCGCACGTTCCGCTGAGCGGGCGCAGCACGCGAAGAGCGAGGCGGAGCTGAGCGATGTGCGGAAAGTGCGGCATAAATTCTCAGCTGCCCATCACCCTCACCAGATGCACCATCTCCGGCTCAACAGCGCGCACGCCCTGCGCTGCTTCGACAAGGTAAGCCGGCACGATATGTCCGGCGCGCATGGCGGTGAAGATGCCCGTCATGCGGTTCTTGATGAAGCGCACCGCGGCTTCGCCCATGCGCGACCCCCAGATGCGGTCGAAGGAGCTGGGAGAACCGCCGCGCTGTATGTGACCTAATACCGAGACGCGGATATTCATGCCGATTTTTGGCCGCAGGATCTCGGCCCACGTGAATGCGGGCGATTCTTCAGCCGCAACGATGGCCTGCACTTCAGGGTTGGGCGACGCTTCGCGTATCGCCTTCGCCCGATCGAGATCGCGCGGCTCGATGCTGGCACCTTCGGCGACGACGACGATGCCAAAACGTTTGCCTTTTTTGCGACCGGCTTCGAGACGCGCGGCAAAGACCTCGGCGTCGATGCGCTCTTCGGGTATCATCACATCTTCCGCGCCGCAGGCGAGCGCGACCGACAGCGCGATCTGGCCCGATTTGCGGCCCATGACCTCGACAAAAAATAATCTGCCGTGAGACAGAGCGGTGTCGCGCAACTTGTCTATCGCTTCGACGGCGGTCTCAACCGCAGTGTCGAAACCGATCGTATATTCGGTGCCGGGGATATCGTTGTCGATGGTTCCGGGAATGCCGACGACCTGACCTTTGTAGTGCTCGCTCAATGCTGTCAGACCGCGAAATGAACCGTCGCCGCCGACGACGCAAAGCGCATCGATGCCGCGCTCCTTCAGAATCTTCACGGCTTTTTTTAAGCCCGCGGCTGTCTGAAATTCGGGGGAGCGCGAAGTACCGAGAATGGTGCCTCCCATGTTGATGATGCGACCCATATCGCGCGAGTTGAGCTCGCGCATGTCGTCTTCGAGCAGGCCCTCGTAACCGTTCTGGATTCCGAAAACCTGGTATTTTTCCCACAACGCTGCGCGCACGAACGCGCGCATCGCGGCGTTCATGCCCGGCGCGTCACCGCCTGAGGAGAGAATCGCTACGCGTTTGTCATCTTGTCTGCTTCCCATTGCGCCTCAGTCAAATTTCGGTCTTCTTTTTTCGACAATCGACCTTAAACCCTCCTGCGTGACGGGGCTGGTCATGATTTTTGCGAGTTCGGCCGCGTCGCTGTCGCGCAGCGAATCGAACAGCGCGCGGTACGGCTCTGTGCGCGCGCGCTTCATGCCGGTCAGAGTCTGCAGCGGGCTCTTAGCCAGCCGCTCGGCAAATTTGACCGTTTCCGGCAAGAGTTCCGCCGCGCCGAAGATTTTGTCGACAAGATTAATCTCCGCCGCTTCCGGGCCCTTGAGCGATTTTCCCGCGTAAAGAATATCGCGCGTGTTCGTCACGCCGATCAGATCCTGCATGTAGCGTGCGACGAATGCGGGGAAGTTCATACCGAGCAGGGCTTCCGGAAATCCGAAACGCGCCGATTTATCTACCATAAAGCGCCAATCAGAGAAAAGCGCAAATACCGCGCCTGCCCCCATTGCATGGCCGTTGAGACAGGCAATGATCGGCTTGGGGTAAAAAAAGAAATAGAGCGCCGTCGCATTGACCAGAGTGCAGATTTTGTGGTTATACTCGTAGGATTGATCCAGGAAGAGCGCGGGTTCGAAGCCGTTGGAAAAATATCCCGCAGCGTTGCCGGTGAATATGACGACGCGCGTGTTATCATCCTTCTCGTACTTTTGCAGAGTCTCGTGAATGCCGGTAAAACTGTCTGCAGTAAGCGTGTTGGCCGTATTATGGTTGATGCGAATTGTGGTGACGCGCGACTGCGTATGGGTTTCCAGGGCCATGGTACAAGGATAACCGGGGTCAGTGGCGGCAAGAAAGTTAAGGCCGCGGGCCATGGTGCATGGATGCACCGCGACGAGGCTCTGCGAGTCTCTGCTTCCAGAGGTTCGCCGCGACAAGGATGTTAGGGTCGCGGCAGCCTCAGAATTTTTCGTATTTTCCCGAAGAAATAATAAATTCGTCGGTCGAAACCTTACTCGCGGCGGCCTGGCGCCCCTTGGGTTGGGTCGCGTGCCTGGCCGCCATGGCCTTCACTGCCGTCGCGGCCGAATAATGCTGCGCTACGCCGGTATCTGCGTCGGCAAAGCGGAAAAATTTGAGGTTCTGCAGCAACGTAGCTGTCTGCGCGCTCATCTCTTCTGCCGTCGCTGCGAGCTGTTCGGCCGCTGATGCCGTTTGCTCCGTTGTCTGGTTCAGGCGGCCCATGCTCTCACTGATCTGTGTGGCCGCGAGGTTTTGCTCTTCCGAGGCATGGCGTATCGCCACGACCTTCTTTGCCGTATCCTGCATGCTGGTGGTAATGAGCGACAGCGAAGACGCCGCGCTTTCCGATATTGCGGAGCTCTGGCTCAGCAGCACCTGAATCTGTTTCGCCGCCTGACCGCTGGTGTCGGCGAGTTTACCGACCTCGGTTGCCACGACCGCAAAACCGCGGCCGTGTTCGCCGGCGCGCGCGGCTTCGATGGTTGCGTTGAGCGCCAGCAGGTTCGTCTGCGAGGCAATCTCCTGCACAATATGAATCCGCTCCGAGATTACTTTCATCGAATCGACTGCGCGTAAAACGTTGTCCGCGCCGATCTGCGTGTTCTTGACCGCGTTATTGGCAGTCTGGTCTGTTTCGACCGCATTTTTGGCGTTGCTCTGAATCAGACTCACCATTTCACCGAGAGCTGCGCCGGTTTCTTCGACGTGCGCTGCCTGATCCATGGCGCCGTTGTTGAGCATTTCTGCCGTGCTGGCGACCTGTTGCGAGGCCAGAGATATTTCCGAAGCGCTTTGGTAAACCTGCCGCAAAATATCGCGCAGATGTTCGGCCATGATCTGCAGAGAATGCATGAACGTACCGATCTCGTCGCGCGATTCGCTTTCGAGCTTAAATTCCATTTCTCCCGCCGCGAGATTATTCGCCACGCGGATCGCTTCATCCAGAGAATGCGAAATCTGCCTCAGTATCAGCCAGCCTACTACAAAGGATAAAAAGATGCCCAGTAGCGTAATGACCAGCGTAATAGCCAGCTTATATTTCAAAATTTTTAGCCGGGTATCGAGTTCGCCCTGCAGATGTTCTGTCGCGATCTGCCCGAGCCGGAAATACGTATCCAGATAGGCGGTGACAATTTTGTGGTAGCCGTCGGCGCTCTGTGCGCCACCGATATCGAGACCGCTGAACAGTTTTTGGCGGGCGTCCCGGAATTTTTTCGCGGCTAAATCCGCCTCTTCAAAATATGGCGCATAGTATGCCTTTTTTTCAGGATAATAGGAATTAATTCTCGTCTGGCTGGCTTCGACCTCCTGCGTGCGGTACGTGATGATGCCGAAGCGAAAGTACAGATCGTTCAGCAGCCTGACGTCCCGTATCTGCCTGACCAGAATCGAAGTACCGAGCGCCCGCGTTTGCCCGATGATTTCACCGACGGGGGCAAGCAACTTCAGCGAAAGTTCCATCAAATAGTAAGGTCCGGCCTCGGGCTCCAGGTCAAGGGTAGAACGTTCGGCGATAAGCGCATGCAAATCCAGTACGTATTTATTAAAGTCTGTGTGCAATTGGACATGCTGCAGTTTATCGGCCTTGAGATCTGTGCTCAGCAGATAATCGAGTTTGGTTTTCAGATCCTGATACTGCGACTCAATGCCGAAGGGGTCTTTTTCGGCGGCATGCACTGCGATGAGCTGATTAAATGCTTTTCGGGCGTTTTCAGATTCTGTTTTGACCGCGTTGCTGTTGTCGTTGGCCTTACTGTCGAGGGCCACGAACCCCCTGCGTTTTTGCACGTGATACAGCACCTGCTGTATGGGATAAACATATTTCACCCCGATCGATTCCAGATATGAACCGTGTATTTGTTCCGACACCGTTCGGAAAAATTGTACACTGAGGTATGTCAGGGGCACCAGCAGCAGCAGCGCCGCCAGCGACATTTTTGTGCGCACCCTGAGGTTTGCGATCAGAGAATTCATCGTTTTATTTTCGTCCGTTGGGGATTATTCTTTGAACCTTTAATTTATTGACGCGACTTGGCCGCCGGGTGATTCTGGGAAAATATATGAAAACCATCTCCACCGCAAAAGCGCCGGCCGCAGTCGGCCCCTATTCGCAGGCAATCGAAACCGGCGATTTTCTGTTTCTTTCGGGGCAGATTCCGCTTGTTCCCGAAACCGGGCTGCTCGTTTCAGAGAAAATCGGCGACCAGACCGAGCAGGTCATGAAAAACATGCGCGCGGTATGCGAAGCCGCCGGCGGTAGCCTGAGCAAAATCGTCAAATGCACGGTTTTTATGACAGATTTGTCACAATTCCAGACCATGAACGAAATCTACGCGAGGCATTTTGGGGACCATAAACCCGCGCGCTCGACAGTTCAGGTAGCCGCGCTGCCGCGGGGCTCCGCGGTTGAAATCGAGGCCATAATGTATTTGAAATAATCCGCCGAACATCCGAGGATATATCATGATCTCAGACTTTATCCTCAAGCTGATCTCTAACCCGAACTTTCACGGTCAGCCTATAAGCATGATAGAGCAGCAGATCAGCAATTTCGTCGAGCAAAACAAACAGCAGATGTCGGCCGTCATCGCCAGCCAGAAATTTTATCCCGGGCTTTCCGGAGACAAAGCCACCGATAAACTCATTGCCGACGTGCGCGTTTTTATTTCGCAGACGATCGTCGATAAGGCAAAACAGATTGTGCCCGGAGCCATAGATGTCTCCGTACCGGAAAATCTCGGCATTGGCAGCGGTGAAGACGTGCTGGCGCATATGCTGCTGCTCTATGAAAAAATTGCGGCGCACAGAGAGGCAAGGCAGATGATCGACCAGTACTGCACCCTGCTCGGCGAAAGCTATATCGACCGCTACATTGGCGCCTGCTCAGAGGAAAAGGGTTACATGTACAACGAGCTATTCCGCGTGCAAAAACTCAATCTCGATGCGCAGCATATGTGCGAATATATCAAGTTGTGCGCCGCGGTGTCCCCCGCTGCCGCGATACGCGTGCCGATTCAGCAGGTGGGCACGCAACCGGTAAATGGTTTTGACCTGAAAGACAAACCGGCGCAGCAAAAACTGTATTTTGACAAGATCACGGCGCTGGTGCGCTCTGTGGCACCTGGCATTAATGCCGATCTGCTAAGCGTGGCGATGACAGTACCGGTTGCAGCGACCGAACCGGGAGCGACGCCGATCGGCAAATTTCTGGCAATCCTGTTCGCCCGCGCAAAAGATTTCCGTAAAGGCCAGAAGGCAGAAAAGGGTTCTGAAACGCCGGATAAATCATGGTTTTCCGTGCAGATGCGCAACGCGGCTTTTCTCGGACTCGACAAACGCATGCTCGAAGAATTCAACCGTATGGCATTCACGATGAAGGCATAACAAAATGGAAAACAAGAAGAATTACCACGAAGCCAACAACCTCGGCGGTTTTGTCGAGAATTCGATCATTGCGATCATCGTATTTGCGCTGTTCATTACAGTACTCGACGAATTTGCTACGGTCTATGAATTCACTGTCAGCACACGCAATATCATACTGATCGCATCCTTTGCCACCGACCTGATATTCAGCATTGAATTCATTGCGCGCATCATTGTCACCAGCCGTCATGGCGCGGCCAAACACTACTTGATTCACCAGCGCGGTTGGATCGATCTGCTCTCTTCGATTCCGTTGATGCTGATTTCCAGCGGCCCCGAGGTTGTGCTGATGCTGTATCCCGAAATTGGACATGGCGCCGGTCTCGGTTTCATGAGCAGTGTAAAAATTGTCAAAGCGGTGCGTGTCAGCCGCATTCTGCGCCTGTTGCGTTTACTCAAGATCATGGGCAAGATACACAATACCGATTCACAGATGGCAAACCGCCACATTGCCGTTATCTCTACCATTGCAACCATGGCATTTATCGTCGTATACAGCTTCATGGCCTTCACCGGCACACTCGGTTTTCACGAGATGGAGCAACAGCACGACGCCCTGTACCGCAACCTCGCTACAAATATTCAGCAGGTCGCGAAACAAGCAAAGCCCGAAGAAGCCAATGAACGTGCCAGGGAATACCTGTCGCAGCTGATGGTGAACGTCGATGCAAAACAATCGGGTATTGCGCAGGTCTACTACAAAGACCGGCTCCTGATATCTAATTATACAGAGGCACAGCTGGCATCGCACTACAAGTACGATGAGAAACGCACAGTCGTTGCACGCTTCCACGGCGATGCGCATGTGCATCCATTGGCCATCGGTGACGTGGTGATATTTGTCAACACATGGCCGATTGCCAAAGACAAAGCACGCGTGAATATCATGGTCTTCTTCGGCATCTGCGCAATCCTGCTGTCATTTATGTTCGTCTACAGCCGCCACGTCGTGCAGAATATCACCGACGTGGTGCACGTGATGCAGAAAGGCATCAATGACCCGAACTTCAATCTCGAAGTCAGTGTGCGCAAAGACTTCGAGCACGACGAAATCTTTGAGCTCGCCAAGAGCTACAACGAAGTGCTGCTACCAGAGAAGATGAAGAGCAAGGCCAGCGGCGAATCCACCGATACCGGTGGATTGTCGATGGATGACTTTTTGAAATAGCTAAAACGGCGTGCCTATGGCATGCTGTTTTAGCCAGAACCGAGCTTGCGCAATACCGTGTGCAGAATACCGCCGTTCCTGAGGTACACGACCTCGACCGGGGTATCGACACGGTTCATCGTGGTGAACGCCACCACTGAGCCGTCTTTCTTTTTCGCCGTCACCTTGATATCGGTGCGCGGTTTCAGGCTATTATCATAACCCTCAACATTAAAGACTTCTGAACCATCGAGACCGAGCGATTGCGCATTCTGGCCATCTTTAAACTGCAGCGGTAAAATGCCCATGCCGATCAGGTTTGAGCGGTGAATACGCTCGAAGCTTTCGGCGATCACGACCTTGATACCCTGAAGCGCGGGGCCCTTTGCCGCCCAGTCGCGCGATGAACCCGTACCGTACTCTTTACCAGCGAGCACAATCAGCGGGGTTTTCGCTTCCATGTATTTCATGGCGGCGTCGAAAATGCTCATCTTTTCGCCCGATGGGATGTGGACGGTATTGCCCCCTTCGGGGACAAGATTCCAATCGACTTTCTCCCCTCTCCCCGCGGGAGAGGGGGCGGGGGTGAGGGTCATCAGATTCTTAATCCGTGTATTCGCGAACGTGCCGCGCACCATCACTTCATGGTTACCGCGGCGCGCGCCGTAAGTGTTAAAATCGACCGGTTGAACACCGCGACCCGTCAGGTAGCGGCCAGCAGGCGAGTCTTTCTTGATATTGCCGGCGGGTGAAATGTGGTCAGTCGTCACCGAATCACCGAACACCGCGAGGCAGCTGATGTCTTTCAGCACCGGAATGCCGGGTTCGGTCAGCGAGAAGTTTTCGAAATAGTTCGGCTTCGCGATGTACGTCGATTTCTGATCCCAGGCGTATGTGTCTCCGCCGCCGACTTTGATGTTGTTCCACATCTCGTTGGCTTTGAATACGTTGCCGTATTCTTTCCTGAAGAGGTCAGAGGTCACGGCTTTCGCCAGCGCGTCGTTGACTTCTTTCTGCGTCGGCCAGATATCTTTCAGCGAAACCTTTCCCTGGATCTTATCGGTTTCAAAATCGATATCCATTGTGCCCGCGAGCGCATATGCCACAACCAGCGGCGGCGAAGCGAGGTAGTTCGCTTTGACATCCGCATGAATGCGGCCTTCGAAGTTACGGTTACCCGAAAGCACCGCGCCGACAGTCAGGTTGTTCTTGTTGATGGCTTCAGAGAGTGCCGCGTCGATCGGGCCCGAGTTACCGATGCACGTTGTGCAACCGTACCCCACGGTGTTAAAGCCGATCGCATCGAGCGATTTTTGCAGCCCCGCCGCTTCGAGGTATTTGGTTACCACACGCGAGCCGGGTGCGAGTGAGGATTTCAGCGTTGCCGGAACCTTGAGCCCTGCATTCGCGGCTTTTTCCGCCACGAGACCCGCCGCAATCAGCACCGAGGGGTTAGAAGTATTCGTGCACGACGTAATTGCGGCAATAACGAGTGAACCATTACCAATGGTTGTCCCCGGCGGATATTTTGAACCTGCATCGAGCGCAGTCGAGATGTCCACCTTTTTGTCGGGCGCATCTTTGAACACGTCGGCCATCGCGGTACGGTACGCGGCTTTTGCATTCTTGAGTTCGATGCGGTCTTGCGGGCGTTTGGGGCCGGCAATCGACGGCACGACCTTGCCCATGTCTAGCTCGAGTGTTGAAGAGAAGTCAGGCGTCGGCGCGTCTTTGGCGAGAAAGAGGCCCTGCGCCTTGGCATACTTATCGACAAGGTCCGTGAGCTTGTCGTCGCGACCGGTGAGCTTCATATAGCGGATGGTCTCATCGTCGATCGGGAAAAAGCCCATCGTCGCACCGTATTCGGGCGCCATATTCGCAATCGTCGCGCGGTCAGCGAGACTCATCTGTGACAGACCTTCGCCGTAGAATTCGACGAATTTACCAACCACACCGTGCTTGCGCAGCATCTGTGTAACGGTGAGCACGAGGTCAGTCGCGGTTGTGCCTTCGGACAACTTGCCTGTGAGCTTAAAGCCGACCACTTCAGGAATCAGCATATAGATCGGCTGCTCGAGCATTACGGCTTCGGCTTCGATACCACCGACACCCCAACCCAAAACTCCGAGACCGTTAATCATCGTGGTATGCGAGTCGGTGCCCACGAGAGAATCGGGGTATGCAACAAGCTCGCCGTTGTGCGCTCGTGTCTGCACAACCTTCGCGAGGTATTCGAGGTTGACCTGGTGCACGATACCGGTTGCAGGAGGCACGACCTGGAAGTTTGAGAACGCGCCCGAACCCCAGCGCAGAAATTCATAGCGCTCGCCGTTGCGCTCGAACTCGAGTTTGTTGTTCTTGTCGAGCGAATCGGCCGAGCCGGCAAAGTCGACCTGCACCGAGTGGTCG
>CAYHJO010000121.1:0-12707 GCA_964356715.1 uncultured Turneriella sp. | reverse complement strand
GACTGCGCGGAACAACAGCACCAGACTACGGGCAACCATGACACCCATACCGATATTCATCCACAGGGGTTTTTCCGCACCGGAAGCATAACCGAGCGACCGCGTAACGCGCACATAGATGAGCATGCTCACCAGCGTGTGAAAAATCCACAGCAAAAGCACCGGGCTAAAGCCCTTGCCTGCGCGCGCCGCAGTCACGGCTATTGGCAGCTTGACCCAAAGCGCAATCGTTTCCATGGCAAGCAATAGCGCGAGGCAAATACCCAGAGCGAAACTCTGCTGCTTTCCGCGGTACACCAATTGTACGGCATCAAACACAAACTGGTCGGCCAGCAGCAGATAGGCGGCAAGAATCAGGTGCAAGACTGTGGTTCTCCCTAGTCCCGTTTTTAAGAAGTTCTTTATTGCCGGCATCTGTAACCGTAAGCGAGTTCGCGCTTTCGCTGCGTAAACTGAGTTTTCCGGCTCACCACATCCGGTACAGAGATACGCGAATAATAGATCATTTAGTCGTTATTGTTGACGACGGCTTTCAATGGTGTAAAATTGCCCATGAACGGCGGAGAAATAGCCGCGCGCGTAATTGCGGCGCATGGCGTGGATGCACTTTTTACACTGATCGGCGGCCACGTGTCGCCGATTCTCGTCGAGAGCAAACGCCGCGGTATTCGCGTCGTCGACACGCGCCACGAGGTGAACGCGGTTTTCGCCGCCGATGCATGGGCGCGCCTCAAAGGAATTCCCGGCGTCGCAGTCGTGACCGCGGGCCCCGGTGTCACGAATACCATCACCGCGATGCGCAACGCGCTTATGGCGCAGTCACCACTCGTGTTGATTGGCGGTGCGACGGCGACAGCTCTTCGCGGTCGCGGGTCGCTGCAAGACATCGACCAGATCGAACTGATCCGTTCGAATGTGAAGAAGGCCTTTCGCGTCAGTCGCGTGAAAGATATTGCGCCGACGCTCAACAAAGCCTTCGGGCTCTCACAGAGCGGCGTGCCGGGCCCGGTGTTTGTCGAGCTGCCTGTCGACCTGCTGTACGACGAAAAGATTGTACGCGAGTGGTATGGTGAATCTGCTCCGAAAGGCAGTAGTCTGGCAGCGCGTGCGATACGAGCGTATCTGAAATTCCATGTCAATCGCCTGTTCGGCGGATTGAAGAATCTGCAGATTCCTGCGCCCGTGGCGGTACCTGAACCGTTTATTTCTGAAAATCTGCTCGAACGCCTCGCGAAAGCAATCGCCCAGGCTGAGCGCCCGCTGTTGCTCGTCGGCAGCCAGACTCTCGTGCGTGCACAGAATGCCACGAAGATACGCAGCGCACTCGAGAACCTCGGCGTGCCGGTTTATCTGTCGGGCATGGCGCGCGGGCTCTTGGGAGAGAAGAGCCCGCTGCAGTTCAGGCAGAAACGCAAAGAGGCATTGCGCGAAGCCGATCTCATTATTCTGCTCGGCGTGCCGGCAGATTTTCGCCTCAACTATGGCGCGCACATCGGCCGGCGCGCATTCCATATCAATGTGAATCTCGACGCGAAAGACCTCAGGAAAAATAAACGCCCTAATCTCGCGGCGCGCGTCGATCCCGGTGCTTTGCTTTTGAAGCTCGCCGAAAAGGGCGTGCGCGCCGACGACGGCCGACTAAGCGCATGGAAACAGACTCTAAACGAGCGCGAAAAGTCGCGCGAAGGCGAGATTGTGAAACAGGCAGCTGAAAAGATGAAGCTCATCAACCCTGTGGAATTTTTTGTCAAAGCGGCGGATGTTTTATCGAAGAAGACAATCCTCGTCGCGGATGGCGGCGACTTCGTGGCGACCGGTGCTTACATCGCGCGCCCCGGCGGGCCGTTGACCTGGCTCGACCCGGGTGTGTTCGGCACGCTCGGCGTGGGTGCTGGGTTTGCTTTGGGTGCGAAGGTCGCGCGACCCGACCACGACGTGATTATTCTCTATGGCGACGGTTCGGCTGGCTATAGCATCATGGAATTCGATACCTTTGCGCGGCACAAGATCGCCGTCGGCGCAATCATCGGCAACGACGCCTGCTGGACGCAGATCTACCGCGATCAGGTGGAGTTTTTGAAAGACGATGTTGCCTGCATGCTCGAGTATTCGCACTATGATGAAGTCGCGAAGACATTCGGCGGCGCGGGCAGCACGATTTCAAAACCCGCACAGATTAAAACCGGCCTCGCGGCGCTCAAGCAGAGTCTCGCGAAAAAGCAGCCGTACATTCTGAATGTGCTGATCGGCCGCAGCGAGTTCAGGAAAGGCTCGATTTCGATGTAGTTTCATCCGGTCACTTCGACTGCGCTCAGTGACCGGGTTTAGGCGATCACAAATTCGTGCGGTCGTTGAGCGCAGTCGAAACGACCGATTGGAGAAAAAATGACAATTAAACCCGATCCCCAATCCATACCGCGTCCGTGGCTGAAACACTACGACGGCCATGTGCCGGAAACGCTCGAGTATCCCAAAGAAAGTCTGCCCGAACTATTCAAAGCAAGCACGGCTAAACACGCGCACCGCATCGCGGTAAAATTCCTTGGCAAGTCGCTGAGCTATGCGCAGATTGAAAAATCCGCGAATGCATTTGCAGCATATCTTGCTGAGAAAGGCGTCAACAAAGGCGACCGCGTATTGCTGATGCTGCCCAACAGCCCGCACTTCATCGTTGCCTATTATGCGATTCTGAAACGCGGAGCGATCGTTGTGCCCGCGAGCCCGCTCGACACAGCGAGCGAGGCCGAGTACAAATTCAGGAACTCGGGCGCGAAGCTGGTGATTTTTCTTGATCTGCTCTATGAAAAAGTTTCGGCGCTGCTGCAGGCAGAGCCGAATATTCCCGCCGTCGCCGCAGATGTCGGCGATTATCTGCCATTCCCCAAGAATATGCTGTTTCGTGTGAAGAAAAAATCCCTCGGCAAACCGCTGCCTGATTTCCAGCGCGCGGCGACAGTGACTTACGCGTCGGTGCTCAAGCAGTTTCACCACGCGGCTGAGCAACCGACGGCTGTGCTCAAGGGCGAAGACACCGCGGTTATTATCTATACAGGTGGCACGACGGGTGTTTCGAAGGGCGTGGTGCTCTCTCACTTCGCAATGGCGGTCAATATGACACAGGCCAAAGTATGGGGGCAGATCAGCAGCGACGACATCGGTCTGTGTGTGCTGCCGTTCTTTCATGGCTTTGGCGTCAGCGTGGGTCTCAACGTCAGCCTCAGCTCCGGCGGCAAAATGGTGCTGATGCCGCGCTGGGATGAAGCGCAGGCGATTAAGCACTTCGAAAAAGACGGGATTACGGTGTTTGCCGGCGTGCCAACGATGTATAATGCGATTCTCAACCACAAAAATTTTGCAAAGCTTAAGCACGCAAAGCTGCGCGGCTGTTTCGTCGGTGCGGCGCCTGTACCCGAAGCGCTCAAGATCGCTTTTAAAGAGAAGACCGGCGGCACGCTGATCGAAGGTTATGGCCTTACCGAGTCGGTGACGGCCAAATGTGCTAATCCGTATCTCGGCGTGAAGAAAGAAAAATCCATCGGCCTGCCCTGGCCCGACACGCTGATGGCGATCATCGACGAAAATAGCGGCGAAATTCTGCCACCGGGAAAAGAGGGAGAAATTATCTTGCGCAGCCCCGATCTGATGACCGGCTACTGGCAGAACCCCGAGGCGACAGCCGCCACCATCAAAGACGGCTGGCTATACACCGGCGACATCGGCAAAATGGATGAAGACGGCTATTTCAGCATTGTCGACCGCAAAAAAGACCTGATCATCACCGGCGGCTACAACGTGTACCCGGCTGAAATTGAAGATGTCTTGTACAAGCACCCGGCGGTGCTCGAGGCCTGCGTCGTGGGTATCAAAGACGAACATCTCGGTGAAGTGGGGCGCGCATTTGTGGCGCTGAAAAACGGCACACAGGCCAGCGGCGACGAGCTCAAGGCATTCCTGGCTGACCAGCTCATCAAATACAAAATTCCCAAACAGTTCGTGTTTCGCGACTCGCTGCCGAAGAGCCCGATTGGGAAGATATTAAGGAAGGAATTGCGGGAAAAATAGCTGTGCGCATTCAGAAGCCGATGGTAAGGTTGATCGCAAATTGCTGAATTGTGTCTTTGTTAATCGCATGATTCAAGAAATAATTGTAAGTGCTATCGTGGTAGCCGTCCTTCAGCGCCAATGAATAGTTGGCATAACGATACTCTGCGAAAACTTTGAAATGGCGGCTAAATTTGTAACCAATGACTGCATGAAATATCTGGCGCAGGAAAGAGACCGAAGGTTCGTGGCCGGTTTCCCCGAGATAAAAAGCCCTGTACTTTTCCACGAGATCGATGTTGTTCTGTAAGCGAATGCTGCCTGTGCCCCAGTAGAAACCCAATTCTTTCAGACCCCAAAAAAAACCGTCGGCCAGGGTATCTGGCTGCGCGAAATAGAAGCGCCTCGTATCCCAGTTCGGAAAGTAGAGGTTTTGCAGACCGATCATAACCCCCCGGCCGGTTGCCTGACCTTCGAACAGATAAATCCGCCGGTCAATCAGAATGTCGCCCTGATAGATATCAGCGTCCATCTGGTATGGCTTCGAATAGTTGAGGTCAAAATATCCCAATCTGAGCGCAAATAAACCGATGGTAAAAAGCCAATCGCGCTCTTTAATGCTGTAAGCAAGTTTGCTGCCCGCGGCTTTTGGTTCATAGAAAATCGTCCCCAGATCGGAGTCCTGCTGTGTCAAACCGGGATACGTTGCGAATGGAAAATAATGCAGGTTCTGATTTGTCGTAATCGTCGTCGACTTTGTAGTCTTTCTGAATTCAACGGAGAAAAGATTTTTGAGGAATGGATTTTCCATGAAGGTCAGCGGAAATGCACCCAGCCGCAGATATTCCATTACCGAATTCCGGGTGGTGTTTTCCTGCCCGAGCACAGGTATCTCGCGGAACAAACTCGCCGGCTGCGGAGGTAATGTCGTCAGGTAGGAAAACTCCAGTCCAAGAAAATCTAAGTCCAGCTCGTAAGTAGGAAAAAAGTTACTCTGGTTCTGAATCGCAGGACTAAAATTAAAATTCCAGCTGGTGAAGGCGATTCTGGAATTGACGGAAAGACTGTTCGTCGCCATACCTTTCTCGCGGATGTCGGATTCAAATTTCTTCTGTTTGTCGGTCGAAACATCATCGGCGATACATTCAGTGCAGCTATCGGCTGAAGTCGAATCCGTTGAGGCTGAATCGACCTTTGCGGAATCCCGCGGGCCTAAATGCTTCGGCGGTGCACCGGTGGGCGCAGAACGCGGGAAAGATGCGGGGCCCGGCGGAGGTCGCGATGCGGGCATCGGAGGGCCTGGTGCGCCTTGGGGGCTGCGCTGCGTCTGGTTTCGCATCGTTTTCGCGCGCGTGCCTGGCTCCGGCAGTATATCACCGGGGAGAGTCAAAGCAATCATGCAGGTCAGGCAAAAAATTTTTTTCACGAAACCCTCCCTAAAGTATGACCGGATTGCAGATCGTGGTGCCCATGCCAAGCGCCTTGACAAGATGATTTCTCTGCCGGTTTGCTTTGTTGTATGGAAGTAAGAGACAGCAACGGGAATCTGCTCGCCGACGGTGATTCAGTGACCCTGACAAAAGACCTCAAAGTCAAAGGGATGTCGGTGACGCTCAAACGTGGCACGCTCGTGAAAAAGATACGGCTCACCGATGCCCCAGCCGAGGTGGATTGTAAGGTCAGTGGCAGTGACATTGTGCTGCGGACTGAATTTCTGAAAAAAGCCTGAGCAGTCAATGTCCTGGAACCAAATGCAGGCCGCGCACTGCATGCCAAATTGCTGGTGCGAAGCTGTGCGCTGGGAATCGCTGATACGGCAGCCGGCGAATGTCTGGTCGAATTTTTCGATGTTTGCGGTGGCTGCCGTCGTGCTCTGGCTCTCGCGCCGCAAATCTGACCAGAACGTCTTAACCGCGAATCCATCTTATTCGCGCCTCTACGCGTTTGGCTTAACGCTGACCGGTCTCGGCTCGATGTTCTTCCACGCCTCTTTGACACATATAGGTCAATGGGTAGATCTGATTGGGATGTACTTTTTGGCTACCGTGCTCTACCTTTATAATTATTCTCGGCTGCGACCGCTCCGGACGCGCACACTGCTGTTACTCTACGTAGCCTCCGTTACCTTCTTCACGCTTCTCATGTATTTCGTCCCGCAGGCTAACGATATTCTGTTTGGTGTGCTGATTTTGGTCTTTGTGTTTTTTGTCATTTTCACGCAGCGAAAACTCAAAACCAAAGTGCGCGGCAAATATATCATTTTGGCTGTAGTGTCGTATTATTCCGGTTCGACGTTCTGGATTCTCGACAAAGAGCTTAAGCTCTGTGCACCCGATAGCCTGTTGCAAGGGCATGCGCTTTGGCATATTCTCGCGGCGCTGGCGACGCTGTTTGTGTATCTGTTCTTTCGCTCTGAATCAGCCATGTCGGCCCGCGCAACAAAATCCTGAGCGCGGCCGGATTAACTACAAATTACCGTGCGACGAGGTCGCTCGCTGCCCCGGCCCATTCGGGAAATTGGAATTCGAAGCCGGCTTCGATGAGCCGAGTCGGCACCACGCGCCGGCTTTTAAGCAGCAGCTCAGTATCGGTGCGCAACACGAATGCGCCGATCTCTGCCATCCATTTGGTGGCCGGCAGGCCAATCGGCACGTGTGCTGCGCGGCGCAGGGCACGCATAAAATCCGCCTGCGGTAATGGATTGGGTGAGGTAAAGTTGATCGCCCCGCTGAGCTCGCTGTGCTCGATCACGAACCGAACAGCCCGGCAGAAATCGGTGGAATGAATCCACGAGACAAATTGTTTGCCGCCACCGATCGATCCGCCGAGGCCCGCGCGCGTCATGCGCAGCAGCACCTCGAACACACCTTTCTCGCTTGAAGTGCCTCGCGGCGCCATCACCATTGCAGTGCGCATCGCCACCTTGCGCGTGCGCGGTGTCTCTGCCAACTGCTGCTCGCGTTCCCACGCCTTCGCAATCCCAACGCTGTACGCCCAGTAGGCCGGCACGCCGGGTTCGCCGCCGCCGATGATGCCCGTCGCTTCGTCGTTCGCAGCATCGTACCTGTCTGCATAGATGGTAGCCGTGCTCATCTGCAGCCAGAGCTGAGGTGGATTTTTGGCGAGCCTGATCGCTTCGCCGACAACGCGCGCCGAATCGACGCGCGAATCCATCATTTGTTGCAGATTCTCTTTCGTGTAGCGGCAGTTAACGGTGCGCCCCGCGAGGTTGATAACTACATCGGCGCCATCGATTTCGCTTGCCCAGTCGCCGAGCGTCTTGCCGTCCCAGTGAATTTCGCCGCGTGCCTTGTCAGGGTTGCGCGAGAGAATCACAACCTTGTCACCGGTACGCTCGAATTCTGCGCGCAGCACCTGGCCCAACTGACCAGTACCACCGGGAATAAGGATTTTCATGGGTTATGGCCCGACAGTGACTTGCGCCGAACAGAGGTCTGTCACGCCAGAGGCTTGCGCGCGAATGCGTATGTTTTCTCCAGTTGCAGGAACAAGTAATGCGTACACGAGATTCGTCCAAGCGGCTATGCCGAGCGCTCCATTGTGCGTTAGACCCCCACCATCACCACTGCTTAAAGCTCCCGGTGCTGCATTAGGACAAACGGTAGTGTGGGCCGTGATTGTAATGGCGCTGACAAAATCTCTGTCTACACGACCATTAATGTCGGTTGCATAGATAGACTGCACACCAGGAAAATCGGCATTATGGGTTGCCGTCAACCCCGTAAACGAGCTCTTCCCCTGCAGCTCGGTTGCCACGATCGCAATCGCCATTGCACCGCTCGCCATCGATGCGTTCCCCGGTAAGATGTTCGAAGAGGCTTCGACCACGTCGATGTCGGTTGCGGGCGAAAATGAGGCTGCAATCGTTTGGCCATCGGTCGTGGAGCCGTTCACTGAACTGCGTATCTGGCCTTTAAGCTGGTAGGTTTTGCCGGTCGTGTCGCCGTCGGTGACGATGATGTTGCCGAAATCTTTGAAAGTGACCACATTGCCACTGATCGTGCCCGTCGTGTTGTTGCTGCCGGGCCCTTCGAGAACAAAGCGCAGATCGGCCGGGTCGGCAGTGCCGGTGAAGTTGAAGCGCAACTCTTTGATTTCAAACGGGTAACCGTCGCGCGAGCCGTTTTCTCTGACGGTGAATTCGAGAATCGCGACTGCCTGCCCGATGTTGTTGAGAATCGAGCTGACCGTGGCCGGCGTGGCATACGACGTCTTCTCGATGATGCCCGACTGAATTCCGGCGCCTTTGCCGCTTTCGGTGAAGGTTACCCCGAGGGGCTTCTGTGCAATACAACCCGCCGCGGCAAACAGCAGCGTGCACAGGAGAAATCCGCCTTTGTAAGACATGCTTTGCATTTAGAAATAAAACCCCACGCCCGCGCGCGCATTGATTTCGGCCTGCACGCCACCGGCAAAATGGAACAGCGTCGCCGATGGCGTCAAAACAACCGACCAGCGCGGATGCAGCGCGAATTTAATGAGCATGCCCGCCTGGGAAATAACATAGAATTGTTCAATGGTCTGTGTCGAGATCGCCTGACCGAGAAATGCCGTGTCGACTGGTTTGCGCGCCAGATTCGAATAGTCCAGGCGAAAATTCGCATAGCCCATGCCGGCCCCGAGATATGGTTCGAACTTAAACCACAGCAAAGAAAAAGCGTAGCCCAGCGAGGGTACGGCTTCAAAGGCCATGAAGCGCGCGGGCACAGTGCCGCCGTCGCGTGTGTAATCGCGTTTTCCGTAACCGCCTGTCAGCATGAACTGCGCAAAGATGGGCCACTTATAACGGCGTGCAAAAATATCGAGCATGCTATGCCGCTGGTAGGCCAGCGAAGCGCTGAGGTGTGGAAAATCCGCATTCGAAATGGTAGCGGAAGAAGAGAGATTGGTGGCTGTGCTGGTAAACCCCGCCGCGCGTGTGCCGAAACTCAGCACGACAGTACGTTTACCCTTTTCAGGATCGTAGTACGAACCACCGCTGGCTGCCAGTTCCTGTTGCGAAGGCAGCGCCTTCGACATTTTTTCGCCGAGTTGCGCGGCGATGGCGGCGAAGGTGTCGAACATCTTGGCGGTCACCGGTGCTTCAGTCTTGAAGCTCACCAGCAATTTGCCTGTCTCGATTTCGTAGAGGTTGAGATTCAGCCGCAGCCGGTTGCCCGCGACGCTGTACCTGCCGTTCATCACTAGATCTTGCCTCAGCCATTCGCCCATCTGCATGGCGGCTGACTTTGTATGCAGGTCTTCTTCCTGGATAAAATTATTGCGCCGCGTATTTTCTATTGCCTCGTCTTCTGGATGATAAAAGAAATAGCGTTCGGCGAGTTTGGTTTTGATCGCTTCGGCCAGCGACGGCCCAATATAGGCGTTTTCGCCATTGGGACTCTCATTGACGGCGGGCAAGATCAGCAGACGTTTAACGGTGGGCGCAGACCAGAGCGAGGCAGAAAAGAAGAATAAAGCTGCAGCGCGAGACCCCATCGGCTCAAATAAATTGCTCTCATCGCAGCTGCCGTCAAGCAGATTTGCTTGGCGTGTTGAGGCGACCATCTGCCGTGTTCGAAAATATGCGGCAGAGAACATCGCGATGCGCCCTTTATTACCTTTGGCGCAGCTCGCTACTTGCCATGCTATGGCATACAGGCACGATGCTGCGGGCGCAAATTCCCGGCCAGGTCATGCTGACGGAGATTTTGCAAAAGGGGCTGGCAAACCCGAGCCTCACATTCCAGTCGTCGGCCGATGCCGTGCCCGCGAAAGAATACCCTGTTTATCTGCGTTTCAAATCGCGCAAATGCAAAACCTGCAAGTTCGAAATCAACAGGGCATGGATCAACGGCAAGCTTTTGAAATACGGAAAAAATTCGTGGCAGTTCGAAAGTCTCAGCGGCGAAAAACCTTATCTGCTAAAGCTCGACCTCGATGAAGTCAGAAACGGCAAAGTGGTGAAAAGTCGCGTGTTATACGGCGACCTCACGGCGCAAAAATTTACCAACGTCGTGTCTCTCGACCTCGTCGTGCCCTGACTATCGCATCGCGTTCAACGCCAAAAACTCAATGTCGTCGAGCGCCAATACTTCACCGGTGAGAAACCACAGGTGGATTGCTCCCTCGTACGCGGCAAACACCCTGCGCGCCATCAGCAACGCCGTTTTGCCGTCGCTGGCCAGGCCTTCAGCCTGCAGATAATCTGCTAAAGTCGCCAGCGTCTGCGCCGTCAGCTTCTGGATTTCACGCACCAGCAGCGGAGAATCGCTGCCGATCTGCGCGCGCAGGTTGGCCATCGGGCAACCATAAAGTTTCTGCGAGCGCAGCTGCCGTTTTATCAGCTTCACCCACGAAGCCAGAAAATCCCGCGGCGACACCGAACGCTGTATCAGGTTTTGTATCAGCGCGATGTGGTGCTGGCCATAGCGCGCAAGGTACTCTTTGCCCAAAAGCTCCTTCGCCGGGAAATAATCGTAAAAACTGGCTTTGGCGGTCTTTGACTCGGCGATGATCTGGTTGATACCGGTCGCGGCATAACCCTGCGATTCAAACAGACGGGCCGCCGTTTCGACAATACGGTCGCGGGCTGTTTCGTTTTTTATTGACGGCATCAATCCTGCTTCTGAACAGACAGACTTGTCTGTACTCCAAGCCGCCCGCAACGGACAGCACGGCAAGACAATTTGGGGGACCATGGAAACCACAGCAGAAATTCTCGATATGGTGAACGTCACCGGTGCGGCAGCGAGCGTTAGTGAGGCAATACATACGCGGCACAGCATTCGGCGCTTTGACGCGAAGCCGGTCGAACAGGCGAAGCTTGACGCGATTTTCACAACCAGCCTGCGCACCCCCAGCTGGAAAAATTCGCAGCCATGGAACGTGCATGTGGTGACCGGTGAAAAACTCAAACGCCTCGCGAGACTTTTGACCGCCGCCGCGCTTGCCGGTGAGCTGGGTCCTGATATTGCCTGGCCTGCGGTGTACCCCGCCGACGCGAAACGCCGCATGTTTGATCTCGGCATGAAAATTTATGGCGTCGCCGGCATCGACCGCAAAGACAAGGCCGCGCGCGACCAGTTTATGGTCGACAATTTCAAATTTTTCGACGCGCCGGTGGGTGTTTTCATCACCAGCAATTTTGAACTGAACTACTATGTCGGCATCGACATCGGCTGCTATCTGCAGTCGCTGATGCTGCTCGCGCGCGAACAGGGTCTCGGGACTTGCCCGCAGGCGGCGCTCTCGGCGATGCCCAAAATCGTGCGCGCCGAGCTGGGTCTGCCAGAAGAGCAGAAGGTGTTGGTCGGTTTGAGTCTTGGGTATCCATTGAGCGAACCTGAGCTCAACCGCTACCATACACCGCGCGAGAACTATGATGAGAAGGTGAGGTTCTATTCGTAAGTCGGCGTTGAGCAGGCCATAAGCAACCCTTTTCCGATTTACGCGCTGAAATCTCTGCCGCTTCGTCTCGTGTGCGGCCACTGTTCACCGGCATTTTCGCTCTGCTAACCCTTCACTGCCGCGCCAACTACCGCGAATGGCAGTCGCCGACGTGCACGATCGATAAACCCGATCTGACCATTTTGCAGTTCAGCGACACGCATGTGCGCCATGCTGCGGATGCCGAATGGATGCGCGCACGCCTCGCGGCCGCAATCGCCGCGCATAAACCCGATGTGTTGGTGCACACCGGCGACATCACGCTGGACGGTGAAAACGCAGAATGGCTGGCATTTGTCGCCGGCATCAAAGATATAAATCCGCCGGCACTCTATGTGTGGGGGAATCACGACATGGCGCTCAAGCAGACCGAATTTTCCAAAGGCGGATTAAGCCATTATCGGGATATTGGCAACTACCGGCTGGTCTTGATCGACACCGCATGGCCCGGTCCGATTACCGGCAGTTATACCAGCGTGCCCGAGGGTGAATTCGCCGCACTCAGGACGATGGCCGATACAAAGAAAAAGATTCTGCTGTTTGCGCACCACCCGCTCGGAAAAAATGCGCCGCACTTTCGCCTGCGCAATGCCGACCAGGTGCTCGCGCTCTTTGCGCACGCCGAGGTGGTTGGGGTGTTCACTGGTCACTTTCACGGCGCGTATCTTGCTCCCGAAGGCAATTTGCTCTATGCCGGTGTCGCGCCGCTCGCGCGCCACCAGCGCAATCACACCTGGAGCCAAACGAAAGGATATCGAATTATCGCATTGCAGAACGGTTGCCTGCGCACCCGCTTCGAAAAGGTAGATACCTGATGCGGAAATTCAAGGGCAGCAGGTTGATTGTTGCCTTCACGGCAACGCTGATTGCGTGCAAAACAGGGTCGAATTTTGAATCTCTGCAAAGCAGGGTGACGACAAAGAAGCCCGACGCCATTAGTGGCACGGTGGCTGGCACGTTCTATATCCGCCCTTTTGTCTTTGCGGAAATGGAGAATCGTTCTCAGATGTATCGCAAGGCTGCGGTAATACCTGGCTACAAGGGAATTGACTTTGACACCTACGGGCGCACGGGTGCCGCTGACGAAAAAAGCGGCATGAAGACAATTGCTTCGCTGAACAATATACACGCCCTTGTGGCAGATGAACTGACAAAGCAGGACATTAAGACCATTGCCAACGAGCCCGAAGAGGAGGGTAGTGTGATCAGTGTCAAAG
>CAYHJO010000120.1:0-12932 GCA_964356715.1 uncultured Turneriella sp. | reverse complement strand
GGACATTCTGAGTTCTGTTCTGCGCACTTCGCATTCCTGCATAAAATCTTTCAGAAGCGGATCGCCCGAGAGCAGAGCATTGTCTTCGTCGTCATGAAACTCCGGATGCCACTGCACGCCGCAAATATAAGGCACTCCCTGGTACTTAATGCCCTCGGCGATATTATCTTCGGTGGAAATAGCTTCGATGGTCAACCCTGGCCCGAGATCTTTCAGCGCCTGGTGGTGCACGCTGTTGGTGCGAAAACTGCCGCGGCCGAAAACCTTCTCGAGATACGAACCGTGCTTGAATTGGATTTCATGAAAGTTCTGGTCGTACACATTCCAGTCACGATGCACCAGTGACTTATCGATCTGTGTGTTGATATCCTGATAGAGCGAACCGCCGAGTGCGACATTGATGAGTTGCGCACCACGGCAGATGCCGAGCACCGGTTTTTCCGCGGCTTTGAATGCCTTGAAGAGTTCAATCTCGTACAGGTCGCGCACACGGTCGCCCTTCCATTCGTCTTTGAGCGGTTTCTCGCCATAACTTTCCGGGGCGACGTCGGCGCCCCCGTGCAGCACAAGGCCGTCGAGCACGTCGGCGTATTCGCGCAGATCGAGCTTGCCACCGGGCGCGACTGAAGGTATCATAAACGCCTGCGCGCCAAGGCGCATCACCCAGTGCGCGAGCGATTCTTCGACATAGAGCAGGGTTTTCCCCTTGAAAATCGCGCGCTGCGGATCTTTATGCATAAAGCAGGCTGATATACCGATTTTGAGTCTTTCCATAAATCTTCCTTCGACTGATTCCCTGACCCGTGGCTAGCAATGCAAAATTTATAATAATGCGGAAAAAATTTCCCGAAAATCTGCTTCGCTCACTGCCACCGGGTTCGACGGATGGCAACCGTCGGCGATCGCCACCTTTACCAGCGGTTCGAGCTTATCGGCTGAAACGCCGGCTGCTTTCAGCGTCGCCGGAATCTTGAGCTGCTCTTTGAGAGCCTTAAGCCACGGAATAAATTCGCTGCCCTTTGCTAATCCCACTGCATTGGCCAGGCGGTCGAATCGCTCAGGTACTGCCTTGAGATTGAACGCCAAGGCATGGTCGAGCATGACGCCATTCGCCAGACCGTGGTGCATGTCGACAATCGCCGACAGCGCATGTGCGCACGAATGCACAATGCCAAGCCCTTTCTGGAACGCCACCGCACCCATCATCGAAGCCATCAGCATGTCGCCACGCGCTTTGAGGTCATTGCCGTTCGCGAACGCAGCGGGCAATGCCGTCGCCGACAGATACAAGCCCTCAAGCGCAATGCCATCGGCCATCGGGTGCCAGCCCTTCGCGAGAAACGCTTCAATTAAGTGCGTCATCGCATCGAGGCCCGTGGCCGCCGTCACGGCCGGGGGTAGCGCAGTCGTGAGCTCTGGGTCGGCGAAAACGGCCTTCGCCAAAAGGCGCGGCGAGAAGATGACCTTTTTTACATGCGTTTGATCGTCTGCAACAACAGTGCTGCGACCAACCTCAGAGCCCGTGCCAGCAGTCGTGGGTATTGCGATCCAGTACGGAATTTCTTTGTCAAATGGCAGTGCGCCCGGCTTTTCATCTTCATAGTCGAACACATCACCGGGATGGTTCACCATCAGCGCAATTGCCTTTGCGACATCGAGCGCGGCGCCACCACCGATACCTAATATTGCTGTGTCGCCCTTCGACTGGCTCAGGGCGACAAAATTTCTGAACGCTTCGACGCCCGCCATCACCTGCGATTTGACCGGATTGCCTTTGACACCGTTAAAGACATCGATTTTGAGCCCGGCTGCCTTGAGCTCATCGGCGTACGCGGTAAAGAACGGCAGCTTGCTCAGCATCTCGTCGGTAACAATCATAACTGAGCTGATGCCCTGCCCCTTAAAATGCTCAGGAACCTGCCTGCGCACACCGGTGCCAAAGGTAATCGGAGTAGGAAAGCTAAAACGGAATGTACTCATGACTCTTTTTCTCCTGAACTTGCAAGCATCGTTTCTGCAGCGGCTTTAAGAATACCAAGATCATTATTCATAGTATCCCAAATAACTGCATGGCTGACGGCAAAATAACCGTGCGCAAGAATATCGCGCATTCCAATAATATTCCTCCACGGTACAGCACTATGCTTTTCACGAATATCGGTGGGTAGATGCTTGGCGGCCTCGCCATTGATTTCAAGACAGCGTTCGCAGGCCGAAACCAGTCTGGGATTTTCTGACAATTGATCTAACGTTGGAATCTCGCTGCGAATTCCTTCAAGAATCTCAATATTCTCCAAAATGTCGTCCGCATAGAGCAGCCAATCACGCTGCATAAATTATATCTTTTTCAATTGCCCGTTGCAACCGCGGTTTGCGCACGGAATCAATAGTTGCGATGTCTACTTTGCGTCCAAAAGCGTCTTCGAGCATGAATTTTGTGCCCATAAAATTCGTCAGCGTTACCTTGCCCGGCGCAAATTCAACCAGTACATCGACATCGCTCGCCTCACGTAGCTCATCTCGTGCGGCTGAACCAAAAATGCCAATGCGCACAACACCGAAAGCGTCGAGTTCGGCCTTTTTGGCGCGAATGATGGATAAAACCTCTGCCCGGCTACTGACCATAATTGTGATTGCCGCACCTGTGCCCGGCGTCAAATAATTTCAAAATACCGCCTGGTTTCCCAGTCGGTGACCGAATCCTGGAACTGCCGCCATTCCCATTCGCGCGTGGCGGTAAAGTGCTCGATCAGCTGTGGCCCAAGTATTTCGCGCGCAATTTTCGATTGAGCGAGGTTGCGCGTCGCATCGAGCAAATTATGCGGCAGGCGCGGCACCTTGCTCTCGGCGTATGCACTGCCTTTGACAGGCAAATCTTCGAGCTTGAGTTGATTCTCAATGCCGTAGAGGCCGGCGGCGAGCGACGCGGCAACCGAGAGATATGGATTGACATCCGACCCTGACACCCGCACCTCAAGGCGCGTCGATTTTTCCGAACCGGGAATCACGCGGTGCGAAACCGTGCGGTTGTCGATGCCCCATGTCGGTTTGGTCGGCGCCCAATAGCCGTCGACCAGACGCTTGTACGAATTCACCGTAGGGGCAAAAAACGGCAGCAGATCTGGCAATAGCTTCAGCTGGCCCGCGAGATAACTCTTGAACGTCGCACTCATCTTGTTCATGTCACGCTCGTCGTAGAACGCATTGTCGCCGTTTTTTGTCCACAGGCTCTGGTGCATGTGCCCTGAGCAGCCCGGCAGGTCTTTGTGCCACTTTGCCATAAAGCTCGGCATGATACCAAATCGCGCGGCTATGTCTTTGGCGCCCGCCTTAAACAGCGTCGCGCGGTCGGCGCTTTCGAGCGCACCGCTGTAGAGAATCGCCGCCTCATAGACACCCGGCCCCGTCTCGGTGTGCAATCCTTCAATCGGTACACCGAACGCCGTCAGCTCGTCCATCAGCGCATTAAAAAAATCACGCTCCTGCCCCGCACGAATGAGCGAATAGCCGAACATGCCGGGCGTGATCGGTTCAGGGCGTATATAGCCTTTGTCATGCAGGCTCTTTGCCGATTCGCGGAAATTAAACCATTCGAATTCCATACCGTTCTTGGCGGTAAATCCCATCGCCTCTGCTTTCGCGATGACGCGTTTCAGGGTTTGGCGCGGGCAGATCGAAAGCGGCGCCATTTTTGCATCGACAAAACCACCCAGAAAGAACGGCACGTTGTTATCCCATGGCACGGTGCGTTCGGTTTCGGGTGCCAGTTGCACCAATGCATCGGGATACCCCGAATGCCAGCCGGTGTATTTGATGTTGTCGTAGCAGACGTCGCCGCTATCCCAGCCCAACACTACGTTGCAGAAACCAAAGGTCGACTGCGCAGCGGCGGTGAACTTGTCGAAGTGCAGATACTTGCCGCGCAGCACGCCATCGATATCGGCCACGGCGACTTTGATCTTTTTTATCCCTGCGTGCTCAAGGCGATCGATGATTTTTTTAAAGTCAGTGCTATCTTCCATAGGTTTCCTTTAGAAGCCCCTTTTGCCAGTCGGCCCACGCTTGGAAAGTGCAAAAGGTATGCTCAATAATTCCATTTGACGCTTGCCCGAAGTCGCCTGCGATAGCCCATGCCTGCCAAAAGAAACTCCCGCAAGAACAACACCCACAAACGTGCGCTGATCATCAGCGCAGGCGGCTCTCGCGGCGCCTTCGCCGTCGGAGCGATCAAGGCGTTCGCAGCACACGGCGAACTGGATTTTGAGCTGATTGCCGGCAGCAGCACCGGGGGGTTGATTGCCCCGCTTGCGGCAATCGGCGAGGTCAACACGCTGGTCAGCGTCTACGGTAATACAACAACAAAGCAGGTCATCCGCAAGCGATGCCTGCCGCTGGCGCTGCTCTTCGGAAACTCGCTCTACGACACCGACCCGCTGAAATCTCTCATCGACACCTTTCTGCCGGATAATAAAGCCCAGGCAGTGCTCAATAGCCGCACACGCATCGCCATTGCCTGCACGCAACTGCAATCAGGAGAAGTCTGTTTTTTTTCCAATGCAGCGGCAAAAAACCGCCGGCTCGAAGACAAGGTCATCAAAATCGCCGATGCTGCAATGCTGCGCACCGCGATGCTTGCCAGCTCAAACCAGCCAATCCTGATGCCGCCAATAACAATCGGTAACCACCAGTATATGGATGGCGGTATTCGCGATGTTTCGCCAGTCGATGTCGCCCTGCTCGAGGGCATCAAAGATATCACTGTTATCAACATGACGCCTGAGAAGAGCGAACCCGACCAGAGGCAGTTTACCAAAATCACGTCCATCATGGGCCGTGCACTGAGAATTATGCTCTCAGAAATCACCGAAGGGGATTTTGAAAAAGCCCGGTTAGCGGGTGCCCGGCTTACCATTATCAGACCCGACAAGGAACTCAACGCCGATCCGATGGTCTTTGACCCGGCCGAGATGCGCACCATGATGGCGCTCGGCGAAGCGGCCGCACGCCGGTAAGCGGTTAAACTCAGGCCGCTCAGCGGCTCAGGTGCACAAAATAAAAGTACAAGGCACCGAGCGAAAGAATCAGCAGGTAGAGAACAAAAAGCAGCGTGTTGAAATACGCCATAGCCCCAAGTGAAAACACCGCGATCAAAAGCGCCGTCAGAGGAACCCAGGGATAAAGCGGCGTACGAAAGGGACGCGCCAGATCAGGCTGCGTCCGCCGCAGCACGATGAGCGAGACCAGCGCCAGAGAGTAGATTGTCAGCGCGCCAAACGCAGCGATAACGATCATCTCTGCCGTCTTACCCGACAGCAAGATCAGAATCCCCAGCAGCATATTGAGCGCGAGCGCGGCCGCCGGCGTCTGCCGTGAACGGTGCAGCATCGCAAACCGGTGGTGGATGTACTTAGCGCGCCCCAGCTCCATCGTGGTCCGTCCGGCCACGAGCAGAATGCCGTGAAAAGACGCGACAAGCCCCAGAAGACCAATGGAGACGAGCAGATGGTACATCGGGTGGTTCTGACCGGTGACGCGCATGAGTGCCAGCGGCAGCGGCGAATCTGACATGCGCAAACTACCCGGCGGACTTGTACCGAGCGGAGCCGAGGTATAGACGACGGCCTCCCAGCCGGCGATACCGACCGCTCCCAAAAAGACCAGAACTGCAAGCACGACCAGAGTCGCCATGCTCAGGTTAAATCCCAAAGAGAGATCGCGCTGCGGGTTCTTCACCTCTTCGGCCATATTGGCGACGCCTTCGATCGCGAGATAAAACCAGATCGCGTAGGGTATCGCCGGCAGAATACCCCACCAGCCCGACGGCAGCGCATTCGCCGAAAACGCCGCGGCGCTGAAATGCGGCAACGTGATGCCGGTGAACAGAAGAAGCTCCACCACGGCAAGAATAGTGATGAAGACGCCAAACGCGGCTGACTCTCTGACACCCCAGATATTGAGCGCGGTAAATAACACATAAGCGCCGATGGCGAATGCAGTGGGATTAATACCTGGGAAAAAAATATTCATGTAGGCACCGATGGCTGCCGCAATTGCCGGCGGGGCAAAAACGAATTCGATATTCTGCGCAAGCCCGGCGATAAAGCCCGCAAAGGCACCGAGCGCGCGCTGGGAGTAGACAAAAACTCCCCCCGCGCGCGGTATTGCCGCGGCAAGTTCAGAGTAGCTCAGCACAAAGCAGACATACATCAGTGTGATGGCGGCAGTGGCGACCAGCATGCCGTATGGACCGCTCTGCGGCAGGCCGAGATTCCAGCCGAAGTACATGCCCGAGATGACATAGCCGACGCCCATGCCCCAGACGGAAAGCGGGCCCAGGCTGCGCCTGAGTTCCGTCTTGCTATGGATTTCCTGAGCTAACCCACGGCTTTCACCGTGCTCGTTACGGATTTCCATAGCCGGGAGTTTTTCAGTCGTACATGAGGCTGATTGCCAGACCGCCGTACATATTGGTCACTGGCGCGTCCTGAAAAGGTGGCGTACCCACGTCATAGACGCGGCCATAATACCCCAGCAGAGAAATCCCGAAACTGAACTTCTTGGAAAGAGGAAACTCTTTGCCGACCAGCAGGTTACTGCCCCAACCGTGGCGGGTATAGGTACCGACGTCGACACCGTACACATTAAACTTATAATAACTCTGCGCGATCGACGCACCGACGGAAAAATTCCAGCCATCTTTCGAATAAAATCCGATGCCCATACCAAGGTCAAAAATTGTCTGCAGGCTGTAGACCGTGTCTATTTTCAGATTTTCGGTTTTTACCTGCGGTTTGGGCGACATCGAGAGACCCGAAAAACCGAACAGCTTGATCGATTTCGAAAGCGAACCGCCAAACTGCAGATACGAGATGCCGGTGGGGCCGGAGAATGAAATCGAGATGTCGCCGGCCTTTTCATTGACCATGGCATAACCGCCGCCGGCGATGGCTTTGACAAAGATGCTTTCGCCCTGCAAAGCCTGCGCGGAACCCAAGCCCAGGAAATATGAAAAAAGGGGGATGAAAATCAATAAGCGGCGCATTATATCCTATATTACTATCGACGCTCTCACATGTTTATTCACGACAATAACGGTATCTTGTTGCCGTGCACTAGCCCGGCTGCAAGTTGAACCTCCTGTCTGATTGTTGTCGCGGTGTATAGGAATTTTCTTTGGATATATGCGGAAACTCGAACAACAGGTATTCCCGCGCTGGGCACGGCTCAGGGCTGAACACGGTTTTGACGAGGCATTCTCACAATTCGGCCCGTACGCGGGTGCTGGTATCAAAATCCACACCATTGATGCATTCACGGTCGAGTCAACCATGGATCTGGTGGAGGCTAATACGAATTACGTCGGTACCCACTTTGGCGGTTCGCTCTATTCGATGTGCGATCCATTTTTCATGTTTCTGCTGATGCAAAATCTGGGGGACGGTTATATCGTCTGGGATAAGGCAGCCACAATCGATTTCGTGAAACCGGGAACTGGAAGGGTAACTGCGCGGTTCTACATACCAAAAGAAGAAATTGAGGGCATTAAGACAGAACTCGTGAAAACCCGAAAGATGGATCGTGTTTATATCTGTGAAGTGAAGAACGCAGCCGGCGAAACCGTGGCCCGCATGTCAAAGACCCTGTATGTGCGCCAGAAAAAGCGATAGAGACGCAATTGCCTGCGTCTCTATCACGTTAAGAATTCTCAGGCTTGTGAATTGTAGAAGCTCTTTACCGGCTCTGACTTCAGCACGAGGAAATACACCAGTGCAGGATAAATCAGAGAGATAAGAAGGCCAACAATACCAGCCATCACGCCGGCCATGCCTATAGTAATTACGGTATTTACAACACCGATCAGAGCAACCACGATTGATCCAATCACGTACATGTTTGTTATGCTCAGGGCATTCTTCTTATTTGTAATGAGCAGAATACCAGAGAAAACACCCAATGCGCTGAGCGCCAAACCAATAAGGCTTACCACCGCTTGAATTGGCATGCTTGAGAGCAATGTAACAGTAACGCCCACTGCGAGGATGCCGAATATCAGTCCCAGACCACTGAGAACAATATTCAATACACCAAAGACAGTCGCAACTGTCGGTCTTTTTCCATCAGCCATAATTTCCTCCAAGAAATATTTGTATGCCGGTTGAACCGGCACTGAGGCGAACTGTTATTAACCTACTGCCTGTGCGTCAATACTATAATTCAATTTTTTTGCCGTGCAGGTGCGTTAGCGATATCAGGAAGCCGTTGCGCGGTTTACAAAAGCGTCTTGAGCGCAGCGCCGAAAATCTCTTACTCCGGTGCATAGCACAACAAAGGCGATTAGCGTTTACCCGCACAGCAGACCTTTGCGTTGGGTCATTAATTCCCGAATATGCAACACCTCCAATACGTAGAAAGATTCGTCGATGGCATGAAAGTCGTAGAAATTCTGGCGCGCACGGATGCGCAAAGCGAGGCCGCTGCCACGCCCACCCTGGGCCCGGTCGAAGGGGATGACATTCTTCGCGGATCCCCAGGGAGCGGATTAACTTTTTTCTGCATGCACGGTTACGGCGCCAATGCATTCGATCTCGCGGGTCTCTCGCAGCATCTCGCGCTGCCCGAAGGCACTCGATACTTATTTCCTGACGGCATTGTCAGAATTGATCTGGGCTATGGCGCGGGTTATGAAGGGCGCGCCTGGTTTCCGATCGACTTCACCGAGATTGAACGCATCCGACGCGAAGGCGGATTGCGAGATCTGTCCAAATCATTGCCCGCCGGCATGGCAGAGGCGCGTGACCGTTTAATTGACGCAATGCAGAAACTCGAATGCGATCCGGCGAAAACGATCGTCGCTGGTTTTTCACAGGGCGCCATGCTCGCGACAGAAATCATGCTGCAGCATGACGCCTACCTTGCGGGCCTGGTGATCTTTTCCGGCACACTGGTCAATCGCACCGGCTGGGAAACACAGGCCAAAGCAAAATTCAAAGACACCGGCAAAACATTGAACTTCATCCAGTCGCATGGCCGCAAGGACCCCGTGCTCCCGTTTCAAGCTGCCGAACGCCTGCACAGCCTGCTCTCCGAAAACGGCGGCGTCGGCTCGCTGATAGCTTTTGATGGCCAGCACGAAATCCCGGCCGAAGTCATCGACGGCACTAACCGCTGGTTGAGCCGAATATTCGATTAATAGACCACAGAGGACACCAAGGGCGACAGAGGTAAGATTTGCCGGTACATTTCTTCCTCTGTGCTCTCTGTGTGCTCAGTGGTTAGATCCACCCCCGACTGGATAACACCGTGGCCCATGAGATAAACTCCTTTTCAGAATGATATATTCACGCCGTTTCCTTTTTCAGACACTGCTGCCAATGGCCGAAACAGGGATAACGAACGCCCCCACATTCCTGGTGATCGGCTCAGGTATCGCCGGCTTGTTCTTTGCGCTCAAAGCCGCTGCGCATGGCGCAGTCACGATAGTCACAAAAGACTCTGTCGACAACGCCGCAACGACCTATGCGCAGGGTGGCATCGCTGCGGCGCTCGGCACCTGGGACAATCCCGAAAAGCATATGGCGGATACGCTCGTTGCCGGCGCGGGCCTATGCGACGAAAAGGCAGTCGAGATTCTCGTGCGCGAAGGTGTGCGCTGCGTGCAGGAACTCATCGATCTCGGTATGCCGTTTACGCGCGGCGAAGACGGCAAACTGCACTTCGGCCGCGAAGGCGGCCACGGCGAGTCGCGTGTGCTGCATACTCACGACCACACAGGACGCTCGCTCGAATCTTTCCTGCTGGAAAAAATTTCAGCCGAGAAAAATATCCGCCTGCTCTCTAACCATTGTGTTGTCGAGTTAGCGACTGAACACCATCTGCAAAGCCGTGAAAATTCGTCGACAGTGTTTGGTGCATACGTACTCAACGCCAAAACGGGAGACATCGATCTCTACAAAGCAGATTATACAATACTCGCTTCGGGCGGCGCCGGGCGCGTCTACCCCGTGACCACCAACCCACCCGTCTCGACCGGCGACGGTGTCGCACTCGCCTACCGCGCCGGCTGCCGCGTCCGCAATATGGAATTCTTCCAGTTTCACCCGACCGCATTGGCGCTCAAAGGTAAACAACCGCCGGGAACACCGGCATTCCTCATTACCGAAGCGATGCGCGGCGAAGGTGCAATTCTTACGAACCCGAAAACCGGCCGTGCTTTTATGCAGGACTACCACGAGCAACGCGAACTCGCACCGCGCGACATTGTCGCACGCGCGATCGACGCCGAACTGAAACGCGACGGCCTCGACTTTGTGTACCTCGACATATCGCACAAAGATCCGGTGTTTATCCGCGAACACTTTCCTCTTATATATGGCACGCTGAAAGACCAGTTCAATATCGACATCACCGTTGAACCGATACCGGTAGTGCCCGCGGTGCACTACATGTGCGGCGGAGTTCTCGTCGATTACGACGGCCAAACCGATCTCAAAAATCTGTACGCGATCGGCGAAGTCGCTTCGAGCGGCGTGCACGGCGGCAACCGGCTTGCCTCGAATTCACTGCTCGAGGGCCTGGTGTTTGCCGACCGGGCGCTGTACCGTATCGCCGGCACCACCGAGCCTGACGCTCTGGCCGCCGCGCGCAAAAAGGCCGCGCATCTCACGGAATGGGATCACACCAATGCGAAGAATCCCGACGAATGGGTACTCATCAGCCACGACTTCAAGGAGATCCGCTCGCTCATGTGGGATTATGTCGGCATCGTCAGATCAACGCTTCGGCTCGAACGTGCTATCCGCCGGGTAGATGTCATTTACGGCGAAATCATCGATTTCTACAACCGCACAATCATCTCGCGCGACTTACTCGAACTCAGAAACCTTGCGCTCGTAGCGCAACTCACTATCCGCTCGGCGCTCGCGCGCAAAGAGAGCCGCGGCCTGCACTACACCACCGATTACCCCGAACACCGCGAGCCGTCGCGAGCCGATACAATTCTCGAACCTGCGCATTTCCATTCAGACACAAAGCACCATGCCTGATCTCGGTTCATATCCACTGCTTCTGGTTTTTGTCGGCGGCGGCGCGGGTTCGGTCACGCGCTACGCCATTACCAAATTTTCCCTGCACTGGTTCGGTGCCTATCCCTTCGGTACGCTCGCGGCAAATCTGCTCGGCGCGCTCTTGGCCGGCATTGCTGCGGTGCTTATCTATGAACGACACGTCATCCATCCGCCGTATAACGATCTGGTGCTCGCGGGTTTTTTGGGTGGCCTCACCACCTTCAGCGCGATGGTGCTCGATGCTCACCGCCTGGCACTGCACGGCATGGGGTGGATTGCCATCGTTTATATTTTACTCAACGTGCTTGTCGGCCTAATCCTGTTTTCTGTGGCGCATTATTTAGCGAGGGCCGCATGAGTTTTGATGTAAACAGAAACCCGTACATCCGGGATTTGCAAAACGGTTTACTCGAAGAGGGAAAATTTCTTGTGCGCCGTGCAGTACTGCAGACAGCAAAAAATAATAAGCCCTTTCTGCGGCTGATGCTCGCCGATGCTTCAGGCCACATGCCGGCAATCTATTTCGCACCGCAGGCCGAGCTCACGAAAATTCTGACCTTCGTCAAACCCGGCAAAATTCTGCGCATCCAGGGTATCGTCGAAGAATTCCAGAATGTCAAACAGATCAAGCTGATGAAAATCGAAGCCGCTGCCGAAGGCGAAGAACTCAGCCGCTTCTGGGCGCGCACTCCCCTCAACCGCCGGCAGATGTACGCCGAGATGCGCCAGCTGATTCAGGCAATCACCACCAACGAACTCAAGGAAGTCTGCTCGCTGTTCCTGAAAGACCGCGCGTTTATGCGCCTGTTTCTTGAGGCGCCGGCTTCGCGCACGATCCACCACGCATACATCGGCGGCCTGATGGAACACACGCTGAATGTGATGCGTGCGGCCGCCGCGTTCATCAAAATCTATCCGCATACCGACGGCGATCTGATGGTCGCGGGCGCTTTTCTGCACGATATAGGCAAGATCGACGAATACAACTTTCTCTTAAGCCACTACGAACATTCCGAAGCGGGTCGACTCAAAGGGCATACGCTGCTTTCGTTTGAACGGCTCAAGGAAAAGTTGCCGCTGGTCAAGATGCACGAGCTGACACGCGCAAAACTCGAGCACATGGTGCTGTCTCACCAGGGCAGGCGCGTATGGGGAGCCATAGAAGAGCCGCGTTTTCTGGAAGCGTACCTCGTACACGCAGCCGATGCGATCGATTCGACACAATTCATCTTCCACGATCTGCGGCGCAACAACGAAGCGCGCGGCGGCGAACAGGCATGGTCTGAGTACAGTAAGTATCTGGGGCGCGAGATTTTTCTAAGGTAGCCCTGTCTGCTATGGATTTTCATAGCAACGCCCGATCTCGCGCCGCAAACTTTGGCTGGTTATGGTTTTCCATAGCAGACATGCGACATAAGTCTGGCAGCCGTTTGTAGCTATGGATTTTCCGAGCTATCGTCGCAAGATTGGCACGCATTTGCTGTTATGGAAATCCCGAGCCACCCGCTTTCTGAAATTCTTGACCCGGCTGTAACGCTCACTACAAGCAGCCATGGCAGAATTCATCCAGACCGAAAAACGCGGTCACGTGCTCGTCATCGCCTTCAACCGCGCCAAAGACAATAACGCGTTCAACACCGCAATGCTGCGCGAACTCAGCGCAGCCTATGAGCAGATGGAGACCGACAACGATGTGCGCGTCGGCGTGGTATGGGCCGAAGGCAAACACTTCACCCTGGGGCTGGAGCTCAACGAAGTGGCCGCCGGCATCAAAAACAGCGGCGGCAATCTTTTGAGTACTCCCGACGGCATCGCCCCCTGGGCGGTATCAGGCCGCACGAAGACAAAACCCGTGATCGTCGCTGCACC
>CAYHJO010000119.1:0-12942 GCA_964356715.1 uncultured Turneriella sp. | reverse complement strand
GCATCGATCTGGCACGGCGCTTTCTTGTCTCTGAGTTTATTTTCGGCCGTGGTTTTTTGCGCTCACAGCTGGGCATACAGCGACACCTGGCCGCGGAAGCCGACGGTCTGTCGACATCCGAAAAAAAACAGGTCTTTGAGGATTTCCGCAAGGCTGAAATCGATCTCAACTGGTGTTTTTTTGCCAATGCGCGGTTTGCCGACGCGTATATCATGCTGGGCTGGATGTACCAGTTTATCGATGAAAAACGCGAAGTCGTCCTGGAGAGATCTTCGGGCAAGAAAGATCGTGAGGTCTTTGAGTCGCTCTACCGTACCTATTTTCCGGATTATCTGTTCGAAAAAAACATCCGCCTCTACCAGAAAACTCTGGCGCTGTTCGGTCAATCTGGTTCACCGCGCATACGCAACAGTTTTCATCTGAACATTGCAAACAACTATTTTTTGCTGAATAACTATAGCCAGGCCGAAGAACACTATGCGTCGATTCTCGACGCGAAAGGAAATCCCAATTTCAGATTTGAAAACCCCGAGCAGCAGATGATGTTCTACTACCATTTCGGCAGATCGCTGTATTTCAGCGGAAAGAACGACGCGGCATCGCGGTACCTCCAGTACGTAGAAGATAATCTCAATGCACGTTATCCGATTAACGGCGTCAATGCAGATCTGCAGAAGATTAACCAGGGACGCCGCGAAATCGCGTATAAAACTTTTGCACTCAACGCGGAATATTCCCAGAATATTCCGGCAGCGATCGCGTATAACCGCACGATTCTGAACGAACGACAGTTGGTCGCTGCGGAGACTCCGGTGGCAATGATTCACCTCGAACTGGCACGACTGCAGCTGCGGCAGAGCGATTTCGTGAATGCGCTGGACGCGACATCAAAGGCCGAAGTAGCACTCGCCAAAGAGCCCGAGGTCGCCATTCCCAAATTTAAGCTGCGGATCAAATGGTTCTGGGTGTACGAACCCTGGAGCTGGCTGGTCGGCCTGGTCTACAAACTTTCGTACGACGACGTCTATATCGGCGACAATCATCTCGCGTTCGATCTGCCGACCGTCAATCGCTACCAGCTGCTGCATTCGATGCGCGCAGAAATCTACCGGAACAAGGGTCTGCTGCACGAGGCTTCAGAGTCGTTGGGGCAACTGGTCGAATACGCTGAAAAGGACAGCACCAAACATGGCGCAGAAACGCTGAGTGCCGCGGTCAGCCGTCGCGCAGAACTAGAGTTCATGCTGAAGAACTGGGATGCCGCGCGCGATTTATACGGCAAGGCGCTGAAAGCCGCCGAAAAATCGGGCAACGCGGCTGCGATTCTGCCGCTTAGAAAAAATATTCAACTGTGCAAGCTGCGAAAGCTTGAAGCCGACAGCCAGCCGCTGAGCGAAAAGATCAGCATCGCCGGCCGCGAAGCCGGAGAAGTGCGCGAATACGTGCAGAAAATACTCGACGAACGCCTCGACGCTGAGCGCGCGCAGATCAAAAAGAAGGGAGATCCGGGCAAAACAGACCTGTCGGAAGACGACACAAAACGTATTACGGCGGCTGTGCGCGCTGAACAGCAGACGTTGCTGTATTTTGAAGGGCTCAACCGCGCGCACGAAGCAGAGCTCGCAGACTTCCGCGGCAGATTTGAAGCGAAAGAAGAGCCTTACGAACAGTTCATCCAGCGCAAGCAGGCGGATTTTTCGCGTTTTACCGCGGCGCTCAAATACTTCCGCGGCTACACAAAAGAAACTCTGGCGGATGTGGATCGCATTTTTGAGCCCGACGCGAAAAACAACGGATTGCGCCTGAAGCTGGCGATGAATCGCGCGAAAATTCTGCAAGAGATGGATTTATTTGAGGAATCTATCGCCGAGCTCAGGGAAATTCAGGAAAAGAGCCAGGAATTCCGCGCGCAGCTCGAATATGTCGTTGCGACATACCGCTTGCACAGAGTCTACGAAGACGCGCAGATCGGAGGTCAGCTTGGCTCCGCCGCTTATGAAAACCTGATCGCTTATTTTTCCGCGAACCCCGGATTTCTGAGAGAAAACACGGACCTGTTCGAGCGCATCTGCAACATCGTCATTGAAAAGGCGATCCGCGCCGGTAATTTTCTGCAGGCGATCAGGCTCGAGGACCTCAAACGACAGCAGCTCGCGCTGCAGATGTATTTCGACGATCTTGTGCTGTTTGGGGAAAAGGAATCTTTGTTTGGTCAGCTGCTGATCGCCGAACAGAAACGGCAATTGCTCAATATCCGCATCCGTAATGGTCGTCTGACCCGCCAATCAGTGCAGGTTCCCGAAAAAGAGCTGATTGACCTTGAGGTGGCAACAGCGGCGTTGCGCCGCAAACTGCGCGAAGCGGACCGGCTGGACTACCGCTACGATACCTTCTTCGCGCCCGGTATTACCGATGCGGAGCTGGCAAGCATCTCCACCCGGGGGATTGCCTACGCGCTGAAGCCCGGCGATCAGACCTACGTCATCTACCTGTCCTCGGGCCCAGGCACCAAAGGTGCCGAATGGCGTTTTGATAAATTCTTCCCGACAAACGAGGCCGCGGCGCAAACCGAGATGAAAAACTGGCTGCAGAAAAAAAAGCCGGCAATGCTTGTGATCTCGCCCCAGATTCTTACGCAGGTGGTCGCCGACGGGGATTTCAGATCTTTTTCACTGCAGACTTCGCTGCGCGCCGCAATTAACTTTTCCAACAACCCCGATCTCGCAAAACGGAATCTGTTGCAACTGTCCAGGGGCGGCTCATTGCTGAGTTTTTCGACGGGTAACGAGGTGGATTATGCTTCGTCACAGCTGCTCACCCGCGCACGCGTACAGGCAGATATCGCAAAATTGCCGATGCACCGCAATATTATCGACTACGAAGCCGATCTCGCGCGCAAAAGCATTCTGGTCGATAATGCGCAACTGACGCCCGCCACTCTTTTTAATCTGCGCAGCAATCCGAATTTTGTCGTTGCGTCGCGGCAGTCGCGGGAAAAACTGCAGGCCGCGGATGATTTCCGGTATGCCCTGTCGGTCGATCTGTTTTTTTCGGCGATGGGCGCGGGCCAGGTCTATCATACTCTGGCGCCGCGCAAACAGGCCAAGGCAGCGATTGAAACATACCTGACCGAAGGATTACCGTCTTCCGGTGGTATGATCACCGGCAACTCGGTAGCGTTGAGCGGCGGGGCGCACAAATTACCGGCGGGCACGGCGACTATTCAACGCAATATTTACGTGCGCAAAATCAATGGTTCGCGCGCCGCGCGCGTGATCGATGAGGCGGCGTCGTATGCCGAAGATGCGGTTTCGTTATTCCCGCAGGACAGTTATTTTCAGTACCAGGCAGGGACTCTGCATCTGATGCTGGGCCAAAGACAGGATGCGCAACCGCATATGGATGCCGTGGCCGCCGCGGCAAAAGACAGTGCCGAGCGGCGCGAATTCTATGCACGCATGTTGCTGCGTGCCGGCGAATATACGCAGCTGACAAAACTGATCGGTGAAAATCCTGATCTGCGGAAAACCATAGCGAAAAACCGCGTCGAGTACGATGCGCTTATGCAGCTGCGGAGCCTTTCAGAAGGTAATCTGAATCTGCTGCAATCGCGCTTCGCCTGGGATAGCGACAGGGACGCAGGGCACAGCCGGCTCACGAGCGCTATAGCCAAAGAACTGAATAATGGGTTGCTGATCAATGAGATCTGCAGGGCCGCGGCGCAGGCAGTCGAATACCGTCTGGTCGCAAACTCATGCGGGCGCGACAGCAGTGCAGACCGTTCGTCGCTGCGCGATATACAGCGCATCACTCGCTGGGTGTCAGCGCGACCGGGTGCACAAAAAACAGCCGAAAACCAGCGGCAGGTTTTCGCCGACCATGCGACGCAATTGCTCGAAGGCGGATTCGTCAGCGATGCGCTGGCTTACAGCCAGCGCGTGTTTTCGCAGGCAAATACGGAAACGCTTGATAATTTACTGGCGCTGTCGCTTATGCGGACTCTGGCGCAGCGAAAATGCGAGCTGGCCGATTGCAGGACAATTGCCGCCCAGCTGTTTTCCTTCGGTACTGCAGCGGCGCAGCGAGCGGTGAATGCGCAGGCGAAAGAATTTTATCTGTTGCTCGCCGATTCGCAAGCGGTATTCAACCTCGGCGCCGCCGCGCTGCGCGCCGAGGCACAGGACCAAAGCGGGAGTTCCGGGGTCGTTACAGTCAGGAATCTGCTGCTGCGCCTGGCGCTGACAGTGCAGGCTGCAAAGCCATCGCAGCTGGAGCAGATGCAGGCCACCGGCATGCCGGTCAATCTGGCGATCGAGCGCGAGCTGACGCAACACCTGCGGGCAATTTCACTCGCGGGTAGCGATGTGCATTGCCCTGCGGTTTCCTGTACCCTGCTCATCAAACACTATCTTTCATCCGGCGACCAGGACGCAGCGCTGAAATTGCTGCTCGAATCGCAGGGCGTCAAAACCGATATGCGGCAGAAGAATACATTGTCTTCGGGCTTGTTCGGTTACGCCGAACTGTTCCCTTCGGAGATCTATCGCTGGCGCTTCGATGGCCAGCGCGCTGTATTTGAAAATCTTGCGGAGGCAAAGCTGCAAGACGGCCTGTCTGCACCTGCGGATGCGCGTTATCTTTTATTCAACGGCCGCGGGGGCCCGTTACAGCAGAGAAAACTGTACCCCGGTCGCGACGCAATTCTCGTGAGCGCGGTTAATCCCACGCCTGATACGCAGCTTACCGCGCAGGCGGAAAATATTTCATTCGCTTCGCCCGTGAATGATACGCTTTATGCCTCGCTGATCGCGCAATGGGGTAATGCCCGCAAGCCGGGCAAAGCGACGATAGTAGTTAAGCCACCGTTCCACAAGGCGGGAGGAGTGCTGCAAATCTACTCCGAGGGCATGGCGCTCTCCTCGTTACCCAAAATTAATACCAGGGGTTACCATCTGTTTTCCGATACAACCGAATCTTACGCCGCCTTTGCGGCATTTGCGCACGTCGTGGTGGAAAATATGGTCGTCCGCAAGATGCCCGTGGAAGACGCATATCTTGCTGCCTTTAAAAGCCTTAAGGGCAAGCAAGCCTCGACACGCCCGCTCTATTTTTTATACCGGAACTAGCATGGAAGCCGCTCATTCTGTCAGCCTGGTCAACTCCGCTAACCTGCTTCTGAAAAACGACGGCAACCGGCAGTATATCGAGACTACAGACGAGCTCAACAAGGCTGCGCAGTACATTCTCAAAGCCGCCTGCGGATTGATGCACGCGGAAAACTGTTTTCTCGCACTCAAAACCGGCCAGGGTGTTAAGACCTACCGCATCGCGCGGCGCGGACTGACCGCTCTGGAAAAAAACATCATGCAGAAGAGCCTCGCCGAGTGCGAGACGCTGATTATCGAAAATCGGCAACAGCTATTCAGCCGTTTGCAGGTGACGATGGGTGAGGCCGAAACTTCGTATCTGGCTTCGCCGCTGATTGCCGACGGTAAGGTTGTGCTGGGAGCGCTGCTATGGGCGACGAAGCTGGGTGAAGAAAATTTTAACGAAGAAGACCTGAGTCTGGCTGCAACGTTTAGCCGCACATTTGCGCGCATGCTCGCCAACTGCATCTCATCCCCCGATAAAATGACGCTGCTGGTGAAGTTTAGCAGCAACCTTGTGACGGTGTTTGAGAATCTGTATCTCTACCGCAAGAACATCGAGAATAACTTTTTGCTCTCCGAGATGATCAAAGTATCGAAAATGATCAACTCGACTCTCGACCTCAATAGCCTGCTCGAATCGATTATGGATTCGGCAAAAATCGTACTCAAAGCCGAAGCTTCGTCGCTGATGCTGATCGACCGCAAAACGAACGAGCTTTTTTTCAATATCATATCCGGTGAAAAGGAACGCGACCTCAAGGAAATCCGCATACCGATGGGGGTTGGCATCGCCGGTATCGTCGCCGAAACCTGCAAACCACTCGTGGTCAACGACGCACAAAACGACGAACGTGTCTACAAACAGGCCGATGAAAAGATCAATTTTGTCACCAATAACCTGATCGCGACCCCGCTGATGGTGAGAAACCGCATCATCGGCGTCATCGAAGTCATCAATTCCATCGGGCGCACTGAATTTACCGAAAAAGATCTCGAACTGTTCAACACGTTTTCAGAACAGGCGGCGCTGGCGATTCACAATCGCGAGCTCATCGATTCACTGAAAGATATCAACCGCGAACTAAAGAAAAAAGTGCACGAACTCTCGAGCCTGCACGAAATCGGCAAAGTGCTGATGTCGACGCTCAATGAGAAAGACCTGTTCGATTCGATCGTGCGCATCATTGCCGATGAAATGCAGGCAGACCGGGTTTCGATCATGATCTACGCGGCTGACCATGACGCGCTCGAAATTGTCTCCCACTTTGGTCTCGACCTTTCGCCGTTCGAACGTACGTTCGTGTCGCTCGAAAAATCGCTGGCGGGAAAGGCTTACCAGGATCGCAAGCTCATTTACACCAATTCACTGGAGAAATCCCCCTATGCGGTATTCCGGGACGTCGAGCGTTACCATACGGGCGGATGTATCATTCAGCCGCTGATGCACGGACAAGATATCTACGGCGTGCTGAATATTTCCGACCGGCAATCACCGACGGGCAAAGACTTTAACGATGATGATTTGCGTCTGGTTTCGACCATTGCGAGCCAGATAACGCGTAGCATCCAGAACTTCCGGCTGCTCAATGAAATGCTGCAGAAGCGCTCGTACGAAAAGGAGCTCGAAATTACTTCGAGCATCCAGAAATCGATTCTGCCGTCGCATTTCCAGAAATCCGCATGGTTCGACCTCGGCGTGATCTCCGAGCCGGCTAAACTCATGGGCGGAGATTTTTATGACCTGCTGGCTTTCGACGGCGACCAGTACGTCTTTTCCGTGGCAGACGTGAGCGGAAAGAGTCTGCCGGCTGCGCTGTTTATGGCCGTGACGAGTTCGATCATCCGCACGTACGGTCGCGAAATAAAAACCCCGGCCGACGTTCTCTACAAGGCCAACGATCTCATATATCAGGACAGCCAGTCGGGCATGTTTGTCACGCTGTTCTATGCGTTTTTTAACGCACCGAACCACGAACTGTTTTACGCATCGGCCGGCCATAACGAGCAGCTGATATTCCGCCACGATACGCGGACTTTTGAAAAACTCGGGACGAAGGGGCGGCCACTGGGTGTCGTGGATTCGCAGTTACACGGTCCCTTTGGCGAGGGTCGGGCATTTCTCAACGAAGGCGATCTGCTGATACTCTATACCGACGGTGTCGTCGAGGCAATCAATGAGCGCAAAGAAGAATTCGGTTTTGACCGCTTCTGCAGAATTATCAGTGACAATATGCTGCTGTCTTCTGACCAGCTGGCAAAGAAGATTTTCCGTGAAGTGAAAACATTTGCCGGCAGTGAAGCGCAATACGACGATTTCACGCTGATGATCATTAAGGTGCTGAAATGAGCCGCATAAAAAAAGAATTTATTGCGCTGCCTTCGGCAATCCCTCAGGTGCACGACTTTGTCGAAGGCACCTTGCTCGCCAATGGAGTCGCCGGCAGCCCCAAAGCTGATCTGGTGCTGGCCTGCGACGAGGCCGCGACCAACATCGTGCAGCACGCCTATGGTGGCAAGGGTGCCAAGCCGCACTTTGTACTGGCGCTCAATTGCTGCAAGAACCGTGTGACAGCGACATTTTTCGACTCGGGAAGTTCGTTTGATATGCAAACCGTGGCAGAGCCGGATATACATAAGAACCTTGCGGGTGTCAGAAAGGGCGGTTATGGCGTATTTTTGATCCGAAAATTGGTCGATAAAATTGTTTACAGCGCACGGCGACGACTCAACGTTACGAGGCTTGTCAAGGAAGTAAAGGCGTAAGATGCTCAGAACCAAAGAAGTCGGTAATTACATTGTCGCGTACCTGAAAGGCCGGCTCGATGTCCACATCAGCGGTGAAATTGAAAAAGACCTGATGCTGCTGAGCGAAAAAAACCCCGAAGCCGATTTTATTCTGAACCTTGAAGGTATCGAATACATGTCATCGAGCGGACTCAGAGTGCTGGTTGCGCTGATGCGCCATCTTAAAAGCAAAAGCCGCAAAATGAAACTCTGCAACATGAACGTTGCGGTGAAAAAGATTTTTGAAGTCGTCGAACTCATGGACATGTTCGATATTTATCCCTCAGAAGAAGACGCTCTCAAATAAAGCATATGGCATTCTTCCTTTCGTCGTTGGCGAACCTGTTTTCGGGCCGAAAGAAGAGACATAATACAGAAAGTATCCCAACGGCCCTCAAGCGCCCGCTGACTCGCGAAGAATTTCTCAGTGTCTACCAGAGTATGCCTGAAGCTGCGCGGGCTCAGTTGTTTTCATCGCTGGGTTATCAGCAGAAGGCGCGTCTGCTGGAACTGCTGACCCCGGAACCCAGGTCTTCCGGTGCGCAACCGTCTGCCGATGAACCGGTCTGGCAGGCAGAAGATTTTCTGCCCGAAAAAGACGAGCAGAAAATTGCGCGGCTGCGCCAGCTCAGAGAGCTGCGCGAACTGAAAACACTGTTCGCCGAACTGGAACAGCGGGAACCGCTCGCTGTGGCCGAGGTGCTCGCCGCCGAATCTGCCATTATTGCCGCGATGGCCTTGCTGCAATTTAGTCAGAAATTTGCATCGCGCGTATTACGCGCAATGCCCGAACTGCGCCGCGGTGAAATCGTGCGCTCGATGGCAATGGAGCGCCATGTCAGCGGCGAGGTGCTGCTCGCGCTTGGGAAAAAGATCTCTGAAAAAGTTGCCGTGATCCCGACGACTGCGGCTGAAGGCCGTATCGACGGTGTTAAACACGTGAATGAAATCCTGAAGCTGCTCGGCGCTGACGAGGCGGATCGCATAACGCGCGAAGTGGCCGAGCACGACCAGCAGTTGGCGCGCACTCTCGAAAAACATCGTTATACATTCGAGGATCTGATACATCTCAACGCGCGCGATTTTCGCCACCTGTTCAGCTCAATGCCCGACGAACAGCTGTGGGCACGCGCGCTGAAGGCCGTCGATCAGTCGCAACGCAAGTCGCTGCTGGGAAAGCTGCCGGTGAAGCGCGCGGGCCTCATAGCGCAGGCGATGAGCGAAATCAAAACCACACGCCTCGACAGCATCGATAAGGCACGCAGCAAGATTCTCGCGAACGCGTTGCGGCTCGCTGCGGCGAATCAAATCAGCTTTGGTGGACATCACGCCGCGCCCAAGGGGCTTCTCGGCAACGGGCTGCATTGACATGCGCCGGCATTATGTCGTGTCAGGCCGTGTGCAGGGTGTGGGCTTCCGCCAGTTTACGGCAGAAAAAGCGCGGGCGCTGAAACTTTCAGGCTGGGTGAGAAATCTGCCCGATGGCAACGTCGAAGCCGAGGAGCAGGGCAGCGGAGATCAGCTCCAGGCGTTCGAAGAAATTCTGCATGCAGGGCCGGTCTTGAGCCGGGTTGATTTAGTCAGTAGCCGCAATCTCGAAACCGGTGCCGCGCTGCCGTTACCTTTCGAGGTTCGTCACTGATGTTCATCTACAATCTTTTGCTGCTGGCTGCGTATCCGCTGCTGTGGCTCGCGGCGCGTTTCCACAGCCGGCTAAAGCTGAATTTTGAACTGAGAAAGACGTTGCCCGATTTTTCCGCAGCGCAGGGCAAGCAGCATATTTGGTTCCACGCCTCGTCTGCCGGTGAATTTGAGCAGGTGCGCGCCGTCGCGATCGCGATGCGCCGAAAGCACCCGCATTTTTTCTTCTCGTTCAGTTATTTTTCCGACAGCACCTATCGCACGCGCAAGAACGATACGATACCGGATCTTTTGTTCGCGCTGCCGTTTGATTTTCGCTGGCGTATGCAGAAGCTGGTGCAGACCATGCGGCCGGCGGCTCTGATCATCGGCAAATATGACGCCTGGCCGAACCAGGTTCTCGCAGCGGTGCGCGCGGGTGTTCCGGTCTACCTCGTGAGTGCAACGTTGCCGGAAAAATCGCGGCGCTACCGCTTTCCGTGGCGCTACTTTTTGCAAGGCGTTTACGCCCCGATGCGCCGGATATTCGCCGTTAATGAAGAACACGCCGGGCGATTGAGAAAAATTTCACCGCATAATGTCGTCGTTGCGGGAGACACGCGTTTTGACGCGATTGCCGAGAGACTTAAGGAAAGCAAAGGTGAGAAAAAACATTTAGCCGCGATCTCAACTCAGCTCAGGGGCAAAACGGTGATCGTCGGCGGCTCCACGTATGCGGCATCTGAAGGCATGCTGATCGATTTTTTGCTTACGCAGCGAAAACTCGGCGGGAAATCGCTGCGCGTGATTCTGGCACCGCATCATTTAAAAGAAGAAAATATTTTGCGCATTCTGAAAAAATGCAGCGATGCGGGTTTGCGTTCCGCGCGGCTGAGTGCAGGCGGCAAAGCAGAGTGGGATCTGCTCGTCGTTGACAGATTTGGTTTGCTTGCGTATCTCTATCCGCTCGCGGATGTCGCCTATATCGGCGGCGGCTTTCAGGGATCGGTACACAGTGTGATTGAAGCCGCTATTGCGGGCGTGCCGTCGATCACGGGGCCGGCGATTGCCAATTCGGCAGAGGCGACGGACCTTGCCCGCGCGGGCGTTTTGCGGGTGGCGCAAAACGCGGAAGCAAATGAATTCGCGGGGCATGTGGAATACCTGTGGAAAAACCGTCGCGCAGTTGGCGCCAGTATGTCGGCGTATTTCCGAGAAAGATTGGGCGTGGGTGAGAGAATTATGCATACTGTGGTGGACGAGCTGACGGACAAATCAGGCTGAGTAGTGCACGCGACATGGCTCACGTGCATACGCAACCGCAAAATTCAGGAGATTTATGGCATACGCACCAATTGTAATTGAGCAGACGAACCGCGGTGAGCGGCACTATGATATCTACTCACGGTTATTAAAAGACCGTATCATTTTCATGGGATTTCCCCTCGACGATGCCTACGCCAATGTGGTGATTGCGCAGTTGCTTTTTCTCGAATCTGAAGATCCCGAAAAAGATATCTACCTCTACATTAACTCACCGGGCGGCTACGTGTCGTCGGGTCTTGCCATCTACGACACCATGCAGCTGATCAGGCCACAGGTGCGCACGGTGTGCACCGGTCAGGCGTCGAACATTGCGGCGCTGATTCTTGCTGCTGGCACCAAAGGCAAACGTTCGGCACTACCGCATTCGCGCATTCTGCTGCACCAGCCGATGGGCGGCGCCTCGGGCCAGGCGTCTGACATTGAAATTCAGGCGCGCGAGGTGCTGCGCATACGCGATACGCTGAACGGCCTCTACCAGAAGCACACCGGACAGACGCTCGAAAAAATCGAGAACGAAACCGAGCGCGATCTCTATATGGACGGCGCCGAGGCGGTGAAATGGGGGCTGATAGACTATGTCATATCGGGCCGCAATGAAAATGCCTCCAAAGAAATCGCCAGTTAAACGATAATTAAGAGGTTACATGGCAGAAAAGCGGTCATACGATTCCGGGAACCACTGTTCGTTTTGCGGGAAAGAACAGGCAAAAGTTAACCGCCTGATCGCCGGGCCCGGCGTGCATATCTGCGACGAATGCGTGCTGTTGTGCAACGGCATTCTCGCCGACGACCTCGAAAAGCAGGCAACGCCGGCGACCGTGCAGAAGCTGCCAAAGCCGGCCGAAATCAAGAAGATTCTCGACGAGTATGTGATCGGTCAGGACGCAGCGAAACGTGCGCTTTCGGTGGCTGTGTACAACCACTACAAGCGCCTGCAGTATGAAAAAGACCAGACGGCGAAGCAGGGCGGAAAATTTCTGCGTAAGCATGACGCGGCCGATCAGGAAGGCGTCGAAATCGATAAATCCAACATTTTACTGATTGGCCCCACCGGTTCCGGCAAAACTTTTCTCGCGCAGACGCTTGCCCGCATTTTACAGGTGCCTTGTGCGCTTGTCGACGCCACGGCGCTGACCGAGGCAGGCTACGTCGGTGAGGATGTCGAAAATATTCTGCTGCGACTCTACCAGAACTCCGACGCCAACGTCGAAAAGGCGCAGACCGGCATAATCTATATCGACGAAATCGACAAGATTGCGCGCAAATCAGATAATCCGTCGATCACGCGCGACGTTTCCGGTGAGGGTGTGCAGCAGGCGCTGCTCAAGATCATCGAAGGCACTGTCGCAAGTGTGCCGCCCGTGGGTGGGCGCAAACATCCGCATCAGGATTTTATCCAGATGGACACGCGCAATATTCTCTTTATCTGCGGCGGCGCGTTTGAGGGCCTCGATAAGATCATCAGCCGCCGCGTGGAAAAATCGTCGCTCGGTTTTGATTTTCAGGCGCCGAAGCGCAAAGACCAGGCGGCCGAATATCTGCGCCAGGTAAATCCCGACGATCTGATGAAATACGGCCTGATTCCGGAATTCATCGGGCGTCTGCCGATCATCCGTTCGCTCGAGAATCTCGACGAAGCGACCATGGTCAAGATTCTGACCGAGCCACGCAATGCGCTTGTCAAACAATACAAAAAGATCTTTGATCTCGAAGGAATCAAGCTCACTTTTGAAGAGGGGGCTATCCACGCGATTGCGGCCAAGGCTCTGAAACGCGAGACGGGTGCCCGCGGTTTACGCTCAATCGTCGAAGATGCGATGATGGATCTGATGTTCGAAATCCCTACGATGATAGGCGTCGACGAAGTGATCATTACGCGCGAGATGATAGAAGCCGGTGAAAAGGCGCGTGTAATCACACGAGCGGAAACAGATAAAGAGCGCACGAAGAAGAACAAAACTGCCGATGATTCGTATGTGATTCCGCCGGAAAAAATGGCATAGAATTACCGGAAAACCAAACATGTCTGAAAACGCCGCGATCCGATACCCCCAGATCGGAA